>CAZSNV010000593.1:0-1506 GCA_964608035.1 uncultured Gemmatimonadaceae bacterium | reverse complement strand
GCAGGGGCGGGGGCCGCTTGCCAGTAACCCGGGGTCAGCCATCCTCCTCGCCGAGGCGATCGAAATTGCCCACAACATCGGCACCCAGAACATCCTGAACCCAGTCTTGACCCAGCTCGACCCGACCGACAAGGCGGCCGTGGGCGTCTTCGTCTCCATGATGAAGGAACTGGGGCGCTACGGCGAAAAACTCGGTGTTGTCATGGGTCTGGAGATCACGATCTCGGCCGAGCACGCGGTCATGCTCATGGATCTCATCCAGTCTGACTACGTCAACGTCTATTACGATCCGCACAACGTCGTCGGCCGTCCCACCGTGAAGGACATCTACGCCGAGCCGAAGATGTACGGGGCCAAGCGCATCGGCCAGGTGCACGTGAAGCTGGCGGGTGGCATGCTCCTGGGAGACCCGGCCGGCCGGATCGACTGGCCGCGCATGGCGAACGAGCTGTACGACGCCGGCTATCGCGGTTGGTACGTGCTCGAGACCGGTGCGCCCAGCATGGATCTCGTCGCCGACACGCGCAAGAACATGGAGTACGTGCGGAAGACGTTCCGGATGCCCCAGCCGGCGCCGGTAGCGGTGACGGCCTGAAGAGCGCGGGTTAAGTCTGAAGTTGGAGGCCAGAAGTTAGAAGTTACTTCTGACTTCTGGCTTCACACTTCAAACTTGATCCGCAGCCTCCCCCTTGTCTGACCACCCGGCTCCCTCCCGACGTCACTTTCTGATTCACGGCACTCTTGTGGTCGCGGCTGCGGCCACCCATGTCGCCTGGCCGGCGCGCGGCCGAATCCTCGCCGCCGACGCCGTCCTCGGCCAATCCTCTGCCCGTCCCGTCGTCCGCTTTGGCCTGATCACCGACGTCCACTACGCGGACAAAGCTCCGGCCGGAACACGGTTCTACCGCGACTCGCTGCCGAAAATGCAAGCTGCCGTGCAAGGGCTGAGCGACACGGCCCGGGCCGATGCCACGGGCCTGGCGTTTGTCGCCGCGCTCGGGGACATGGTGGACACGGCCGGACCGACCGCCACGGAGGAGATCGTGGCGCGCGAAGTCGGCTACCTCAAGGCCATCGAGACGGAATGGGCGCGGGTGCGCGCCGACCGGTACTACGTGCTGGGCAATCACTGCGTCGAGACGCTCACCAAGGCGGAGTTCTTCGCGAACACCGCGGCCAAACCGGCGCCGTATTCGTTCGACGTCCCGTTCCGCGGAGGCGGCGACGGCGCCCTGCACGTCGTCGCGCTCGACGCGTGCTTCACCGCCACGGGTGCGCCCTACGGCAGGAAGAACTTCGACTGGCGCGACACCAACATCCCCGACAGCCAGCTGGCGTGGCTGGCGAGCGACTTGGCGGCGACCCGGAACCCGGTCGTGGTGCTCGTGCACCAGCGACTGGATGGGACCGGCGATACGCACGTCAAGAACGCCGCGCGCGTGCGCGCGGTAATCGACGGGGCCGCACCCAAGGTGCTGGCCGTCCTGCAGGGCCACTCGCACCAGA
>CAZSNV010000592.1:0-1508 GCA_964608035.1 uncultured Gemmatimonadaceae bacterium | reverse complement strand
AAGAAGATCTTTTGAGCGGGCGCGTGTGGCTGATGACACCGTCCCAGCGGTCTGAAGTGACATCGGCCGAGCGGCGCACACCCTGGATTCTGATCGTCGTCGGCGTCGCCGCGGCGTCGACGCTTCTCACGACGTTCTTGCAGCTTCAGAACCCGAGAGTCCTGGTTTCCTGGCACGGCTTCCTGCATACGGCGATTGCGAACCGATTTCCAGGTCCTTTCACGACCCCTGAGAATCCATTCTTCGCGGGAGAGCCGCTCCCGTATTACTGGTTTCATCACTATGTCGCCAGCATCGTCGGGCGGGCGTTTGCTATCCACCCGATCCATGCCTTTCAAGTCATCACCGCCACCGGGCTCATCATCTTGTGGATCGGCGCGGGCGCCATTGGCGTTCATCGCTGGGGGTCGCTGAATGCCGGGTTACTCGTCGGGTTTCTGGCGCTCGCCGGGGTGAACCTGCTGGGCCCCGTTATTGCCCTCGGGAAGACCGTCGTGCAGGGCACTCAACTGTTCAGCGCGCCGGCGCCGATGAGCGCGCTCGACACCGCGTTCGTCTCCGAGCAGGAGTCGGGGGCGTTGATGACCCAGCCACTGCTGGGCGCCCTCTACGTCACCGCGGACTGGCGGCGCGGGCAGAACGTGTCCTGGTATCTCGACAACTCCTCCCGAGGGATTGCCATCGCCCTCATCTTTCCGCTGTTGTTTGTCTTCATGGGAAAGGCCGTGTCGTGGAGGACCGGATTGTCAATCGGAGCGATTGCCGCCGTCATGACGGCCTTCAGCCCTCTCATCGGTCTGGCCGTCGTCGGATCCATGTTCGGCGGCGCGGTCGCCGTCGCGGTGGTGAATCGGGTCCGACTCGGCGCCGCCGGGTTCCCGCCGGTGCAAGCCGCCCTGGGCTTCGCCGCGGCTGCGGTCGGCGGAGCTGTGGCTGCCGGGCCGACGTACTATCACTTGTTCCTCGCCGGTGGCTCGGCGATGCAGGCGCCTTCCCTCCGCGTGACATTACTCAAGGCGGTCGCGCTGGCGCTGAACGTCGTCGTCCTTCTGCCCATGGCCTGCTGGGGCGCGCTTCGCGCGACCGACCGGTTGCGCGATCACTACCGGATCCTTGTCGTCGCCGCCTGCAGCCTGCTGTTCATCGTTCCGCTGATCTCTCTTCCGGACGATACCGAACACAACCTCGCCAACACGGCCCAGACGCTTCTTGTCGTTCCCGCCGTGGCGCTGATCCTGACGAAGGGCATTCGCCGGTTGGCCAGCCGGGTTCTCGTGGGTCTCTGTCTGCCCATGGCGGTGGCCACCCTGGCCTCCTACCTCGGCCGGCCGTCTCTCCCGGTGGCATTTGAAGGGACCGTCATGCATCGCACGCGGGATGACGCCCTGGAACAGGTCTATCGATGGATACGCACGTCGACGTCACCCGACGCGGTATTCATCGCCGACCCGTCCCGGCCGGCGAAGATGTCGGGCAACGTCGCGGAACTGCCCGCGTTTACCGGGCGC
>CAZSNV010000591.1:0-1519 GCA_964608035.1 uncultured Gemmatimonadaceae bacterium | reverse complement strand
CGCTCAGCGACGCCCGGTGCTCCACAGCGCCGCGGCGATCAGCGGGATCTGGAATGGCAACCGCGCCCATCGCACCCAGCCGGTGGGCACGCCTTCGATCGGCACCTGGCTCACCGCCGCGTAGAGGTTGGCCGGAAAGACGAGCACCAGGAACGCGGCGAGCGCGAGCCCGGTCGGTCGCCTGAAGCGCGGCGGGCCGACGAGGCCGACAACCAGCATCAGCTCCATGAGGCCGGTGATGGCAACGAGCTCTCCCCGGAAGGGGACGGCATCGGGGAGGTGCTGCACGTACGGGCGCGGTGCCACGAAATGGGCAATGCCGGAGACAACCATGATCAGCGCCAGACCGATACGAACCAGATCGCGCAACGTGACGCTCATCCCCGCCATCGACGTTGACGTACCGAACTACATTCGCATACTTATGGGGAAAGTCCGTACCGCAGGCTTGGACATGCCAAACGTGGTGGAGAACGGTTCCAGATCACCATTGGCAAGAAGGTCCGCGAGGAGCTGGGCGTCAAGGCCGGGGACCTGGCGATCGAACGCGTGCGGGATGGTCGGCTGGTCGTGACCTTTGCACCGGCCCCGCACCGGCAATCGCAGTTGGGCATTCTGAGGAAGTACGCCCGCAGGCCAATCGAGCCGATCACCGATTGGACCGCCTACCGCGAGCGCGTGTGGGCGGCGCGCTCCGCGGAAATTCACGATGTGCTTCGCGAGGACAGTGAGCGTCACCGAATCCAGGCGGAGTGAGGCAAGTTCGCCTCGCCCACGGTCCCCGTGCGGCTCCTGTAGGCCTGGGCGCTGCTACCCTCGGTGCGAATGGCCGAGCTGCACGAGATTCTCGCCGAGCGTGTTACCGGATGGCGCGAGACCGCCTACGCGCACGACACCCACCCGGCCATCGGCGAGATCCTGCTCCATGCCCGCAACGAGGATGGCTCGCCTCGCTATCTTCGCGAGCCGCAGATCCGGGCGCTGGAGACGTACTGGTACCTCCGCCTGGTGGAAGGCACGCCGAGCACCGGCGAGCTCTACCTCCGCCTCATTCCCGGCGTCTCCGATCGGCTCAGCGCCCTCGGACTGGACGCGCACAAGGACGTCGCGCTCGACATCGGCTACGACGGTTTGATCGAACGGATCAGGACCGATGACGCCTTCGTCCGCGAGCACAGGCTCGAAGGCCTCCGCGAGACGCTGACCCTCGACTATCCGAGCTACATCCTGGCCCTGGCCATGGGGGCGGGGAAGACGATCCTCATCGGCGCCATCGTGGCGACCGAGTTCGCCATGGCGCTCGAGTATTCCGACGCTGAGCCGCCATTCGTTGAGAACGCGCTGGTGTTTGCACCGGGCAAGACGATCATCGAGAGCCTGCGTGAGCTCTCCCGCATCCGGTTCGACGAGCTTCTGCCGCCGCGCCTGCACGCGCCGTTCGCGGCCAGCCTGAAGCTGACCTTCACCCGCGACGGCGAGAAGGACATTCCGGTCACCCGTGGCAGCCGCTTCAACCTGG
>CAZSNV010000590.1:0-1522 GCA_964608035.1 uncultured Gemmatimonadaceae bacterium | reverse complement strand
GGACCGGGATTCAGCAGGTGCACCTGCCCTGACATCATCAGCAGGGCGGTCTTCAAATCGCCGACCTCGCGGATCGCGCCGACCGGCATCAGTCTCCGGAAGGTGCGATCGAGACCGGGATCTTCGCCGTTCAGGTCCGCGATCAGGCGCGCGCCGCCGCCGTCAATGGCCGCCGCGAAGATCGCGCCCAATCCCGCCGCTTGGAGGCCGACAACCGTCAGCGGCGTCGTGGGTCGCGTCTGCCGAATACCGGCGATGGCCGTCAGCACATCCTGAATCGCCAGCACTTCGTTCGGCCGGTTGTAGGCGCCGGACACGGCAAATGAATCCCACGTCCGGTCGGGAATGCGCAACTGTCCCGAGGCGTACCCGCGCACGCGGTACACCGCCCGACCGGTCTCGAGGAGCGTGCGGACCCATGGCAAGGCGGCGAGGCCGGTGCCGAGCTGCAGGCGCCCCAGCGCTTCAGGCGCCACCAGCAGGACGACACCAGACGGTTCGGCTTTGCCGCGGAGGGACTCGAGCTCGACCGCATCCGCTCGTCCCTGTCGGCCGATGCGCTCCCGCCTGAGCGTCCACCCGTCGCGCGTCTCTTCGGTATTCACTGCGCGGACCAGCGCGGCCGGAGCGGGCTTCTCGACATTCAGCACTAGAGCCAGCGTCGGACCAAACGTGGATCGAAACGCGGCGAGCGATGCCGCGTCGGTGGGAAACGCGGTGGTGACGGCCGCCACCGACGTCCGCACCCAGTCCTGCGCGATCGCTCGTCCCGTTCTGGCCGACTTGGGCAGCACGGTGTCCGGAAAGACGCGCAGGTCGCCCAGGGTCTTCATCTCCACGGCTGTCGGCGGCGGGTTCTCGATCGGCGGCCCAGGGGGATTCAAGTGGGTCCGGAAGAACGCGTAGACGCCCGCGCGGCTCTGCGCGTTGTAGTTGTGACCTGCTTTGACATGCGTGTTCCCGAGCCGGTCGGCGGCACCGAAGAGGTCGTAGTACCGGCGCACCATCGGCAGTTCGCGCTGAGGCGTGGAGTTCGTCCACGGATCCTCCGTGGCGGAGACCAGCAGCAGCGGGCGCGGCGCGAACGTGGCCGCCAGCTCAATCGTCGACGTCTCGACCCAGAGCCCGGGCAGGTTCTCGCAACCGCACCCCGGGTGCTTGGCCGCGCCAATGATGTTCACCGGCGCCGCCACGCGCACGCGGTCATCGGCGGCCATGAGCAGCAGCGTTTGGGTGGCGCCACCGGATTCACCGGTGACGGCAATACGCGATGCGTCGACTTCCGGCAGCGCGCTCAGGAAATCGAGCGCCCGAATGCCGTTCCACAACTGAAGGCCGCCGAGGTTGAACCCATAGAGCTCTGGCCCCGGGAAGTCGAAGTCCGCGCGAAACATGCGCGCCTCGTACGGCAGCGGGACATCTCCCACCACTTGCGCCCGGCTCTTGTTGCCGTCGTGAGGCAACTGAAAGGAGTCGTTGTAGCCGATCATGTCGATCGAAAACACGACGTACCCCTGCCGGG
>CAZSNV010000589.1:0-1534 GCA_964608035.1 uncultured Gemmatimonadaceae bacterium | reverse complement strand
TCCTCCCCCGGCACGAACGTGCTGCGGATGTACCGCACTTCCTTTCCGTCGCTGGTGAACCGACGGCTTGTCGCAATCGCTGTTTGCTGGGCTCCGGCAAGCTGTTCGGGGGTGATGCCCGGAAGCTGACGTTCGACCATGTAAACGGCCATAAACTCCTCCTTCTCTAAGGCAAGCCATCAGACTTGCCGGAGGCGGACTCTAGGTCGGAGCAGCAGTCGGAGTCTTCAAGAAACGGCCAAAAACCTCTCAAAGATCCGTTAATGCCTCCTCAAACGTTGCTTCGTCACCGTTTTGACGGACTAGAATCGAACCGGCCATGGCTCCCGTGACGCGACATCTCTACACGTTCGGGCCTTTCAAGCTCGACCTTCTCACCAAGCGACTGCTCCGCGACGACGAGCCGGTGGCGTTGACGCCAAAGGCATTCGACCTGCTCTGCCTGCTCGTCGAGAATCGCGGGCGTCTGCTCGAGAAGGGCGAGCTGATGCAGCGCCTCTGGCCCGACACGTTCGTCGAGGAGGCGAACCTCTCACAGCACGTGTTCACACTCCGCAAGACACTCGGCGAGCAACCCGGCGGCCGGCCGTACATCGATACCGTGCCCAGGCGAGGATATGTCTTCGACGCGGACGTCCGGGAAATCATCGAACCGCCGCCTCCACAGGCCATTCAACCGTCTCCCGTGCGCGACGCCTGGCGGCTGCGGCGTGCGGCGCTGGTTGCTTCAGGGGCGCTCCTTGTCGCAGTGCTCGGGATTGCGGGTTGGTATGCGCGCGAGCCACGTCCGGAGAGCGCGGCGCCACCCGTCAGCGGCGCGCCGATGTCTCTCGCGATCCTGCCGTTCACTGCGCTGGGGTCCGGCGACGCCGACGAGTATCTCGCGCTCGGCATGGCGGACGCGGTGATTACGCGGCTGGCGCAGGTTCGCGGTCTGATCGCGCGACCGACGGGGAGCGTCTTGAAGTATGCGCAAGGGAGCGACCCGCTCGCCGCCGGCCGCGAGCTCGGCGTCGATTTCCTGATGGACGGACGCTTTCAACGTTCAGCCGACCGTATCAGGGTTACAGTGCAGCTGCTGAACGCGTCGGACGGATCGTCGATGTGGGCCGGCACGTTCGACGAGGCATTCAACGACGTGTTCACGGTTCAGGATGCGATTTCAGAGCGGGTTGCGCAGGCGCTCGTAACGAACCTCACGCAGGAGGAGCGGGGCCGATTGAGCCGCCGATATACGGACAACACCGAGGCGTATCAGCTGTATATTCGCGGACGGTATTTCTGGGAGCGGCGCACCGAGCAGTCGCTACGCACCAGCATCGACTTCTACCGGCAGGCCCTTGAGAAAGACCCCACGTACGCGCTGGCGTATGCCGGCCTTGCGGATTCGTACAACATCCTGGGCAACTTCGGCGGGGCGGCGCCGGGCGACACCTATCCGCTGGCAAAAGCGGCGGCCGCAAGGGCTCTGGAAATCGATGGCGGGCTCGCCCAGGCCGAAGTGGCGAAGGCGTTCGCGACATACCTGTACGAC
>CAZSNV010000588.1:0-1541 GCA_964608035.1 uncultured Gemmatimonadaceae bacterium | reverse complement strand
TTCCTGGAATACGCCATGTCATCCATTGCGTTCCGGGCCCTGCCCGACGCCCGTGACGGCCTGAAGCCCGTCCACCGCCGGATTCTCTACGGCATGCACGACATGGGGGCGCGGTCTGACCGTCCCCGCATGAAGTGCGCCCGCGTCACCGGCGAGGTGATGGGAAAGTTCCATCCCCACGGCGACGCATCGATCTACGACGCCCTGGTGCGCATGGCCCAACCGTTCTCCCTGCGCGAGCCGCTGATCGACTTCCACGGCAACATGGGAAGCCCCGACTTTCCTCCGGCTGCGGCGCGCTACTGCATCACCGGCGACACCAGCATCCGGCTGGCTGACGGAACTTCGATGCGGATCGCCGATCTTGTCGATCTGCCGGCGAACAGCGAACGCGATATCGACGTCGACGTGCTCGACAAAGACGGCAAACCTGTCCACGCGTCGAAGGCGTTCAACTCCGGCGTCCACCCCACGAAACGGGTCACCACCAAGAGCGGCTTCAGCATCCGGGGCAGCCATAACCATCCGCTGTTGTGCCTCGTGCCGGTGGCCGGCGTGCCGATGTTCCAGTGGCTCACTCTGGACGAGATCACCGCAGGCACCGTGGTGTGCCTTCGTGACGAAGAGCCGGCTCGCGTTGCGCTCGCCGAAATCCCGTACGTCGTCGACTTCCTCCGCGACGAGATGCCATGGCTGTGTGCGGAGTTGTCGCGGTATCGGCGCGACAACTCCGCACAAGCATGGGAGGCCGAGCGTCTATGGATCATCGATCACATCAGGGATCCTGAGATCCTGGCCACGATCCTGCCGATCATGGACTCGGGATACCGCTTTGAGGCGATCACATCGGTCACTGACGAAGAACCGGCAGAGGTCTATTCGATCCGGGTCGACAGCGAGGATCACTCCTTTCTCGCCGGCGGCTTTGTCAACCACAACACCGAATGCCGTTTGGCGCCGTTGGCCAACGAGTTGTTGGCCGGGATCGACGAGAACACCGTCGACTTCGAGCCGAACTACACATACGAGTTCGAGCAGCCTTCGGTGCTGCCGTCGCGGTTCCCGAACCTGCTGGTCAACGGATCCGAGGGCATCGCCGTCGGCATGGCCACCAGGATCCCGCCGCACAACCTCGCTGAAGTAATCGCCGCCACCATCCATCTGATCGACAACCCCCAGGCCACGCCCGATGACCTGATGAAGTTCGTCCACGGGCCCGACTTCCCGACCGGCGGGCTCATTCTGGGGCGCCAAGGGATTCTCGACGCCTACCGCACCGGCCGGGGCTCGATCCGGATCCGCGCCAAGACCGAGATCGAAGAGACCAAGAACGGCGTCGCCATCGTCGTCAGCGAACTGCCGTACCAGGCGTCCATCAGCACCATCGAGACACGCATCGCCGAGTTGGTGAACAGCCGCGAGCTCGATGGCATCCGGGCGCTCGACAACCTGTCGTCGGGCGTCGACACCAAGCTCGTCATCGGTCTCAAGCGCGACGCCAACGCCCTGGTCGTGCTGAACAACCTGTTTAAGCACACGCA
>CAZSNV010000587.1:0-1545 GCA_964608035.1 uncultured Gemmatimonadaceae bacterium | reverse complement strand
CCGATCCGAGCGTGGATCGGGCCGATGAGGGCGAGATTGGTACCGCATACCGGATGCGCAGGATTCCGTGTCATGCGACCCGACCTGGGTCGATTGAGCACGTTTGAGTCGCCCTGGGAAGCATGGTGCGATTCCATAAGGGTGCTAATAAGGGTGCTTCAGCCGATGCCCACCACGCGATCAGAGTTAGATTTGACACCGCGGCGGCCCGAGGCATCAGTAACGCGAACCCATTCGCCTCCGCTTCTCCACCGCTCTCAAATGCGCTGAGCTTGATGGCCGTCGCAGCGGCAACGGAGGGCAGTGCTGCGGCCTGGACAGGGATGGGATGCCATCGGCCGCGGCTTCGATACGGATGCGCCGAGCTTCGAGCTCAGGCCATGGCATGACGGCAAGACAAAGTGGCCGGCCTGCGTGCCACCCGGATCGTGCTCGGGGCGGTGCGTGAGGGAAGCTGGCGCAAAATACGCTCACCAAGCTCGATGTCAACACCCCGCCGTGCTCCCGCACGCCGCGCCGTCGAGTTCGGGATTCTGCCGGGACAACTGACCTCAAGTCCGTCTGTCAACTGCCCTTCCGCGCCAGCAGCGAGATGCTCCGCACCCCATAGGTGGCGCTCGCCTTGCGCGCCTGGTCGGAGACGAACTCGTATGGGTTCTTCTTCATGCGCTCGATGGATAGCCCGGCGGCCTGTATGGCCAAGAGATAGGCGTCCTGCTGGCTCGCGCCGCCGATGCACGAAGCCCACAGATCCACGTTGCAAACAATCTGTTCCGTGAGCTGGAGCTCGGTGACGATATCGGCGATCCCGAGACGGCCACCCGGACGCAGCACGCGGGCGGCTTCGCGAAACACCCTCTCCTTGTCTGGCGCGAGGTTGATGACCCCATTCGAAATCACCGCGTCGAAGGTCGCGTCGTCGAATGGCAGCGCCTCGATCCGACCCTCGATGAAACTCACCTGGTGCAGGCCGACCTCAGCGCGCAGCCGGTCTGCCTTGAGTAGCTGAGCATCGGTCATGTCAACGCCGACGACCCGTCCACCCTCCCCAACCTGGAGCGCCGCGATGAAGGTGTCCATGCCCGAGCCCGAGCCGAGATCGAGCACCACCTCGCCGGCCTGGAGACCGGTCAGATCGAAGAAGTACCCCACCCCGGCGAACGACTCGAGCGCACCGAAGGCGATCCTGTCCAGGGTCGGCCGGGGGTAGCCCAGACGTTCGGCGAGGCTTCGCCCCATCTCGAAGTGATAGCGACCGCGCGGATTGTCGGCCACCGCTCGGTACATCCGTTTGACCTTGACCTCGAGCTCCGAGACATCGATTGCAGCATGCGTCTTCATCGCGACTTCCTCCTCACCGCCCTGGCTTGTTGCGACCCGCCTGCTTGGGTCGAGCGTTTGGCCCCGACTAACTCTGTTGACGCATCGGAGGATCGCGTCTGTCGTCGACGAAACGGTCGTGGCCAGGCGAACCAGCGCTCGCGCCATCCACGCATGCGGCAGGTATCACCAATCCAGCGTGGCCGCCCCCGCAGCCAGTTGCTC
>CAZSNV010000586.1:0-1547 GCA_964608035.1 uncultured Gemmatimonadaceae bacterium | reverse complement strand
TCGAGGGGCTCGGTGCCGCTGGCCGGACCAGACGGACGGCTGCAGGCGTACCAGACGGTGTTCTATCCCGGCACGTCCTCATCGGTGCAGGCATCGGTCGTGTCGCTCACGTCTGGTGAGGAACGAACGGACGTCGACCTGCAACTGCGCTTGATTCCCACGTCGCGAGTGAGCGGCACGGCGATGGGGCCGACCGGCCCCGTGGCCAATCTTGGCGTCCGCCTGGTCGTGCCCGGCGACGGGACCATCAGCGAGTCCGAGTTCGATATCGCTACGGCCGTGACAAAGAGCGACGGCGCGTTCGCCTTCTACGGCGTGCCGTCAGGCCAATTCCTGCTGCGCGCGCAGAAGCAGCGACTTCCGGACATGTCCGCTGAAGTGATGTCGAGTCCGGCTGCACAACTGCTGTTCGGCGCCGGCGGCGCCGCAAGGCCGCCCACGGAGTCTCTGTTCGCTGCCGCCCCAGTGACCGTGTCTGGCCGTGACGTTGACGGCGTGGTGCTGTCGCTCGCGACGGGCTTCTCCGTGAGCGGCCGCCTGGAGTTCGAAAGTCAGTCCGGACGCCAGGCGCCCACGTCAGCCCCACTTCAAACCATCGCCGTCATGCTGACGGCCATCGACGGGCGCAGCCAGAACGCGCTGGCATTTTCCGCGCCCGACCGGGCGAATGCTCAGGGCGAATTCCGGACCAGAGGCTATCCATCCGGGAGGTACTTCCTGACGATCATGGGCCCCCAGGTGAAGTCGGCCACGGCCGGTGGCGGGATGTGCTGGACGTGCCTCTGGAGATCAGAGGTTCTGATATCGCCGACGTCGTGGTGACCTTCGCCGATCGGTTGGCGCAACTCTCCGGAACGGTCAGGGCCGCGGGCGAGACGGACCTGACTGAAATATCGGTCTTGCTGTTTCCGGCCAACTATCGCGCCTGGGTGGAGAACAGCATGAATCCCCGCCGCGCGCGCACGGCGCGCGCCAGTCGGGCGGGCGCCTACACCATCACGAACGTGCCGGCCGGCGAGTATCTGGTCGCGGCGATCGATCGCACGAATGAAGGCGACCTGCAGGATCCCGCCTTCGTCGAGGCGCTGGCGCGGGTGGCGACGCGGGTGACCGTGGGCGTGGATGCGCAGTCGCTGGACCTCAACATGGTGCGGGTGACGCGATGACCAAGCAGCTCCTGATGCTCGCGTGCTCGGTCGTTGTCTTGGCGGCTCTGCCTGTGGCGAGCCAGCAGGTTCCCGCGCGCGACGCGCGTGTGCCGACCGCGCCGCCGAAGGGCTCTGCTGAACTGACGGTGTTGGTGTCCACCGACGAACCGTCGAGCCAGCCCCTGCGACGCGTGAGCGTCGCGATTCAGGCGGGCGAACTCGACGTGCCTCATATCGGCGTGACCGACGATGAGGGGCGCGTGGTGTTTCGGAGCCTGGTGGCCGGTAACTACTTGCTGACGGCGTCGAGGCCGGGCTACGTGCGCACGTTCTATGGAGCGGCGCTTCCGGGACGCGGACCCGGCGTGGCGGTCACGGTCCTCGACGGACAGCGTGTGC
>CAZSNV010000585.1:0-1550 GCA_964608035.1 uncultured Gemmatimonadaceae bacterium | reverse complement strand
CGTCTCCAGCCGGCCGCGCTCGTCGTCCCCAATCATCACAAGACCCCACTTCCCGGCGAGGACGTCCAGGCGTTCGAGCAGGATCTGCCCGGTGCCAACACGCAGGGCTACAACACGGCGCAGATCGGCACGTTGCCCATGGAAACCGCGCTCACGATGAACGGCGCGTGGGGGTTCAACATCACCGACCGCAACTTCAAGTCGGTCCCGGAGCTCATCGGGTATCTCGTCCGCGCCGCCGGGAACGGGGCCAACCTGCTGCTCAACGTCGGCCCGCGCCCGGATGGCACCATCCAGCCCGAGGCCATCGAACGACTGGAGGCGATGGGACGCTGGCTCGCGCGCTACGGGCCCACCATCTACGGCACCCGCGCCGGTCCGATCAAGCCGCAGCCATGGGGCGCGACGACGCGTCGCGGCGCGTTTCCGGAGGAGCGGCAGTCTTGCGAACCAGGAGTACCGGCACCAGCGATTGATGCCGTACCTCGTTGGCGACGCTCCCGAGCACGAGGTCTGAGAGCGCCTTGTGTCCGTGAGTCGACATCGCGATCAGGTCGCAATGTTCGCGCGTCGCCGCCGCAGCGATCTCCGTCGCCGGATCGCCGCCAGCGAGCACGGCCTCCGCTTCGAATCCTTCGGTCTCGAGTTCCTCCGCGAGCTGTTCGAGATACTCATGGTCCGATCGCATCTCTTCCGATTCGCGCAGCTCGAAGCGGGACGCGTTGCGCGCAGCCCAACCATCGGCGACGTGAATCAGGACCAGGGAGGAGCCACAGACCCGAGCGAGGCCCCGGACGTGCGCGAGGATCGTTCGATCCGTATCGGTGTGCTCGAGCGGCACGAGGATTCGACGGTACATCAGGAGCTCCACCCGCTGAGAGTCTGGAAGAGAAGCCAGCCATTGAGCACCGCAATGACGGTCGCGACGACGTACGCGAGGATGCTCAGCCAGAGCGGATTCACCAGCACCCCCATCTTCAGGCGATCGGAGGTGAAGCGCACCAGCGGAAAGACCGCGAAGGACAGTTGGAGGCTGAGGATCACCTGGCTCAGGATCAGCAGCTGGGCGGTCCCACTGTCCCCATACAACACCGCGACAATCGCGGCCGGAATGATGGCGATGCCACGAGTGATCAGCCGGCGGAGCCACGGTCGCAGCCGGATGTTCAGGAATCCTTCCATGACGATCTGGCCAGCCAGCGTTCCCGTCAAGGTGGAGTTCTGGCCCGAGGCAAGCAGCGCCAGCGCGAACACCGTACTCGCGCCAGCGCCGAGCAGCGGCGTCAACAGCTTGTAGGCATCCTGAATCTCGGCGACCTCGGCGTTCCCGGTGGTGTGGAACGACGCGGCCGCGACGATGAGGATCGCCGCGTTGATGAACAGCGCGAACGACAGGGCGATCGTGGAATCCAGAAACGCGTAGCGCACTGCCTCGCGCCTTCCCTCGGTCGTCTCCTCGTAGCGGCGGGTCTGGATGATCGACGAGTGGAGATAGAGGTTGTGCGGCATCACCGTCGCGCCGAGGATGCCGATGGCGATGTAGAGCATCG
>CAZSNV010000584.1:0-1569 GCA_964608035.1 uncultured Gemmatimonadaceae bacterium | reverse complement strand
GCGGGGGCTGGGTGTTGGGTCCACGCGGCTACTGGTCGCCGGTTTGCAGCGGAAGGCGGCTGCGCACTGCACGATGATAGTGATCGACGAGCTGGAGCAGGGATTGGAGCCGCACCGGATACTCCGGCTTCTTGGCTCTCTGGGCGCGAAGGAGGACCCCCCTCCGCTTCAAGTGTTCATGGCGACGCACTCCCCTGTCGCGCTTCGCGAACTGTCCGGAACTCAACTCTTCGTGATCCGTCCAGCGGCCGATAGGCATGAGGTTCTCTGCGTTGGCTCTGAAGGGGACATCCAAGGAACGATCCGTGCGTATCCCGACGCCTTTCTTGCCCCATCGGTGATCATTTGCGAAGGTGCCAGTGAGGTCGGCCTCGTGCGCGGCCTCGATCAGTACCGATCTGCGAACGGCCACGATGCCATTGCATCCCAAGGGACGGCACTCGCCGACTGCGGTGGGGGCGACGCCGATAGGACCTTCAAGCGGGCAGCTGCGTTCCGGACCTTGGGGTATCGGGCCGCGATCGTTCGGGATGACGATCTGAAGCCAACCGCGGGAACCGAGGAGGCCTTCCTCGCCAGCGGCGGCAAGGTGGTCGCGTGGCGGGCCGGGCGGGCCCTAGAAGACGAGTTGTTCTTGAGCTTGACCGACAATGCCGTGGACAAGTTGGTCAATCGCGCCGTCCAGCTGCACGGGGAAGAGCTGGTCAATGAACACATCAAATCTGCGTCGCAAAATACGAAGAACCTGAACGCCATCCAAACGGAGGCATTGGTTAGCGGGATCTCGCGGGAAAGCCGCCTTGTTCTTGGTAAGGCCGCCAGGTCGAAGAAAGCTGGGTGGTTCAAGTCGGTGACGCGAATGGAGGACGTTGCCCGGGACATCGTCGGCCCCGACCTGGCGGAGGCAGATGCCGGTTTTCGGACGCTCGTTGACGCACTGTTCACGTGGGCGGGCAATGGTGGGGAGTGACATTGATCTTCTAGTGATCGACAGGGGCACGGTTACGGCCCCCGCCGGCTGCGGGAAGACCCACGCCATCGCAGAGGCCCTAAGTCGCCACACCGGGCCAAAGCCGATCCTGGTGCTCACTCACACCAACGCCGGTGTTGTGGCGCTACGTGGGCGGCTCGATCGTGCTGGTGTGCGTCGGATGGCCTACCGGCTTTCGACGATTGACGGATGGGCGATGCGATTGATCTCGACATTTCCGGCGCGGACCGGTCACGATCCTGACATACTCGCTCTGGCTAGCCCGGCCACCGACTACCCGAAACTTCGCTCCGCAGCTGCCAAGCTCTTGAGGGCCGGGCATTTGGGCGACATCCTCACGGCGAGCTACGCGAGAATCATCGTGGACGAGTATCAGGACTGCTCGATCCGGCAGCACGCCATCGTCGCATTCGCTGCACGGTCGTTGCCGACCTGCATTCTCGGCGATCCTATGCAGGCTATTTTCGGGTTTGGCAAGGACATCCTGGCGGACTGGGAAGAACACGTTTGCGGCTACTTTCCCGTCCTCTCCGAACTCAATAGGCCATGGCGGTGGGTAAACGCCGGTTCTGAGCCCT
>CAZSNV010000583.1:0-1570 GCA_964608035.1 uncultured Gemmatimonadaceae bacterium | reverse complement strand
TCAACCGCAGCGAGGATGACCATCGCCACCGAAAGCGCCGCTATTCGCGGCAGGGGCGCGAAGCTGCTTGTCATGCTGACCTCCAGTTACTAGTGCGCGGGGTCCGGCAGGTTCGGCTCAGCGCTATTCTGTGGCGCTTGGCGATGCGGTGACCGAAGCAACCGTGGGGCGTTGATATGGCGCGTCAATACAGGCGAAAGTTCAGAATCAATGTCTCGATGGCTTTGATGGGTCTGCCCTGCGGATCCCTAGGCGCACGAAAGAGCCATTGCTTGACGGCCTCGATGGCCTTCTGATCGAGCCCGTAGTTCCAGTCGAGGGATTTCGTAATCCGCACGTCGCCGACGGTGCCGTTTTCCAGCACCACCACCTCAAGCTCCACGGTCCCCTGAATCTTGGCGCGCATCGCCTCACTGGTGTAGGTCGGGTCCACGGTCCTGATCGCCGTGATCCCGCCACCCCGGTACGCTCCGGCGCCAAAAGTGGTGTCCGGCGCCGTCAGCGTGAAGTCCAGCGTGAAGTGCATGATCACGTTGAATAGGACCGTGACGGGTTGGCCGTTCACCGTGCCCGGCTCGAACGTCCACTGCCGGATGGCCGCCAGTGCTTGCGCGTCGAGGCCGAAATCGGTGTCGAGGCTCTTGGCCACGCGAGCGCGAGCGACGGTGCCATCCGGCATCACGACGGCCTCGAGTTCGACGGTCCCCTGGATCTTGGCGCGCATCGCCTGACTGGTGTAGACCGGGTCAACCGTCTTGAGGGGTTTTGGGTTCGTCAGTCCGACGGTATCTGCCGGCAGTGCTCCGCGCCTGAACTCCACGTCCTCGGCGCTCTGCTGCGCCGGAGTATCGCGCGGCACCGGAATCCGCGCCGGAGCCCCTTGTGGCGCGGGCGTGGAGACGGCACGAGGATTCGTCGGAGGTGGGAGGGCTCGCATCGGCGTTTGTGCGCCAGCAGCGGAAACGCCCTCGGCGATGACAGGAGCGCCGGCCGCGAATGTCTCATCGCGCGCCCATGTTGGAGCAGCGACCGCGGTGATCTCGTGTGGCGCACTGATCAGGCCGGCAGCGACCGGGCCCGCGGCCACGAGGATTCCCACAGCCACGAGGAGGATTCGGCGGCCGGGATTCAGGGCGGGTCGGACGCGATACGTCATGATGGCCTCCACGCGTTGACTGAGATGTGAGCCCGTGATGCCGGCAACGAACGGAAGGGGCGAGCGCAGGCTGAACCTGCACACCTTCAACAGACTCTCCGCATAGGTCTGGGGGGGCGTGCCGAGGTTCAGCACGTCCTGATCGCACGCGTGCTCGCGCTCGTCCAGGAGGCGCGCGCCCAGCCACCACACCATCGGATGAAACCAGAACAACGCTTCCACGAGCGTGTGAACCAGAGACGTCAGATTGTCGGCGCGCCGGAGATGACAGATCTCATGCGCGACAATCGCGTCAATCGCGTCGTCGCTCAGACGGGGAGACAGCCCTGCCGGCCAGAGCAAGCGAGGGTGTCGGACGCCGAAGAGACCGGGTTCGCTCGGCGTCACGAGTTCGTGAATCGTCACCGGCCGGCC
>CAZSNV010000582.1:0-1571 GCA_964608035.1 uncultured Gemmatimonadaceae bacterium | reverse complement strand
AAAGTCTCGGCCCCCATCGTCATCGGGCGCGACCACCTCGACTGCGGCTCGGTCGCCAGCCCCAACCGCGAGACCGAGGGCATGAAGGACGGCACCGACGCCGTCAGCGACTGGCCGATCTTGAACGCCCTGGTCAACACCGCCAGCGGCGCCTCCTGGGTCAGTTTCCACCACGGCGGGGGCGTCGGCATCGGTTTCTCCCAGCACGCCGGCCAGGTCATCGTCGCCGACGGCACGCCCGAGGCCGCGGCCAGGATCGAGCGCGTCCTGACCAACGACCCGGCGATGGGCGTGTTCAGGCATGCGGATGCGGGGTATGAGGAGGCGTGGCGGTGCGCTGACGCTCTCAGCGTGGACGTGCCGATGCGAACATACTCCTACTAGGGGTGGGATGCAAACTTTGCCCTAACGATAACCAACTTGGCGCCGGCCAAAGGGTCCGATACCCTGTGATTCAAATCTGGCACGGCTGAGCACGACGTGTCGGGGCCATTGCGGTTACTCAACGTGCGGATTCGGTGCAAGCCCGGAGTGGTCCGTTATGAGGGTGAAGCGCGCGGATGCGCGCCGGTTTTTCACGGCGCGCCAAGCCCGGCAACTGCTGGTTGCCGCTGACTGCAAATGTCAGCGCTGCGGATGCGACCTCACGTCGCAGTCGTTTCAGGTCCCCCACGTTCGCGCCCATGCCGACGGCGGGCGCACGGAACTCTACAACGGATCAGTCCTTTGCATCCCTTGTCATGGGGAGATGTCGCGATGACGTTCGCACCAAGAAGGTGGCAGCAGGAGTGTCTGGAACGCTTTCAGCAAAAGCTCCAACGAGGCGACAAGTCGTTTGCGTTCGAAGCCTGCATGGGTGCGGGCAAGAGCGCAGTGGCGGGGATGATCACGAAGGTGCTGCTCAACGACTACAACGTTGACCACGTGCTCGTTCTGGTTCCCTGGCGATCGATCCAAGGCGACACCCACAAGGGAATGCTCGGAACCTTCGCAGAAATGGGACTTGATCCCCGCAGCCGCTTCTTCACGCTCGCTAGACGCCAGGTCCGGCAGCCTCGGCCACAGATGGATGCGACGATCACTCTGTATCAGGAGGTCTGTTGTCAGGAGGCCGTGGAAACGCTTCGGATGTGGATGACGGGTGGGTTCTCATTCGCCCTCATCTGCGATGAAATCCATCACACGAACGAGATCAACTCGTCGTGGGGCACCTACGTGGAGCAGATTCAGTCGCTCGCAGCCTACTCCGTGTTCATGTCCGGAACGTATTTCCGTAGCGACCGCAAGCCGATCAGTTGCATCGCTTTGGATGAGAACGACGAACCGATCAAGGATTACCGCTACTCGTACTCTAGCGGGGTCAAGGACAACGTTGTTCGCGCGGTGACGACGCGCGACATCAACGCGAACGTGGTCCTCTACGACAAGGACCGCAATGCGAAGTACGAAGTCCGGCTCTCGGAGGTTACCCCTAAGGAGTTGTCGGAGGCCAAGAAGCAGGTCCTTGATCCTCACGGCGAGTGCATGCGCCACATGATCGAAACGGTGCATGATGCGCTCATGCAGACGCG
>CAZSNV010000581.1:0-1574 GCA_964608035.1 uncultured Gemmatimonadaceae bacterium | reverse complement strand
CTCTGGATCGCGTTGCTGGCGATGGCCCTGATGGTGCCGCTGGTCGCCGCGTCGGCGCTGGCGGTGGCGGCCCGGAGTGGCGGGCGGCCGATGGCAGGGGCCTGAGATGCGGGGGCTCCGTCTTTGGCCGGTGGTCGTCGGGGCGGTCCTGGCCGTGCTGCTGGGCGCCGGATCGACCGGCGCCAGCGGTCCCCAGCGGATCGAGATCCGCATTCATTACACCAGGTTCCAGCCCGATGCCATCACCATTCCACACGGCGTGGTGATCACCTTCGTGCTGATCAACCAGGACCCGATCGATCACGAGTGGCTGATCGGCGACGCGGCCTTTCACGAGCGCCATCGCCACGGGACGGAGGCGCATCACGGGGCGCGTCCGAACGAGGTGTCGATCGACGCACTTACCACGGTTGAGACGACCCTAACCTTCGACAAGCCGGGGAGCCTGCAGTACATCTGCCACATGCCGGGCCACGAGGAATACGGCATGGTCGGCACGCTGACCATCACCTGAGAGGAATGTTCGGATGGGGCTACACTCGCGTGCGTGACTGATGTCATCACAAAGAAGTTCGCGGAGCCCGATTCGCGCGAAGAGATGGCGCTCGGGCTGGTCGAGCTGGTCAGGGTGGGATCCATGACTGTCACGCGAGAGACGCTCATGCCCGGTTGGCGCTGGTCGACCCACATCAAGCCGATCATCGGCACCGAGCGCTGCGAGTTCCACCACGTCGGTATTCAGATCAGTGGTTGCTTGATGAACGAGAGCTTGGACGGGACGCAGACCGAAATCGGTCCCGGTGAGGTGTATGACATCGCGCCGGGGCACGACAGCTGGGTGGTCGGCGACGAGCCCTCCGTGAGTGTCGACTTCCAGCGCGTTGCCGGATGGGCGCTGCCGCCAGCCCCCGGAGAGCGAGTGTTGACCACGGTGCTGTTCACCGACATCGTCGGTTCCACATCCGCCGCTGAGCGGATGGGGGATCGGCGCTGGACTGGGTTAATGGAACAGCACGTGGAAGACGTACGCCATCTGCTGGCCGTGCATCGCGGCCACGAGGTGAAGTCAACCGGCGACGGGATCCTGGCCACCTTCGACCGACCGGCAGCCGCCGTGCGCTGCGCCGCGGCGATCGCGGACACGGCGAAGCGGCTCGGCCTGGCGATCCGCGCCGGTGTTCACACCGGTGAGGTCGAGCTCGCCGGCGATGATCTGCGTGGGGTTGCCGTCCATCTCGCGGCCCGCGTGATGGAGGTCGCGCTTCCGGACGAGGTGCTCGTCTCCTCCACGACACGCGACCTGGTGGCGGGCACCGACCTGTCCTTTGTCGAGAAGGGCTCGTACGACCTCAAGGGGATCAGCGGCGCCCGCACCCTGTACGCGCTGACGGTCAGCCGCGCCTGAGGCCGGTCCTTCGGTCAGGACGGGGGAGTGGCAGCGCCCAGCAGGGTCGGCAGCAGGTTCCCGAAGAAGAAGCCGGCGATGCCGGCGAAGGCGCCCAGCAGCAGGATCTCGAGACCGGAGCGCAGCCAGGCGCGCCGTGTCCAGCGCGACTTGACGACCCCGATCGCGA
>CAZSNV010000580.1:0-1582 GCA_964608035.1 uncultured Gemmatimonadaceae bacterium | reverse complement strand
CGACCACCGCCGGTGGTGCAGGACCGGACGTGATTCTCGAACGGCTATGACTGGGTTCTGCGTCCCGGGAGCACGTGGCGACATCAGGCGACATGATGCTCGCGACGGCAATGTGCGAGAGCGGAACACCTTGGAAGTAGGCCGTCATGCAGATGTCACGATCCACACCAAGAAGGAAGTCGGAACTGGGTTGGCGAGCCGTATTCTGAAAGACGCGGGCATCAAGAAGTCGAAAGGCGTTAGACCGTGACCAGCCACTACCCGATTGTCCTCGAACACGAAACGAACGGCAGCGTCAGCGCGTACGTGATCGGCGTGCCTGGGGTGTTCGCCGCGGCCGATTCCGAGGGCGCGGCGGCTCGGGCCATTCGTGCAGCGCTGCGGGCGCACTTCGCGGCGCTGGAGACCCTGCGAAAAGGCGGACGGCCTCGGAAAACGGCTCGGCGGTAGCTTCGCTCGTCAGACGCCCACCATGACCCGCTCCAGAAATTCCAGATTTCGGCGCGCGCTGTTCGTCGTCGCCTGAAGTGTCGCCCCGATGGGGACGCCCTCGATCATCAGCGGACCGCTGAAGCCAGCGCTCTTGAGCTTCCTGAACATGCCGGCGAAATTGACTTTGCCGGTTCCGAACGGGATCATGACCTCGGCGTTTGGCACGCCGATGCCGAAGGCAGGAGCGCCGGCCGCGCGTTCCTGAAACTGCGGCGCGGTGCAATCCTTCGCGATCATGCCGGTCCGGTAGGGCGCGATGATCTCGAGTTGCGCCACGGGATCCTTGCGGTGTCTCAGCATCGCGTCCAGTCCAAGCGGTTGGGGACGAGACCAAGGTCTGATAAAGGGGCATTCCGTTGCCCCAGGACACGCTCTAATGTTGCTATCGTCTCAACACGACCCACCCGTCGCGCTCGAAGATCGGACGGTAGCCGTTCCGTCTGCGGTCGTCGATCAGCGACCTCAACTCGTCGTGGTTCTGCGCCGGCCAGGGACTCAGGCTCGCTGCCGCGACGACCAGATCGGCATCCTTTGCGCCGGCTTCCAGCATGTAGATCGTCGGCCGATGCGTGAGATGCGGGACGAGTGCCCCCTGCGCCAACACAGACGCGTTCCGCGGGATCAACGCGGCGACCTCCGGCCACGCCCGCTGCTCGGCCGTCGTCCGATAGTGTTCGAAGGAAAACAGGTCCCAGAAGGGCTGGTTGCCCGGCAGAATCGTGGAGAACAGGACGCTCGTGCCGGCAGTCCAGGCGATCAATCGCGCTCGCGCGCGCGGAGTCCGAAGGCGCCGCGCAAGACGAGACAACCCATCTCCAGCGCTCATGGCCAGCACCGGCGCAAGAGGCAGCGCATAGTGGAACGAGATCCCCCAGTACGCCGAGCTTGATGCCAGCAGCCGCACGAGCGCCAGGGGCAGGAGCAGCACGACGAGCGGAGAGCACGCGGAGACGAAGGCAAACGGCGCGAACCAGAGGAGCACCGCCATGAGTTTCGCCGGGGGCGTCACGAGCACGACCGGCGCCATCCACGGTTCCTGGACGAGATCGCCGTATATCCCGGCATACGTGTACACGCCCGAGCCATTCAG
>CAZSNV010000579.1:0-1607 GCA_964608035.1 uncultured Gemmatimonadaceae bacterium | reverse complement strand
GCCAACGACCAGGAGACGCCCGTCGGCGAGCAGCGTCGCCGTGTGATCGGCGCGGTCGCTGGTGAGTGGTTGCGCGCTCGCCCAGCTCGACGTCACCGGATCGTAGGCCTCGGTCGTGTTGGTCGCGGATCCCCCGGTCATCCCGCCGGTGACGAGCAGCCTGCCGCTCGGCAGCAGCGCCGCCGCATGGCGGACGCGATCGACGCTGGGGGCGGCGAGCGCCTGCCACTCCCGAGTCGCCGGATCGTACGACTCGGCGCTGGCGCTGCTTCTGACGATCACGCTTCCGTCCAGCATCAGCGTGGACGTGTGCTGGCTGCGGTTCGCGACGAGATTTCCGGTAGCGCCGAGCGGCGCGTCGTCGTCGTTGATCGTCACGACCCCCGTCCCGTCACCGATCGTGGCGTAGGCGTTCGGGCTGCTCAGGTTTACGGAGAAGGTCTCGCGCGACTCCCGCTCCGTGTCCCCACGGACCGGCACGGAGATCGCAGCCGTCGTCGTCCACGGCGGGAACGTCAACGTCCCCGAAGTGGTGTCGTAGTCGCCGCCCGCCCTCGCCGTCCCGTCGGCAGTAACATGGTTGAGCGTCACCGGCACGCCACGCTCGCGCGAGAGGCTGAGGAGGAGCACGGCATTGTTCGTGCCGATATCCCCTTCGGCCGCAATCACATCGCCGATCGCGATGTGGGGGAGGGCCTCCCCATCGTCTCCCAGAATCCCGCCGGTTGCCTGCGCCTTGGCGAGCGCGGCACCGTTCGGGTTGCTGAGGATGATGAGGAACTTTTCATCTCCTTCCGCCTGCGTATCGCCGAGAATCGGCACGGAAATGGATGCCGTGCTTTCGCCAAGCTGGAAAGTCAGACTCCCGCTGACTGCCAGATAGTCTCCGCCCACGGTGGCGGTCTCGTCGGCGCTGGCATAGTCCACAGTGATGGGGTTGAGGGCTGGCGAGTCTAGCGTCACCGTGAACACAGCTGGCGTCATGCCTGCGTCCCCTTCGGCCTGGGCCAGATCCCCGACCGAGAGCTGCCAGATGGTCGAGATTTTGGTCACGAATGCGTCATACGCCACGCTCATCACTGATTGATACGGTGCCTGCGTGGGAAAGGTAGCCGAGCCCGTTATCCCCGTGATGTACGCAGTCCCTCGACTATCCACGGCAATTCCATACCCTTGGTCAATCGCGCCGCCGCCCAAGTATGTCGAGTACTCCAGCGAGTTCCCGCTCGCCGACAATTTCGCTAGATAGGCATCCTGACCACCTTGGTCGGTTTGGTACGAATACTGAGTCGGGAAGTTCGGTGAGTCCGTGTATCCCGCAACGTAAGCGTTCCCCGCTGCATCCACGGCAATGCCCCGGCCCCAGTCAGCTGCGCTTCCACCGAGGTATGTAGAATAAGAAAGAACGTTTCCTGCCTGCGCGAGCTTTGTCACGAACACGTCATAAGAGCCGCCTTGGAACGTCTGCTGATACGGACCCTGCGTCGGGAAGTTTGATGACGCAGTGATCCCGGTGACGAACGCACTCCCCGGCCCGTCCACCGCTATACTGAGTCCGAGGTCATCCGCGCTGCCGCCGAGGTACGTCGAATACACAAGCGAGTTCC
>CAZSNV010000578.1:0-1608 GCA_964608035.1 uncultured Gemmatimonadaceae bacterium | reverse complement strand
CCCTCGAGGCCGAGCATGAGCGCGATGGAATCGCGCACCGAGGCGTCGTCGTCGATGACGAAGACCGTCAGGCGCTCTGATCGCATGGCAGGACCAGATGAAATTCGCCGTGCGCGACCCTGGCGGCCTCGAGCGAGCCGCCGTGCGCCTCGGCGATGGCGCGGCTGACGGCAAGTCCAAGGCCCATGCCGGTGGGCTTGCCCGACACGAACGGCTCGAAAAGCCCCTCGCGATTGGCCGCGGACAGCCCCGGCCCGTTGTCAGCGACCACAATTCGCAGATGCCTGTCGTCGTGACGTTCCACATGGACCCTGACTCGACCGTCCCGGCGTTCCGCGCCAATCACGGATTCGACCGCATTTGCGATCAGATTGCGCAGAATGACTTCCACCTGCAGCCGGTCGACGAAGAGGGACGGCAGCGACGAGGGATTCTTGACCTCGAACCGGATGTTCTTCGCCTCGATGGCACTCTCGCCCATGCGGCGCGCGGCGGACAGAAGTTCTTCGACACGCACTTCTTCCAGCCGGGTGGTCCCGGCCCGGAAGAAGTCCCGCAGCCTGCGTACGACTTCCGCCGCCCGTTCCGCCTCCGCGAGGATTTTGCCGATTATCTCCCTCGCCTGGGAAGGGCCGGTCCGGTCCCGTTCGAGCAGCATTTGCGCCGACCGACCGTAGTTCGTCACGGCGGTCAGCGGCTGGTTCACCTCGTGCGCGATGGCTCCCGCCATTTCGCCCGCCGCGGCGAGTCGCAGGGTCTGCCGCAAGCCTTCCTCTGCGCGCTGCCGTTGATCGACCATCACCCCGAGAAACAGCCCGGTCAATGTGAGAGATACGAGCAAGGCCTGGAGCTCGACGACGGGTAGCGACGCTCCTACGTCGCCATGGATGCCCAGCACGACCCCCATCTGGACGATTGCGGTGGCCAATATGGCGCCGTTCATGCCGAACCGGACCGCGATCCAGATGAGAGGCAGGAACAGCAGGTAGAACTGTCGCGACGGGTCGCTGCCGAATCCCTCGAATATCACCCAGACCGTCGCGCCGAGGACGATCGCCTGCAGGAGGGCTTCAGGTCGTCGCGCAAGGGAGATAATGGCGGTCCTGCGCGCGGGGTCTGCCGCGGCGAAAAGGAGCGGCGCCGTTACCAGTATGCCGACCGCATCGCCGATCCAGAAGCGCATCCACGCATTGATGAACTCCGTCTCCGCCAGCAGGTCCGCGGTATGCAGTACCCCGATGAACCCGGCGCCGACCGTGCCCGTACCTGCAACCACGACCGTTACGAATATGGTGAGCTGGCGGGTGGAGCGCAGCCCGGTATCGCTCAATAGTGACTTCAACGCCCAAGCGATGGCCGCGTAGCCTCCGGTGAGCACGGCGGCGGTCATCATTGTGACCGCGAACCCGCCCGGCGCATGGCGAACGACCAGGTCTGCAAGCAGGATCGTGGCCAGGACGGCAGGCGCGTGCACAATTCCGCCCAGCATCATCCACACGATCGCAAGCGCGGGCTGTGGATTCCACGGCGTAATGTTGAACGGGCCGACCGGATCGATGTAGCTGGCCCAATCGAGCGCGATGTAGCAAGGTGCGAAAACCGCCGCAT
>CAZSNV010000577.1:0-1618 GCA_964608035.1 uncultured Gemmatimonadaceae bacterium | reverse complement strand
CGATCCGTTCCGGCAATCGCGTCGTTTTCCTCACCGACGTACTGCGTGAACAGACGCCGCTTGAGGCAATTCGGCGGGCGATCGAACTACGCGACGCGGAGCTCGTAGGCACCTGCGTGCTCCTCGCAACGCCCCGCTTAACTGAGTATGGGCCAGAGTTCGGGTTGAAGATCGCGCTCACCGATCCATGACGGGGGCGCTCCTCCATTTTCGGATCCCAATCTGCTTCCGATTGCTGGGTGCTCGTCTCCGCCCCGGCAGCCAGAACGCTTATGGGCGCCCACCGCGTCAGTTATTGCACTTGAAGACTAGCGCTAGCCTGTCGGATCAGAGATTCGAGTCGACGCGCCAAACTTGGATCCTCGCTCGCCCGGATGCGGACGACCATTTCCTCTGCTTCAGCGAGTAGGGCATGCTCGTCGACCCGGGTCAGTACACCATCATTGAGCACGATCTGGCCGTCGACAATGACCGTGCGGACGGAAGATCCAGATTCCGAGTGCACCAACTGGGTGATGACATCGTTGAGGGGCCTGAAGGCGATCGAGGCCAACTTCAGCACGGAGAGGTCGGCAAGGCTGCCAACTCGGATTTCCCCGAGATCCCCGGCGCCGAACGCGGCGGCGTGGGCACCATTGGTCGTCGCCATCTCCCACACGTCCGCTGCAGACGGCCAGCGTTCGTAGTCGGCGAGGCTCGGTCGATGTATGGCTGCCGCCAGGTGAAGGGGCCCAAACATGTTCTGGCTGTCTGAGCTGGCGGACCCGTCAGTGCCGAGCGCAACATTGCAGCCCGCATCTCTTAGTCCGACCAAGTCAGCCGTTCCGGCCCCGATCTTTAGGTTGCTGAACGGATTGTGGGCCACGGAGCTTCCGCTTTCAGCGATGAGCTGGATCTCCGAAGGCTCCAGCCAGATGGCGTGCGCTAGCAGGGTCTTGGGGCCGAGCAGCCCAAGCTCATGGAGGCGCTCGGTAGCGGTCGTGCCGTAGGATTGGCGTGCCGCGAGGGCTTCGCTCCTGGTCTCCGAAAGATGGGTTTGGACAGGGATGCTCAGGGTGGCTGACAATTCACCACACTGCTCGAGAAGCTCGTTGCTGCAGAGGGTGACGAGGCTTGGACCAATCCCAAACCTCACCCGGCCACCCGCCGCGCCGCCCCACCGCTCCGCCGCGTCGCGGATGACCAACATCACCTCCTGTAGCGGAAAGGGACTACGCCGCCGGAGATCGCGCTCGAGCGAGGCAGGCAGTAGTTCTCGTAGTCCAGGCAGCGCCTCAACGATGGTGAGATCGAATATCTGCGGCGCGAATGAGACCCGCAGGCCGACGTCAACGTACGCTTGGATCGCAGCGTCGAGTGCGTCCGGCGTGGGGTGCGGACTGATCTGCGTCATCTCGCAGGCGGCCGTCGTTCCCGTCTTCGCCATTTCAATCGCACTGAGCGCGGCTCCGATGTAGATCTCGCGAGGCGTCCGGCCAAGAACCCGGGCACCCAGGTATTGCGCCCAACTCTCAAGCGGTAGCCGGTCGAACGCTCCTTTGGAGAACGTATTGTGGGAGTGCGTGTGGGCATTCACCATGCCTGCGACAACAAGATGGCCTCTCGCGTCGATTATTTG
>CAZSNV010000576.1:0-1627 GCA_964608035.1 uncultured Gemmatimonadaceae bacterium | reverse complement strand
TGATCGAAAACATCGCGCGATACATCGAGAAAGGCGACTCGCCGCTGGAGGCCGCACTCAAGGGATCGAAGCAGATCGCCTTCACCATCCTCTCCCTGACCATCTCGCTCATCGCCGTCTTGATTCCGCTCCTGTTCATGGGCGACGTGGTGGGCCGGCTGTTCCGCGAGTTTGCCATCACCCTCAGCGTCACGATCCTCATCTCGGCCGTGGTCTCGCTGACACTGACGCCGATGATGTGCGCCAGGTTGCTGCGACACACCACGAAGGCGGAGCAAGGCAAGTTCTACCGCGTCTCCCAAGAGGTGTTCGACCGGACCATCGCGGCCTACGGCAGGACGTTGCGATGGGTGTTGAACCATCAACCGGCCACGCTGGTGGTGGCGGTGGGCACGTTGATCCTCACCGTGCTGCTCTACGTCGTCGTGCCCAAGGGTTTCTTTCCTATTCAGGATACGGGTGTGATCCTGGGAATCTCCGAAGCCCCCCAGTCGATCTCCTTCCCAGCGATGGTCGAGCGGCAGCAGACTCTGGCCGGAGCGATTCTGACCGATCCGGCCGTCGCAAGTCTCTCCTCGTTCATCGGGGTGGACGGCACTAACAGCACACTCAACAGCGGGCGCATCCAGATCAACTTGAAGCCCCTCGCCGAGCGAAGGATCAGTGCAAGCGACGTCATCCACCGCCTGCAATCGCAACTGGCGACGGTCGAAGGGATCGCCTTGTTCCTGCAGCCGGTGCAGGATCTCACGGTGGAGGATCGCGTGAGCCGGACGCAGTACCAGTACACCCTCGAAGATGCGGACCCCGAGGAGCTGAACCGGTGGGCGCCCAAGCTCGTCGAGGTCTTGCAGACGCTTCCCGAATTGCGCGACGTGAGCAGCGACCAACAGGACCAGGGGCTGGCGTCCATGTTGGTCATCGACCGCAACACGGCGTCGCGCATGGGCATCACCCCGCAGCTCATTGTCGACACGTTGTACGACGCCTTCGGTCAGCGGCAGGTGTCCACGATGTTCACCCAGTTGAACCAGTATCGTGTCGTGCTGGAAGTGATGCCCGAGTTTCAGCAGGGTCCACAGGCGTTGCAGTTCCTCGATGTTCGGTCCCTGAGCGGCGGCCAGGTGCCGTTGAACGTGTTCACGCAGGTTGCGGAAACAACTACCCCGCTCGTGGTGAGCCGTCAGGGACAGTTCCCCGCTGTCACGCTCTCGTTCAATCTCGCGCCGGGCGACTCGCTCGGCGACGCGGTGGCGGCGATCGAGCGGGCCACTCAGGAGATCGACCTGCCGCACAGCATCCGGGGAAGTTTTCAGGGCACAGCCCAAGCCTTCCAGGCCTCGCTGGAGAACCAGCCGTGGCTGCTTCTCGCGGCGCTCGTCACCGTCTACATCGTGCTCGGGATTCTGTACGAGAGCTATATCCATCCGCTGACGATCCTCTCCACGCTGCCGTCCGCTGGAGCCGGCGCGCTGCTCGCGCTGATGCTCTTCCGGACCGAGTTCAGCGTGATCGCCTTGATCGGCATCATTCTGTTAATCGGCATCGTCAAGAAGAACGCCATCATGATGATCGACTTTGCGCTGGAGGCGGAGCGGAAGGAAGGGAAGCGACCGGAGGAGGCGAT
>CAZSNV010000575.1:0-1643 GCA_964608035.1 uncultured Gemmatimonadaceae bacterium | reverse complement strand
CGTCGCAGAGGCACGCGGCTCCTGGGCGGCGCTGAAGAAGCTCGGCCGCTAGCCGGTCGGCCAGTCAGGAGTGCCCGCGTGTGTGTCGGACGCGCCGCCGGGTCGGCCGCGACATCGCCGCGGCGTGAGGCCAGCTCGCCATAACGCACGACTCCATCCGCCCGATCGGTAACACTCTCGCCAAATGGCAACTGGCTCTCGCACAGTCTTGGTGATGGGTGCCGGCGCGAGCGTCGCTGAGGCCGCTGGTCATCGCCCTCGGCAGACGCGCGACCACCCGCCTCTTGACAGAAACTTCTTTCAGAAAGCTAAGCGTCATGGAGAGCACGCGCTCCTTCTGGAAAGCATCGAGCGTCGTGCAAATCGATTAGGGGTGCGCGATCTCTGCAGCCCCCAGCCCGCTACCAGCCTCGAAGAGCACATGGGCCGTCTGTACTTCGAGATGAATAACCTTACTTCCAAAGTGAACGTCCAAGGATACTTTGAGCTATTGCGGCTCTATTCTTCGGAGCTGTTGGACACCACGAACTGGATGATTGGACGTAAAGGACTGATTCGCCGTGTGATCGCGAACGAATTGGACGCGGATAATACGGTCGACGTCATCACCTTCAATCACGACCTCCTTATTGAGAATGCCCTGTCGCTCCTTCCAAGCAAGTATGGAGCTGCGTGGTGCCTTGAGCACGCGTACGGACTACCGAGTAGTACGACTGCGATCGCCTCGGCCGCCCCGTCGTTCGCTCGACCATGTCCAGGTTCGCCTGATCAACACGTTCACATCTTCAAGATGCATGGTTCATCGAATTGGGTCTTTCGAACACGAAGTCGCTATCCATCGCCGGACGCAGCGCGCGGCCATCGGAAGCTTTTGCTCTGGACGAACCAAGCAATACCCTCACACACGACGCTCATGACGGGAAGCAGGAAGAGTTGGCATATCTGGCCGCTCATCGTCCCCCCTATCTACGAAAAGCACGGGTTCATCCGGGACGAATTGAAGCGCGTTTGGGACGATGCTACTGCTGCACTGGATCGCGCCACGCGCGTGATCTTCTGGGGATACTCCTTCCCTCGCGCCGATCTTCATGCGCGGTATTTCTTCCAGGGCGCCGCACATCGTAATCCCGCGCTCCGACGCCCGATCCTGATCAACCCGGACCCTCGTTCTGCAGATGAGCTGTGGGCGGTGTTGGAACCGTCCAGTGTCTCCCACTTTCGCGACATATCCGCCTTCCTAGCTGAGTCCGGCAGTTAATCGACGTGAAAAGCGGCGACGCTAGCCGGTCGGCCAGTCAGGGGTCTCCGGGTGCAGGTCGAGCGAGCCGCCTGGCTGGCACTGGGGCGAGTGGTACTCTCCGGCCGGCGCCGCGGCGTCGTCGGCGGCGACACGGAGCGCGATCAGGCGGGCGTCCTCCGACGGGACGCCGAGGCGGAGCGCGACGCGCTCGGTCGTCTGGACGGCGTAACACTGCGTCCGGGCCTCGTTGACGATCGCGCGGAGGTGCCACGATTCGTGCGCCAGCGTGACGATGCCGTAGACGGCGCGCGCCGTGTCCTGGTCGCAGCCGCCGCCGAGCAGGCAGGTGAACGACGTCTGGTCGTGGCGCCAGACCCGCTCGAGGCCACGGCACGTCGTCGCC
>CAZSNV010000574.1:0-1643 GCA_964608035.1 uncultured Gemmatimonadaceae bacterium | reverse complement strand
GCATCGTCTACCGCAACGGCGTGCCGGTGGCCGCCATGGAAGGCGACATGTTGAAGACGCTCGCCGATCTGGATGCCACCGTGGCCGCGGAAGCCGCGGCCGCCGCCGCCGGCCGCCGCGTGCCGGTCATCAGCGGCTACGTCGGACGTCTCGGTTAGTTCAATCTGGCGGGTCCGCTTCGCGGAACCCGCCCTACATACATTCAGGTGTGTCTCTTGCAGTACCGCGCACTACTGCGAGGAACACTAATGGCTGAGATTGCGATACTCCGACGAGTTCGAGAGGAACAGGAACGCCAGCGGAGGATGCGTGCACGACGGCCCTCCAAGACAAAGACGGCACTCTTACTGGGTGGGGTCGGTATTGGCGGCTATTGCATGTACCACGGCGTCAATCAGTTCCTGAACCGCAACGTGACGGATTCAGCCAGCAAAGGCTTGCCGTTCCCTGAGGGGGCGGTCACTGCGTCCGGCGCGATGCTCGTACTTGGCGGACTGAGCCTCCTGACGAGAATGACCCCAAGCTCGGCGCGCCACTGATTGGCGCGTTTCTCCTGCTCCAGATCGCCGCCGTGAGTCACAACAGCGCCTAGAGGAGTATCCTCTCGCGTAGAGGCGCTGATGCTCGACCCGTCGGAATACAACCTCGAGAAAACGCCCGCGCCGGCATCTGGTTTCCGGCAGCCACGGTCGCCGAAACCATGGCTTCTGGCCGCGGCGGTGATTCTTGCCGGCACGGCGGTGTGGTTCTTTATCACCGGGCGGCAGGCGCAGACGCCCGAACAACAGCCGGCGCCCACCCGTGCCGCCACCCCTCCGACGACAGCCCTCCGCCCTCTGTGCGAGATGAGCAGCGAGACGAGCCTTCCATCGCTGGACGACAGCGATGCCGTCGCCGGCAAGCTCGTTCGCGAGCTGTCGGCGCATCCCCGCGTGACCGCGTGGCTGGCCACGGACAACCTCATCCGAAACTTCACGGTCGTGGTCGAGAACTTGGCCAACGGGGTGAGCCCCGCGGGGCGCCTCGGCCCGCTTCGGCCTTCCGGAGCATTCCGTGTGACTGAAACACGAGGAGCGCTGTTCGTGAATCCCCGGAGCTATGAGCGGTATGCGCCGATCGCCGACGCGGTGGACTCGGTGGACGCGCAGGCCGCGGCGCGGCTCTGCGCCACGCTGAAACCGCGCCTCGACGAGGCCTATGGCGAGCTGGGGCGGGGATCGTTCGACGACGCGTTGGAGCGGGCAATCGTGGCGCTGCTTCGTACCCCTGCCCTGGACGGGAACGTGCGTCTCGTGCCACGAGGCACCGCGTACGGCTTCGAAGACGAGGCCCTCGAGAGCCTGACGCCGGCCCAGAAGCACCTGGCGCGCATGGGGGCTCGCAACGTGCGCGTGATTCAGGACAAATTACGGCAAATCGCGGTGGCGATCGGGATTCCCGCCGAGCGCCTGCCTCAGTAAACCGGCCGGCGCATCAACATCAGCGCCGGCCGTCGTACCACTGATAGCACTCCTCGGCGCTCCTCAGTGTGCGGCCGCGCTGAATAACCGTTCGCCCGACGAAGCGTAGCGTCTCGCACCACGTGTACAGGCGCGCTTTCCGCGCGCTCGTACGCAGCGGATGGCGGTGCAGGATCACAATCC
>CAZSNV010000573.1:0-1645 GCA_964608035.1 uncultured Gemmatimonadaceae bacterium | reverse complement strand
GGAGGTAGTTGGCTCGCTGTCGCTCGCTTTTGTTGAACGGCTGCAGCAGAAACTTGTCCGTTAGGAGGCGCACGACCTTGCAAGACCGCGACACGTTGATGGCCATCGCGCAGATCGCGGCTACCTTCATCGGCTTTGCTGGCGTCGTCTTCGCAGTTGAAAGTGCATCGGCGCGTGGGGTCAGCGACCCGGAACGCAACGCCATCATGAACCTTCTGATTCCGTCGATCGCTGTGCTGTTTATCGCCTTCGTCCCGCTCATCGTTTCAACCGGTGGTGGAAGCGACGCGCGAATCTGGCGAGCATCGAATGCAAGCGCGTCATCACGTGGTGCTTGCAGACAAGCACAGTTCCAGGGGCGACGGTTTGCTTGTCCGCTCCGATTTCCGAACGACACCGCAGTTCTGATGCCCCAGGAGGGCCGGTTCTCAACGAGGGCTCACCGTCGTCGGACCCGTTGGACTCAAGGGATTGGTCGAGAACCGGGCCGCCGATTGGGCACCCTGGCGCCTCGACCGCTCGACGCGTAACCTCCCTCGTTCGCCAATTGATCCGCCGACGCGGTCACTCTGCTGAACACCGGAGACCATATGAAGAATAAGAGGCCCACTGCCATGCTGGCCGTAGCAGTTTCTCTTCTGTTTGTCGCAGGATGTCAAGCGGACCCCATCACGGCCGCGCCCGATGCCGGGCCCCGCCATGCGGTCGCGGCGGCGCACGCTTCAGCGGAGACGCCGGCGACCGTGAACGCCCAGCTCGCCGAGCTTCGGCGCCTCACGGCACCGTACCATAACGTCGACAAGGCGGTGGCCGACGGCTACGTCATCGAGGCGAATTGCGTAAGCAATCCCACCCTCGGGGCGATGGGTTATCATGCAGTGAATTCCACGCTCCGGAACGACGCGGAGATTAGCCTGCTCAAGCCGGATGTGCTGCTCTACGAGCGGCAACCGGGCGGCGGTTACCGGTTGAATGGAGTCGAGTATTTCGTGCTGAAGTCGACCTGGGACGCCGCCCACGGCGGTACGACCGCCGCGCCGCCCATCCTGTTTGGAGCGAATGTCCCGCTCAGCGACCACGTCCCGTTCGGCCAGCACTATGAGCTGCACGTGTGGATCTTCAAGCACAACCCGAGTGGCATGTTCTTCAGCTGGAACCCGACGGTGCACTGCCCGTAGTGGGAGCGTCGGCGTTGTTTAACCTGGAGCCACAGGACGGGCAACACGAAGGGCCGGCTTCCGCCGGCCCTTCGTTTGGATCATTGCGAGCGCCGCAGGCGCGAAGCGATCTATTCGGCCTGTCGGCGGCTCCGAGCACGCCATCATGCCCGCCGGCTTCTCACCGGAGGTGATGTCCACCCGGCGGTCCCACCACTCGCCCTAGTCGCGCTTCTGCGTATTGATGTCCTTCCATTCCTGTGGCACCTGGTCGTCGGGGATCGGATACGCTTCGCCGAAGCCCTGCACCAGGTTGACCCGATCAGTGCCGACGCCGAATTGACTCGTGCCATGCCGGCGGCGGCGCGCGCACGCGGCCAAGGCGGGCATCGAGCGCAGCACTCCGGAGTACGGGAGCGCCGAGCATATGTCCGCGGTGCGCGGACGCCGTCACCAGAATGTCGCGCGCGGTGCCTTTCCAGCGCATG
>CAZSNV010000572.1:0-1656 GCA_964608035.1 uncultured Gemmatimonadaceae bacterium | reverse complement strand
CGCGTCAGCCGCGGTCAGCGCGATCAAGGCGCTGCGCTCGCAGGCGCTCACGGTGAGATCGCTACAGGATTACTACGCCGGGGTCGAAGCCGGCGCCCAGCCCCAGTAAGACCCAAAGACGGTTCAGCCACGTGTCACTGGATTTGCCGTGCGCGGCACCATTCCGACTACCATGCCGTCATTTTGCACGGTAAAATAACCGCATGGTGGCAGCCCGTCAGTACCGGCGTCTTCTCGTCCCCCCGAAGGGCAGTTTCTTCCTCTACGGCGTCCGAGGCGCCGGGAAAAGTACGTGGGCGCGAGACGTATTCCCGGACGCGCACATCGTCGATCTCCTCGACGAATCGCGTCACCAGGCGCTCCTCGCCAACCCCGGGCTGCTCGCGCTCGAGCTCAGGGACGTGCCGCGCGATCGCGTGGTGGTGTTGGACGAGGTGCAGCGCGTCCCTGCGCTCCTGAACGAGGTGCATCGGGCGATCGAAGGCAGCCGCCGCCGGTTCGTGCTCCTGGGATCGAGTGCCCGGCGTCTGAAGACCGCGAACACGAACCTTCTCGCCGGGCGAGCCACGGTTGAGACGATGTATCCGCTGGTACCGGCTGAATTGGGAAAGGACTTCGCCCTTGACCGCGTGTTGCGCTTTGGCAGCATTCCGCTCGTCTGGCAAGCCGACGATCCGCGCGCCACGCTCGAGGCGTACGTGCAGCTGTATATCCGCGAGGAGATCCGCGCCGAAGCGCTCGTTCGGAACCTCCCGGGATTCCTGCGCTTTCTCCCCCTGGCGGCGCTGTTCCACGGGCAGGTCATCAACATTGCCGGTCTCGCGCGCGACGCGGCGACGGCACGGACCACGGTGGAAGGATACCTGGGGATCCTCCAGGACACGCTCCTGGCGACCATCCTGCCGGCGTTTGAAGCGCGTCTGCGGGTGCGCGAACGACGGCACCCCAAGCTGTATTGGGTGGATGCGGGCATTGCCCGAGCCGCGAAGCGCCACCTCAGCGCGGTGAGTGCAGAGGAACGCGGGCCGCTCCTTGAAGGATGGGTACTCACGGTCCTGCGAGCCCACAACGGCGGGTCCGATCTGTTCGAGGAGATCTCGTACTGGGCTCCGGCGCAGGCGCGGCAGACGGAAGTGGATTTTCTGCTGCGGCGGGGCCGTGACTATCTGGCGCTTGAAATCAAGGCGCAGTCGCGGTTCTCGACGCCCCAGTTGGCAGGCTTGAGAGCCATCGCCGATCTCCCGCGTCTCGTGCGGCGCGTGCTGGTCTACTTGGGTGACCGCCGATTGAAGACCGAAGACGGGATCGAGGTGTGGCCGCTCGATAGCTTCCTGACCGCTGTCGCCGACGCGACGCTCTGGCCGTGACCGCTGCGCCGAAGGCGTTGCGCTCCCAGGCGTTATCTGTAAGATCCCTTCAGGACCACCACGCCGGAGTCGAAGCGGGCGCTTGAGCCACGAAGGTCACGAAGACGTTTTTTGCCACAAAGGACACGAAGGTCTCAAAGGTATTCAAGATGCTTCGAACCAGCCGGTTCCGCATAGTGACCTTCGTGACCTTTGTGGCTATCGTCGTCTTTGTGTCCTTCGTGGCGTCCGTCGTCGTGGCGGCGCAGACGTTCAGGGCGCGCGTCGACACCGTCCAGGTCACCGTCAC
>CAZSNV010000571.1:0-1657 GCA_964608035.1 uncultured Gemmatimonadaceae bacterium | reverse complement strand
GGGAGCCTGGCCGCCGGCGGGCAACACGATCTGGAAACGCGAGCGCCAGGACTCGACCAACCGCGGACGGATCGTCGGCATCACCATCCCCATCCGCCGCGAGCCGCGATCGCCACTGGCGAGCCTGCTGCTGCGCGCGCCTGAGCGCGCCAGCGTCCGCGCCTGGGAACTCGCGCTGATTCCTCATGGCGTCAATGCGCACGCGAAGGTCGGTTCCGACATTGTCGCGCAAGCTCCGCAGCGGATCTCGTTCGCCGAGAATTGCCGCCACGTCGCATGCCAGCGATCCCAGGCCCTGCGTGGAGGCGCGCAAAATCATGTGTGAGAGACGAGGGTGCATGCCGAACCGCGACATCGACAGGCCATGAGGCGTGACTCGCCCGGAATCATCCACGGCGTCGAGTTGACGGAGCAGTTCCCGAGCCTGCGAGAACGCGGCGGGAGGAGGCGCATCGAGCCAGGCAAGCTCCGACGGATCTGCCACGCCTGCCACGGCAAGATCGAGTGCGAGTGGTGCGAGATCTGCCTCGAGAATCTCAGGCGGCGTAAACTGCTGCAGACTCGCGTCCTCATCCTGAGCCCACAGCCGGTAACAGATCCCCGGGCTGGTGCGACCGGCCCTGCCCCGTCGCTGGTCCGCCGAGGCATGCGACACGCGGACTGTCTCGAGCCGGGACATGCCCGTTCGCGGAGAGAAGCGTGAGCGACGCGAGAGTCCGCTGTCGATCACGACGCGCACTCCTTCGATCGTAAGGCTCGTCTCGGCGATCGACGTCGCCAGCACGACTTTCCGACGGCCGGGCGGCGCCGGCGCGATGGCGCGGTCCTGTTCGCCCGGTTGCAGCGACCCATGTAATGCAATGACGTCGACGCTCGGTCGTGCCCCAATAACGCCGAGGAGACCGTGCACCCTATGGATCTCGGGAGCGCCGGGAAGAAAAACCAGCACGTCGCCGGTTGCTTCATTGAGCGCCTTCTCAATGGAACTGGTGACGAAGGCTGCATCGAAGCCGGCCATGCGTCGCGTGCCCGCGGGTGGCGGCCGGTATCGTGTTTCGACGGCATGCTGCCGCCCCGAAGATGCAACGACCGGGGCGTCATCGAGCAGCCGAGCGACCGTCGTTCCGTCGATCGTGGCCGACATGACGAGGACCCGGAGGTCAGGGCGGACGAGGCGGCGCGTGTGCAGCACCATCGCCAGGCCGGTGTCGCCCTGCAGGCTGCGTTCGTGGAATTCGTCGAAGATGACCAGTCCGTACCCTTCCAGCGTCGGGTCCTGCTGGACCATGCGCGTCAACACGCCTTCGGTGACGACCTCGATGCGCGTTGCTCGGCTGACCTGGGTGTCGAGTCTCGTGCGGTAGCCGACGGTACGGCCCACGGGTTCCCCGCGGAGATACGCCATTCGATGCGCGGCGGCGCGCGCAGCGAGACGGCGCGGCTCCAGCATGACAATGCGGCCTCCGCCTAACCAGTCTTCGCCCAGCAGCGCGGTTGGGACGACGGTGGTCTTGCCCGCTCCGGGTGCCGCGTGAACGATCGCCGCGCCGTTGTTCGCCAGCGCAGCGCGCAGTTCGTCGAGCGACTCATGGATTGGAAGCAAGAGGGCGGATGGCGGATGGCGGATGGCGGATGTCGGATGGCGGAGAGAAGCGTG
>CAZSNV010000570.1:0-1662 GCA_964608035.1 uncultured Gemmatimonadaceae bacterium | reverse complement strand
GAGCCGGAACGCTGGTGCGTCGAGGCGTTTGGTGGAGTCGGGAAGCCCGTCGTCCGAATCCACACGGGGGGAGCAACCGGTGGCTCTGGGGCGATGACCGGCACCCGCCTCATCGCGGCCGGTTTCTACGAAACGGTCCTCGTCGTTGGGCTTCAGCGGACATCGGAGACGGCCGACGCCCAGCAGGTCTTCACCACGATCTTTGACCCGGTCTACGAACGCGACGTCCAGCTCAACGTGATTACGACGGTGGCCATGTCTGCCTCTCGGCAGATGGCGTTCTTCGGCCTCACCGAGGATCACATGGCCTGGGTCTCCAAGAAGAACTTCGACAACGCCCTGCGCAACCCGTACGCACACCTCCAGAAGGAGATCACGGAGGAGGACGTTAAGCATTCCAGATTGCTCGCCTGGCCTCTTCGCCTGCTGCATACGTGTCCGAGGTCAGACGGGGCGGCCGCCGTCGTCCTCGCGTCGACGGAACGCGCGCGACGCGCGTCGCATAAGGCATGGATCCTCGGCTTTGGCTGCGCCGCCGATGTCTACCGCATCGGTGACCGAATCCGCGATGGAGCGACAGACTTCGCAGGGCAGCGTGCCTTGACGTGGGCGGTCGATAAGGCATACGAGGAAGCCGGGATTCGCGACCCGCGCAGCGAGTTAGACGTCATCGAGGTGTACGCCCCGTTCTCGAGTCTCGAGGTCACCTCCTACGAGGCAATGAGGTTGGCAGAACTGGGCGAAGGCTGGAAGCTGGTCGAGTCGGGGGCCACAGCGATGGACGGTGACATACCAGTATGTCCCTCCGGAGGTTGCATGACGGCGAACCCGATCGGCGCGACGGGCCTCGTTCGTTTCGGCGAAGCGGCGCTCCAGGTCATGGGGCGTGCAGGTGACCACCAGGTAGACGGGGCAAAGCGAGCTCTCGCGACTGCCACCGGAGGAATCAACCAGTTCTTCACCGCAGCGGTGCTGGCGTCGAAGCTTGATCAGGAAAACAGCTGAACGCGAGATGGGAGGGAAAGTGACCGTAACGAGGCGTATCCCGGGAGAGTGGCATATCCCGTACGAATACTCGATTGGCGAATCCGCAGCAGCGTTCTTCGATGCTCTGGCCGAACGCCGGCTGCTCGGTGCTCGCTGTGACTCGTGCGGACGTGTAGCGGTCCCACCCAAGTCCTTTTGCGAATTCTGCTTTCGGTCGATCGACGACCTGGTCGAGGTCGGACAAACTGGAGTCGTCGAAGCGGTAACCGTCGTGACAGCGCCTTTCGCCGGCAGTCCGCCCGTTCCCTACTGCGTCGCGTACGTTCGCCTCGAGGGAGCGACGTCGTCCATAGCGAATTACGTGAGAGGCGTGGATCTGAGCGATCCGGATCACCTTCCCGAGACGATTGCGATTGGCGCACCCGTACGAGTCGTCTTCGCGGATGAGACGACAGGGCGCGTTACGGATTTCTGGTTCGAGCCGCGGCAGGAGTAACGTTCCGATGATGACGACGCTGCGCGTCGCAAATCCGGCGATAGAACACCTCAATGAGGACGAGCTGTTCAACATCGTCGAGAGACGCCTGGTGCAGCAGATCCGGCGTGTGTACGAGCGCATCCCCTTCTACAGGGAGCGCTGGTCCCGCGAAGCGACCACGATCAGCTCGTATGGGG
>CAZSNV010000569.1:0-1670 GCA_964608035.1 uncultured Gemmatimonadaceae bacterium | reverse complement strand
GCTTCGTCGATCAGCTCGGCCTCCGAGTCGACGGCACTCAGCGGCTCTCCTGCGAATTCACGTTGCGCGACGGCGGCGTCGTGTTCGACTCGAACGGGATAACGAGGGCGGCGTTCTCAGGTGCCAGGTGAGAGCGAGAAACGACGTCGGGTGTAGTTTCGAAACTACACCCGACGTCGTTTTTCACTGCCGCGTGACGCGCACCCAGTCGACCAGCATGCGCACGTTGCCGGTCTTGAGAAGATCGACCGTGGATTGCGGCAACCCCGGATACGGGGCGGCGACCTTGTTGACGCCCTGAGGGTACTGGCCGCCGAGCGCAAAGTTGAGGATCAGGAACTTCGGTGTGTCGTACGCCCACCGGCCATACTTCTCGACGTCGGCTCGCGTCGGCCGGTAGCACACGTCGCCGTCCACGCTGAACACGAACCCCGCGGTGGTCCAGTCCACCGAGTAGACGTGCCAGCCCGTGGCGTCGGCCGGCGCGGGAAACGACCGCCTGGCGACGAGTGGCGTGTTACCCGAATAGCCGGGCCCGTGGAGCGCGACGTTCGTCCACGAGGGATCGCCCACGTTCTCCATGATGTCCATCTCGCCGGTGTCCGGCCAGCGGCCCGCGCCGAGCATCCAGAAGGCGGGCCACAACCCGGCGCCGGCCGTCAGCTTGATGCGCGCCGCCACGGTCCCGTAGGTGAACTCCACCTTGCCGCGCGACTCGAGCCGGCCCGAGATGAAATCGAGTGATCGCCCCTCCGGCGTCGTGAACCCGGATCTGAATCTCGGACGAATCGCGAGCGCGCCGTTCTCGGCGCCCTCGGCCGCTGCATCACGGACGATCTCGATGGTTTCCGACGAATCCACGTAGGCCTGCTGCTCGTTGTTCACGACGCGGCCGCTGACCATGACGTTCCAGTTGGCCCGATTCACATCGGGACCACTGAAGTCGTCGAAAAACACGACGTTTGGTGGCGGAGATACCTGTCCAACAGCGGGTGCCATGAACGCGATGAGCGTCGTGGCGACCACACCGGTCGCGATGACCACGCGAACCGACATCATCCAGCCATCCTTTTCGATCCTCATGGCTGTGCGCGGATGCCGGCGGGGCCGCCGTTGACCTTGATCGCACCAGCCGGTTTCAGCGCGCGACCGTCGAACTGGAAGACCTGCAGCTCGCGTTCGACGATGCACTGCACGACCAACGCTTGCGCGTTGCGACTCCACACCACACCCTGGCACCAGTGGCCCACCCGCGCCTCGACAACCGGCACCAGGGAACGCTTCTCGAAACGGAAGATCCGGAGTCGTCCGAAGTCGTTGAAGAAGGACGATGCCTTGGGGGCGCTCGACCCGTTCATCACCGTGGCCGCCACGTAGCGACCATCCGGCGAAATCGCCAGCCCTTCAACCGTGAGGCCCGCCATGACGTGATCAATCGCGCGCGGAGCGGCCGGGGCCAGATCGATCAGGCTCAGCACATCGATCCCGCCCGTGGCGCCCGCGCCGACGTGGCCCACCACGGCCAGGTCGCCTGCGGGGGTGATCTCAATCGGGTACGGCTTCGATCCTGCCCCGAAATCCGTCTTCGCGTACGTCACGCGGCTGCCCTCGACCGCCAGCACGGAGATGACGCTGTCGCCGTTGCGGGTCACGAACGCGCGCCGGCCGTC
>CAZSNV010000568.1:0-1672 GCA_964608035.1 uncultured Gemmatimonadaceae bacterium | reverse complement strand
CGCTGTGAACTTCCGACCGCCGCACGCTTCGAGGTACGGCGGAGCAACGAATGCGATGACGCGCTCCATTGCGACCGCGAATCGCTCCGGAGCGCCCTCACGCTCATAGCGCCTCCGCGCCGCTGCCCAGAGTGCCTGTCTCTCCGCGCCTTCGCGATAAAGGGCGGTGAACACGAGCGTGCCTGGATCGAGACGTGTGCGGCGACGCTCGAACGTACGGGTGATGGCTTCCTGCACTACGGCGCCATCGAAGACCTCGCTGCCGGCGAGCTCATCGAGATCGATGACGTCTTTGAGACGCGTGTTCGTCTCCCCCAGGCTGACCGTCGCTTCCCACTTCTCCGCGACCACCGTCTCAAGGGGATAGACCTTGAGCTGCGGTGCGGGTGTCGTGGCGAGCATCGTTGGATACGTGAGGCCCACAGGCTCGGGCGTCACTGCGTCCCCGAAACCGATGTCGATCTGAATTCGGTCATGGGCCTTGTCGAGGTAGGCCTCGACATGCACGCGTATCCCACCGTAACGATCGTCCTCGCGGATGGAATCGACGTTGATGCCATCCGGATCGAAACGGACGCCGTCCTCGGGCACCGCAATCGCTGCGATGACGGCGAACACCCCTTTGAGCCCTTCGAGATCAGCGTTCATGGCGAGCGCCTCGAGGTCGATGTCCTTCGTCGGTCGGGTAAATGCCCGTTCATCGGGTTCGGCACGCGCGAAGAAGAGCAGTGCGCCCTTGAGCAGGAAATTGTCCGCGTACCGGGAGACGCTGAGCCGATAGAGAAAGCGCTCGAGGAAGTAGAGCCTGAGCACCGATTGAAAGTCGCGGCCCTGGTTCTTGCTGAGAGTGAAGAGCCGGTCACGGACGGACTTACTGACGTTCTTGAGCTCTTCGGGCTTGCGAGTCACGACAGCACCTCGAGGTAAGGACGGATCTGTTCGAGGACGCGTGTAGCCCGCGCCATCCTCGTCAGTTCGCCGAGGTCGCGGGTCGAACGCCGGCGCAGGTAGGCCTGGAGCGCTTCGAGCGCGATGTCCTTTCCGACGATGCGGCGGAGACGGAACGCGTCGCATACCGCTCGCTCGGCCGAGAAAACGCGCAGAGCGCGACCATGCGAACTTCGAATCTCGTCAACGCCGAGCGTCATGAGCCGATCGCGGAACTCGAAGAATCGGATGGGGGGATACGTCACCTTCGGCCGCCACCGATCGCGCGGGATGGCCATCTGGATAATGGATGGATTGGCAGTCGTGAGTTCGTGGTAGGCGAGTGCCGACGTGAGGCAGATGACTCCCTCAGGCACGACAGTGCACGCCTCGAAGAGCGTCTGGTTAGTTGTCTCCGGCGCTGCGGTCGTTCGATACAGCCCGGCGCGAGCGCGCTCGATCACGCCCTCATCCTGAAGACGGCGAAGCCAGCGAGGGTGCACTCGCTCGGCGGTCAGGTCGTCGCGCCGCAGCCAGCCGCCGCCGCGCCTGAGCCGATGGAGCAGCCGCGCTCGTGTCTTCGTGCTGGTGTCTCGTGCCATGGCGACATTATGGAACAAAACCTACTCCGTAGCAATGGATGGGAGTAGGTTTCGTTCCACCTGGCCACGGCTCCTGCTGGAGCGGCCTGTTAGGGCCGCCGGCGGCGCCAGTACCGTCCTGGTACTTCCAGGGCTGTAAGGTC
>CAZSNV010000567.1:0-1676 GCA_964608035.1 uncultured Gemmatimonadaceae bacterium | reverse complement strand
ACAAAGGCAGCGTCCTTCGACTTCGGCGTCAGCAGCACGATATGCGCCTTACGTCCACCGACGGTTGCCGCGCCACCGTCGCTGATGCCGTAACGGTCTCTCGGGTTCGTGAAGAACTCACCGATCAGGTCGAGCGAACCCGCCTGGTTGCCGCCACACGCGGCCCGGTTGACCCGTCCGGGCGTTGATGACGGCAGGTAGACCCACACGAATCGCCCGTCGCAGACAATCACATCGCCCTTCGGTTCGATGAACCGGAAAGCGAATCGATTCGGGCGCGACTGCTCGAACTCACCCCGCGAACGCAGCGTCGATCCGAGCAATGGATTGGTGATCGTTTGCTCGAACGTTGCCTTGGCGGTGCGGATGGCGGCGTACGATTTGACCGCCGCGTCGATGGCGCGATCGGCTGGTGACTGAAGCGCCGCAATCAGAAGAAACGGGAGAGTTGACATTACGGGACGGGATGTCGGAGGTCGGACATGCGATAGACTGCCATTCCGATCAGATCGGATCCTGATTGGCAGTTGTCCGATATCAGATATCCGACATCCGCCTTCTCTATGCTATACCTCAGCCCACTCCCAGTTCCACGGGCGCGGGGCTCGGGGCGATGCTCCGATCGATGGCGCCCGCGATCAATCGCAACGCTTCCATCAGCTGTGCAAACTGTTCGGGGAACAAACTCTGGGAGCCGTCCGACAACGCGCGGTCCGGATTGGGATGCACCTCGACGATGATGCCGTCAGCGCCGGCAGCGACAGCCGCTCGCGCCATCGGCGTCACCTTCTCGCGCAAGCCCGTGCCGTGACTCGGGTCGGCGATGATCGGCAGATGGGAAAGCCGCTGCACAATCGGAATCGCGTTCAGGTCGAACATGTTTCTCGCGGCGCTGTCGAAGCTGCGCACGCCACGTTCACAGAGAATGACTTGCGGGTTCCCCTCGGCCAGGATGTATTCGGCGCTCAACAGCAGCTCGCTGATCGTCGCGGCCAACCCGCGTTTCAGGAGAACTGGTTTCCGCAGCCGGCCCACCGCCTTCAGCAGCGAGTAGTTCTGCATGTTGCGCGCGCCGAGCTGGATGCAGTCGCCGTATTCGGCGACGAGTTCAGCGCCCGCCTCGTCCATCGCTTCGGTGACGATCGGGAGTCCGGTCTCCTGCCTGGCGAGGGCGAGAAGCTCCAGGCCACGCTTTCCCAGCCCCTGGAACGAGTACGGTGAACTGCGAGGCTTGAAGGCGCCTCCACGCAATGCGGTCGCGCCGGCGGCGCGCACGGCGCGCGCCGAGGCCACGATCTGTTCTTCTGATTCCACGGAGCAGGGTCCGGCGATCACCACGACATCCTTCCCGCCGACGACAACGCCGCGCCCGAGGTTGACGAGCGTGGTATCCGCCTTCCACTCGCGTGACACCTGCTTGTACGGCTTCGACACATGGAGCACCTGGGCGACCCCGGCCAGTCCGATGACGTTGGAGTCGTCCACCGGTCCGTCGTTTCCGATGAGGCCGACCGCCGTGCGCTGTTCGCCCGGCATGGGCACCGGCTGGTAGCCCATGTCGCGAATGGCCTGGCACACCGCGTCTATTTCGGCCGCGGACGCGCCGTGGTGCATAACGACGAGCATTACGACTCCTCTTCCTCGAGCTCCAGTGACCAGCCGTCGTGGCAGCACAC
>CAZSNV010000566.1:0-1695 GCA_964608035.1 uncultured Gemmatimonadaceae bacterium | reverse complement strand
TCCGCGGCGGTGTAGCCCAGCATGCGCTCGGCGCCGACGTTGAAGATCTGGATGACGCCCTTCGCGTCGGTGGCGATGCTGGAGAAGTTGGCGCTGTTGAAGATCGCGCTCTGCAGGGCCCCGGTTTTGAGCAGAGTCGCTGCGTGCCTGGCGTCGATCCGCTCGGGGGTCCGCTCGCGATCCGGATTCACCGGCTCGGTGGGTAACTCGTTGCGGTCAATCATTGTCCGTCTCCATTGCCGGCCCCGCGCCACGAAGCCCAGGCTGCGCAGGAGGCAGCCGAGAAGGATGGCGGCAGTGGAGGGGGACGGGTATCCCCCCAACGTGCTAGTGACGGTATCGAACCGAGGGATCCGGGCCTCACGCACTCGGTTACAAGTAACGTGGTGGCGCCGGGTTAGCTGGATGACTTCAGGGAAGTGCCACCGTGCGGTGAAACACGAAGGCGTTGAGGAATTCCTGCGCCACCGGTGAGTCCAACAAGTGTCCCGCGCCGAGCGCATAATCGGCGCTCAGCCGGTCCGCATCGGCAAGCACCGCAAAGGTCACACCGAGCTCCGGAACGTGAATCAACAGCGCGGAGATCGCTGTCCAATAGCCGTAACTCCAAATCACCCGTACGCCGTTGTACTCCTGCGAGAAACAGCCGAACGCGAACGGAAGCGTGCTCCCGCTCGAGGTGACGGTGGGCGTGAACATCAGATCGCGCATGGGGCCCGCGAGGATCGTCCCGGCGTCCAGCGCCTGGGCGAACCGAACCACATCCGCCGCCGTCGAGATCATCCCGGCGGAGACGCTGAAGCTCGTGGGATAGTTCGATCGCGAGGCCTTGCCGTTCTGGATCGTGTACGGCTTTGCCATCGTTGCGCGGTAGGCTGTCGAGTTGAGTCCCGAAAACGCGAATGCCTGGTTTTCGACGTTGGGTGCCGTCCGGCTGATTCCCAGCGGTGCGATGATCCAGGCCGTCGCGAGGTCCGCGAAGGAACGGCCCGATGCTCCGGCGATCACTGCATCGAGCAGCGCAAAGCGGTCTCCATCATAGAGAAACCGGTCTCCGGGCGTGGCACCGCTCGAGGTCATCGAGAGCAGATGCCGGACCCGCACCGTACCGCTGCCGGGAATTGTCACCCCATAGGCGGACACCGGTTCGTCGAGGGATACCAGCCCGGAATCCACCAGTCGCAACAACACGACGGTGCTGAATAATTTGGTGAGCGACGCCAGGTGAAACGTCGTCGTATCCGCAACGGCGAGCCGGGCCTCGAGATCCGCGAATCCGAACGAGTGTTGCCACGCGACCTGGCCGTCCTGGCCGATGGCGGCGGCCATCCCCGGAATGAGGAGCAGGGTTCGCAGGCGCTCCAAGCGCTGGGCGAATTCCGCGAGACTCGTCGCGGGCTCCTCGATGCCGGCGATTCGGGCCGCCCCGCAGCCGCTGCCGCAGGCGATCGCGATCGTCGCGGCGAGGAGGTATCCGTGTCGGGTTAGCGAGATCTGGCTCAGATGCGACCGAGGGCGAGGGCCGCGAGAGATTTCTCGGCTTGCAGCTCCTTGGGACCGCCACCCCGATTCTGTCCCACGTCGATGATGAGGCCGACCGGCCCCTTTCGCACTGCGAGCTGCCCCTTGGCGGCAAACGCGTCATCGCCGACGCCGGTCACGTTCTGGTAGCCTGATTCCGAGGCGAGCGATTGC
>CAZSNV010000565.1:0-1703 GCA_964608035.1 uncultured Gemmatimonadaceae bacterium | reverse complement strand
GGCCGGTCACCGGGAGAGTGGGCTTCCACTTCGCCCAGGCGCCGGGATTCACACCCGCGTCGGGATCGGTGCGGTAGTTCGTGCCGTAGAAGCCCGCGGTCGAGCTGCTCGTCGCCCATGTGCCGCCGACGGAGAACCCGGTGCTCGTGTTGTCGACCACGACGCTGGTGGTCGGCGTCTGCACGGCGTAGGCGATCGTCTGATTGAGGCGCGGGCCGACCGTGTAGAACATGTGCCAGAGGTTGTCGGCGAAGAACAACGTCGGGTCCGCGGCCTTGCCGTACTCCGGATAGTGCGCGGCCGGCGTGTAGAACGCGCCCGCGTGGTTTTCGAGGTCGAAGCCCGGGCCCACCTCGGTGTAAAACTGCTTGCCCGAGGCGCCGTGGTAGACGATGTAGTGCTTGCCGTTGTTCACCCAGTAGGCGGGGGCGCCCAGGTCCGGCCCTTCGGCCGCGGTCCCAGTGACGAGTGCCTCGTCGCGCGGCGTGAACTTCTTGCCGTCGTTCGAGGTGGCGAGGCCGACGCGGCGGCCGAACCCGGATCGGATCGACATCATCACCATCGTGTAGCGGTCGCCGAACCGCGGGATCGTGTACTCGTAGACCTTCGCGTACGAGCACTCGGTGAAGGTGGTCCCCCACTGCGACGCCAGCAGCGACGTGTTGTCGGTCGCCACGTCCCAGCTGGTCCCGTTGGCGGACGAGGCCCACCGCGTGGCCGTGTTCTCACCATGGAAGTACATGAAGTATTTGTTGTACTGGGGCATCCACACCACCTGGGGCGAGGATACGTGCGAGACGTTGAACTTGCCCTGGTGCGTGCGCGTGAGGATCGGGTTGGCGCTGTACGCCGTCCACGGGCCGGCGATGTTGTTCGAATACGCCAGATAGATCCCGCCGGGAGCGTCGTGCGGCGCGTAGTACAGGTAGTACGTGCCGAGCGGGTTCGAGATGTGCTCCGTCGCCCGGATCACCGACGGAAAGATGTACTCCTGCGTCGGGCTGGTGGCACGGTTGATCACGACTTTCTGATACGTGAGATTGAGCGGAGGCGTTTGCGCGTGTGCCGCGGCCGATAGCAGGAGGAGCGAGGTCGCCGTAATTGCAGCCAATCCATTCATTCAATGTCTCCAAGAGCTCCGGCGCTTTCGACAACGGCCACACCCACCTTTCGATGGTGCGGGCCGCTCGAACCGAGCGAGAGAGCGTTCTCCTCCAATATCGGCACGACCCGTAAAGTTTCAACCCCTAATTGTATTTTTAGAGGACTATTTGTTTGAGAGGTCACGGTTCCGAACGCGGAATGGGTCACGGCGCCGTTCTTGGTGCTCCGAAATGTTTTGTATTCAACACGTTGAAGGTATTGGCGCGGTCGAGGAAAGCCTCCTGCCCCGCGCGGCCTTGAAAGGTGGCGATTCGGATCAGCGCGAGCCGATCACCACCGGTTTCACGTTCCACCCGTCGATGGCGATCGCGGGGCTGCCCTTTGCGTCCTTCAATCGGTAACCGACGCTTACCTCCCGTGACTCCCCCGGCGGCAGCTCGAAGTAGTTGTCTTGCCAGAAGACGGGACGCACGTCGGGGCCGTCGGCGCTGTCGATGAGCCGGAGCCTCACATAAAAGGCAAGAGTGGCCGTCGGGTTCTTGACGGCGACGCGGATCGAGGACTCCCCCGCCGCCGACGCTGCGGCCGGCGGCCCGGCC
>CAZSNV010000564.1:0-1713 GCA_964608035.1 uncultured Gemmatimonadaceae bacterium | reverse complement strand
AGTCCACCACCTCGTCGACGAGACCGGTGAGTTTCTCGAGCACCGCCTCCCGAAGCTCCGGCCGCCAGCGCTCGGGGTTATCCAGTAGCTGCGTCCCTTTCTCACTCATCCGGAGCACCTGACTCAGGAGGTGCGCAACGCTCAGACGGACACTGGCGAAGCTGGATGCGATCTCGGGACGTAGCCGCGCCCTGCCGGCCGTCACGGCTTCAGAGATCAGCTCGATCAGGTAGAGCCTATGGCCGTTCATGGCGCGGTTGAAGATCCGCCGATAGTCGTCGTCGAAGAGACGGACCTTGCGCACCGAGTTCCAGGGCTCCCCCAGGTACACGGCCATAATGAGCTGCGCGGCGGTCTGGTTGTCCAGCACCGTCACGCCCTCGGCGAAGGTTTCGCCCTGCTTGATCGCGTAAGCGAGCTCGTCTCCGTACTGCTCCTGGACCTGCGCCTGCAGATCCCTCTGGATGGCGTCGGTCGAGCGCTGGTCGCGGATGTCTACGGGGTTCTGGTTGTTGGATCGATAGGTGATCTTGTCCGCCAGGTCGGAGTGTGGGTCGACCTTCACGACCTTGACGAGGATCCGCAGGTCGTCGGTGACGTCATCGCGGTGATCGTGCAGAGTCAGCAGCGACTGGCAGCCGTTCACGACTGCGATGCCATCGAGCGTGATGCGGGGGCCCTCGACCGCCAGCCCATGAGTCAGGAGGGTGAGGCCGTTGTGGTACGCCGGGAAGAGCGGATGATCCTGCTTCTTCGCGAGGGTCTCGCCGAGCTCCCGATTGATCCGGGTTCGACCCTCGCTCAGGCGGACGTTGCGGTCGAAGATCGAGAGGTCGTCGATACCCGGCAAGTCCACGAGCTGCGCGGCCGGCACGACGCCGACGGCCAGCCACACGTCGCCGTCTTGATCGACGCTCGTGGCATCCGACGTGGCTTCGAGGATGACCTCGTCGGGCAGAAGCTCGGGGTTGCGCGTTCGCTCAGCGACTCTCGCGATCTTCGTGAGATCCCACACCTCCAAGGGAGGATCCTGTCCCTCTCGCGCCTCGATGTAGCTCGTTCCCGTCGGGTCGAGGGTGCCGTCGGTGACGAACGCGAGTCGCGTTACGTGAGCGCCCTCCGCCACCTTGTCTCGGATCTCCAGCCGCTTTAGCAGCTTCATGAGTTCCTTGTTCGGGTTGGACGCGAGCAGCGCGTCGACCGCCTCCGGTGTAGCGAAGAAGGCGGCCGAACCCACGAGGTTCTTCAGCGCGACGTCGCCCATGCCCCCATCGGCGTTCACGCGGTGCTTGCTCTGGAAGAGCGTGATCTCCTCGAGGTCCTCGTCGACCAGGATGCCGTCGATCCCCTTGTCGCCCGTCCCGTCGCAGATCGCCTTCTCGATGTCGACGTCCTCGACCCTCCAAACCGTCGACATGAACCAGGCGAGCAGGGCTGCTGACTCGGTTCGGTTCCCGATCAGGTGCGCCTGGATCTCGTCCTGGATGAGCTGGTGTTCCTCGGCCGTCATCAGAGGAGCCTAACCCGGGCGCCATCCGGCCCGCGATTCCCTGGTGCTTGGTCGGGCCACGGGGCAATTTGCGCGCGCAAGCGGGGTGCAGGCCAGACCGCGCCCTTGCGAGGCACACGGACTCGTACAGGGGGCTAGTCGGGCGAAAGCTCCTGCTGGCCGTTTCCATCGACCTCAGTCTCATTCGAGTCGCCCACTATGGT
>CAZSNV010000563.1:0-1713 GCA_964608035.1 uncultured Gemmatimonadaceae bacterium | reverse complement strand
CGTTCATGCCCCGGCGTCCACGCGTCGCGCTCGGCGGGATGTTCTTCCACGTGCTCAACCGCGCCGCCGGACGCTCGCGCGTATGGCAAATCAAAGACTCCCGACCCCTTTGATTTCCCCCGCACGCCAGCAGCAAAGCGTCTGGCGGATCAGCTTCATCGACGCGTTACGCTGGCTGAGCGTGCGCCTGATCGGCCTGGCCGGCGTCGGCCGACTGCTCGAAACCCCGCCAAGACCCGGCCGCCACCACCCTCGTGTGATCCGGCGGCGGATGAAGGAGTACGACCTGATGACCAAACCCCGCGCGGCCTACAAAACAACGGAAAACGCGGAGCAAAACGCTTAACCGAATGGTATTCACTCCCGACCCCTTTGATTCGCCCCTAATCCCAACCCTGGCCCGCGACAGGCAACATGCCGGCTTATCGTGGTGCCGTTCTGGTTTATCGCCGGCGGTGCGCTGCTGCTGCCGGCGGCGCGGGCTGCGCGGTGGTTCCGTCGTCGGCGTCGGATCGGCAAGGGATGCTGCCCGGTCTGCGGCTACGACCTCCGCGCGAGCGCGGTGCGCTGCCCGGAGTGTGGGGAGGGGACGTGACACGCCTCGATGGACCCGGCGCCGCCCCTGCCAATGCGTGCGGCGGAGTGCGTGACGGCGATTGTTCCGTTCGCTTAAGATGCGCCGGTGTGGTGTCTCACGGATGACGAGTCGCGCCGGTGGTGTCAGGGGCGCGGGATCAACCTCGAGGCTTCGGGGCACCCGGTCATGGATGCGGCGGCGTGCTCCGTCTCGGCGCCGCTGCACGGGATGAACTGGTCGCTGCTCACCTGGCTGAGCCAGTTCATCGCGCGGTCGGTCGAGCCGTTCGACCAGTGCCTGATGTGGGTGACGACCTGGGGCGTCTGGCCGTCCAGTGAGAACCTGCACCTGTTCTACCGGCTGCGCGAGGGCTACGGCGAGCGGCGGCCGCTGCACGAGGCGCCGGGGCATCTCTTCCTCACGCACGAGGGCGCGGACCTCGCTACGTTCGTTCAATTGGGGCTGCTATTCGGGTGGGACTTCTACCTCGTTCCCGGCCCGAACTACGCCACGGCGTTCGTCAGCCACGATGAGTTCCTGGAGTTTCGCACGGACGACCTGGCCACGGCACAGAAGGTGGCAGCGTCGCTGGACGGCGCGACCATCGAACGGAAGTCTGGTGAGGAGTCGTAGGGACCTGACGATCCGTGCCCAATCTTGCAGCGCATTTCGGTGGACGCGTGGGCGTCACCCTCCGACACTCGGTTTCCCGGTTTGACAGGCTTGCTGTCGGGGCGGTTTACTCGGCTGCGGGCGGCGAACGTGGAGGTGTCGTGGCAAAGCGAGGAGTTGGCATGATGCGGATGGCGGTGGTGAGTGCGGCACTTTTGTGGGTCGGCGTGTTCGCGGTGCCGGCGTCGGCCCAGCCAAACGCGGCCGCGGAGGACGAGTATTTCCGGATCGTTTCGCTGCCGATTCCGGAGGACATCGAGGAACGGCATTCGGGACAGGTCCAATTAGTTGACGACAGGGCATCGTCCACGCGCTGCTTCGTGCGCCCGTTGACGACGACGGCCGCGCCCTCGCGCGCCAGCGTCACGGCGATCGCCAGCCCGATCCCGGCCGTTGACCCCGCTCACCAGCGCCCGCTCCCCCCGGAGTTTCAGGTCCATGGGCGATTGTAGGGGCGCCACCGG
>CAZSNV010000562.1:0-1714 GCA_964608035.1 uncultured Gemmatimonadaceae bacterium | reverse complement strand
CGTGGGTCTGGTTGCGGCGTCTGGAACATCTCTGTAACATCGCCCTACCCTGAACACTTAGTGGTATCGATCGCCCACGCACATCAGCAGAGGATACGCCAATGGCCACTATCAACCGTCGCACCTTCCTCGGCGGGCTGGCCGCCACCGGCGTCACCATTGTTCCGCGCCGCGTGCTGGGCGGGCAGGGCTATCGAGCCCCCAGCGACATGATTCTGCTCGCCCAGGTCGGGTGCGGGACCCAGTCCCAGCGTCAGGTCAACACCGGGATGGTCACGCGACCTGACCTGCAGTTTGTCGCCGTGGTCGATCCCAATCGCGACACCCAGGACTACGTGGACTGGTCGGAGTTCGGCAACCGGAGCGCCATTCGCACCTTTCTGGGGAACCCCCAGTGGGGCGCGAGCGACAAGGGCGCACGGGCGGGACGCGAGGTCGCCAAAGAGATCATGGAGACCTACTACAAGAAGCAGAACCGTCCGAGCGCGGGCATTCGCTCCTACGAGGACTACCGGGAGATGCTCGAGAAAGAAACGGATATCCAGGGCATCGTCAACATCACGCCGGACCACCAGCACGCGTCGATCAACATCTCCGCGCTGAAGAAGAACAAGGCCGCGATCGCGCACAAGCCGGTCGCGCACACGCTGCATGAAGTGCGGCGCGTGTTGCAGGCCGTCCGCGACAGCCCGGCATCGTCGCACCTGCTCGCCTACAGCAACACGGCTGACCGTCACACGCTGGCCGCGTGGATCAACGCCGGGGTCATCGGCCACGTACGCGAAGTGCACAACTGGACCAATCGGCCGTTCTGGCCGCAGGGCATGCAGGAGTACCACAAGTCGGGCCCGCCGGTGCCCGCGGGCTTCAACTGGGAGCTGTGGCAGGGACCTGAACCGGAGCGCGTGTATCATCCCGCCTACACGTTCGCGGTGTACCGCGGCTGGTACGCCTACGGCGCCGGATGCCTGGCCGACATGGGCCACTACAGCCTGTGGCAGCCGTACCGCATTCTGAACCTCGGCGTGCCCGAATGGGTGGAGGCCCGGTCGAGCAGCGACGCCTTCGTGAGCGCGACCAACCGCAGCCAGCGTGGGCCCGTCTCGCTCGTCAGCTTTCCGAAAGCGAGCACGATTCGCTGGCGGCATCCGGCCACCGCGACTCGTCCGTCTGTGGACACGTTCTGGTACGACGGCGGCATGCGGCCGAACACGCCGGAAGAGCTGTACGAAGACCACGAGGATCTGGCCGCCGAGGGCATGCTGTTCATCGGCGACAAGGGCAAGATCCTGTGCGACTTCCGGGCCAACAGTCCGCGTCTGATCCCGCAGGGCCGCCAGAAAGCGTTCGAGGGTTCCGTGGTCGCGAAAGACTACGACACGACCCGGCCAGAGGACGAGTGGGTGAACGCGATCAGGAAGGGCACGAAGTCCAAGGGCGCCTTCGACCAGTTGGCGGCGCTCGCCGAGGCCGTCACGCTGGGCAACATCGCCCTGCGCGTGCCGGCTCGCCGCTTGAGGTGGGACGCGGCGAAGATGCAGTTCGACGTGGCGGCGGCCAATCAGTTCATCCGCCGCGCCGAGCAACGTCCGGCTTGGGATCAGATCATCGGCTGAGCGAGCCCGGGTTATTCATCAAGGCCCAGCCGCAAACCGGTACGCCAGATAACACGTGGCACCAATCGCCGCGGACGCCGGAATCGTCAGCACCCACG
>CAZSNV010000561.1:0-1723 GCA_964608035.1 uncultured Gemmatimonadaceae bacterium | reverse complement strand
CATCTACCAGTCGCTTGTCGCCCACCGCGCGTTTGCGGCGACGAAACGTGGCTGCCGGTATGCCGCAATCCGCGCCAGACGTGAAACCTCTCTCCCCATCCTCATGAAAAGCGGCTTCGTTGATCACGGGCATCTTCCGATATTCGCGCGCCCCGCGTCGTAGATCGCGAATGCTCCGAGCCTCATTGGAAAAGGAGTCTCGCACTTTCACGTTGACGAAGGGATTTCCCAGACGCCGCCAGCGATGACGTTCTCGAAGTGCGCGTCACCGTGGATCGCTTGCTGCGGCAGCGTCGGAAGCACACTTCCCTCGTCGAACGTGAGACCCAGCCTGGCGTATCCGGCGTCGCGACCCACGGAAACGCGGTCTACGTCGTACTTGGCGCAGGCGCATTTGTACGCGAACCGACGATGGGAGAGAACCAGCTCGTTCGCCTCGATCCAACCGGACCCGTGTCCATCTTCAGACGAGTCACCCGCGCGACGACGGGCGCCGGGCGAAGATGAACCAGAACGTTCATCCCTTTCCCAGTTGAAAATCCCGGTCAGGACGGGGACCAGACGGTCCTCAACCAGTTTCAGCACTCGCCCCGAACCGGGGGCCTGGGCACTCCCGCTATCCGCGACGTATAGCGTCCCATCCGATCCGATGGCCAGGGCGCGCGGCAGATTCAGATCGCTGGCCACGACTTCCGGCGTGAACGAGGCTGGCGCCGTGCAGCACACGGCGACGACCAAGAGGAGTGCTGCCGCGACGAGCGGCCTACTTCGTAGGCAAGACGTATCGAGCGAAATCCTTGCCGTTGTCGTCGAGGAGCCAGACCTCCGCCCGTGTCGCCGTCGGCGGCAGAGTAGCCATGACGATCGCGGAGCCGTCGGTGAAGTCGTCCGAATCGATATCTACGTCGGCGATCTTGAGCACGGCCTTGCGCGCACCCGGAAGCGTCGAATACACGCCGTAGGCCAGTATTCGGTCCGGCTCAAGTAGGCCCGCTCGGGCGACGGCCAGACCGCGCGCGCCCTGGACGGTGTAATGGTCGATCACCCATGGCGCGTCCCCGCCCAGTTGCACCGCCTTCGCCAGTCCGACGTGCGGGTTTGTCTTGAGCTTCCCGTCGGATAGGACGGGGTCGATGAAGACCAAGATCACGCTTTCGTGAGCGACGGGCGCGTCCGGGTACGTGACTGTCATGGTGCGTTGTCGAAGCAGGCGAACGTTCTCGGGCGGCACTGTCTGCCCAGCTTGGGCGAAGGACTGATGGATCTTCGTTCTGATGGCCTCGAGAAGATCGGGGTTCAGCGAGGTGTCGGTCGGTTGCACGATCTTCTCCTCCTCTCTAGTTGCATGCCAGGGATGTGCAGAGGCAGTCGCAGTTGCTACATATGCGCACGTACGGCATTCGCGCGTACGTCTGGCCGCAGGCGCAGCACATGCTGGTTGCCGTGCTGCCGTCCGAGTAGGTGGCCTCGCCGCGAAACCGATCATCGACATCCTGGTCGATCTTCGCTCATTGGCCGACGCAACGAAATGCTTCGACCCGTTACCCATCGTCGATTGGCCGAGGACCGCCTGCGAGCTGGTGTCCTACGCCGCGCGAGCCCTCATTGAGCCGACCAGCTCCATCGTTCGCTCGGCCGCCTGGCGGTCGCCCCGCTCCACCCGCGCCAGGAGCGCCATCGCCTCCTCGCGAGTGCTCTGCGCGGCGGGGCCGGAGCCGCGCCG
>CAZSNV010000560.1:0-1723 GCA_964608035.1 uncultured Gemmatimonadaceae bacterium | reverse complement strand
CCGACGGCGTTCTTCACGAAGATGGTGCCGTCGCCGCCGGTCACGTAGAGGCCGTCGGGCAGGTCGCAGGACTGCAGGCAGTAGGTGACCAGGAACGAGGTGCCGCGTATGCCGATGGTCGAGGTGGGTGTATTCAGCCGGTAGTTGGACGGGTTCCTGCTCGACAGCAGGCCGGTCACCGCGCGCACGCTGCCTTTCAGCAGTGCAAGCACGATGTTGTCTGCCTCGCGTTGCGCGTACTCATTGATCTGGAAGACGGTGCGTGGCTGCAGGGAGACCCAGCCGCCGTCGTCGAAGCGGATCTGCGCTTTGCCTTCACCTATCTCGACGGCTTCCTTCTCGTTCAGCGTCTCGCCGGACTTTCCGAGACGGGATACGCCCTGGGCATTGCGCACCGTGACGTCCCCGGTGACGTAGACGAAACGCCCGGCCGCCAGCACGGAGGGCACCTGGAGCGCGGCGGCGACGGCCGCGAGCACGAGGAGCTTGATTCGGGTTTCCATGGATCGCTTCTCGCGTTAGCGGAAATCGCGCCGCAGGTTGACGAAGAGTTGGTGGCGATTGAAGTCCACCACCGGGATGTTCGAGCGGTTCTGCGTGTACATGTACTGCGGCGTCACGGTGATGTCCTTGGCGGGCGAGAACGCCAGCCCGAAGGACAGGTCGGTGCGCTTGTCCTCGCGGATGACGTTGAAGAACAGGTTCTGGCCGCCGTACTCCGAGCGCTGGTGCGCGCCCATGACGACCAGCTTCGCACCGATGTCGAGCTGGCGCTCGTAGGTGACACGGGCTCCCATGATCTGGCGGCCCACCGCCTTGTCCGTGCCCTTTTCGCGGTCGTCGCCGAAGTACCCGGACGCGGTGACGATCGGCAGGCCTTCCCCTTGGAACGAGTGGCGCCAGCTTACGCCGAGCAGCGTCATGTCCGTGTCGAGCGAGCGCTGGATGGGGTGCTTCTGGTCCAGCCACTGCCCGAACACGCCGACTTCATTGTTCGCGTTGACCTGCTTCTGCCATTGGCCATAGAGGCCGAACTGCTTGTCGAACACCACGCTTCCCACCCGGTTCTCGAGCACCGTAAGGGCGCCGCTCACGGTGTGTCCGTCTCCCTGCCAGCGGGCTCCGGCACTACCGGACCAGTACATGGTGCGATAAATCTCGTCCTCCAGCTTGTTGAACGCATACCGTGTCTTCGCATCGAAGCCGGCGAACAGGCGCAACCCCGGCTGAATCTCGCTGTACGCCATTGCGCCGGCACCGACCCCGCCGAAGCTACTGCCGTGCTTCTGGAAGATGGGGTTGAGGGTCGCCGTTGTATCCCCAAACAGGGGGATCGTGAAGGTCCGGCTATTCGCGCCGGTGTTGACGTTGGAGTCATAGCCGGCTTCGATCTCGACGTAGGACGATATGCCCCGCGTGCGCCGGCGTGCCGCATCCAGCACGGAGGCGAGCTCCTTGTCGAGCGCGGCCAGTTTCTGCTGTACCTCAGGCGGCACCTGTACATTTGCCAGCCGCGCAAGCTCGATGCGTGCCTGATCGGTCTCACCGGTTGCCACCAGCGCGCGGACGAGTTCGGCGCGTGCGGGGGCGAATCCGGGGTCGTAGGCGAGGGCACGCTCGAACGAGATGATCGCAAGGCCTGCCTTGCCGGTGTCGAGCGCCGCGATGCCATGCAGATACGCCGACTCGGCGTCGTTCAGCTGATCGGCCGCCGCGTCGAGCA
>CAZSNV010000559.1:0-1739 GCA_964608035.1 uncultured Gemmatimonadaceae bacterium | reverse complement strand
TCGTCACGCACCCGGAGCTTAGGTCTCAGAGTTCGTTTCCGTCCTTTCGCACGGTGGGCGAGCGCCCGAAGAGCGCCCTCGAGCGAGCCCTGTCTGTCTTCGCTGACGTACGCGCGGGGGAGGGCATCAGCGTCGTCCTGCTGGCGCTAAATGTATTTGTCATTCTTGCCGCCTACAACATGATGAAGCCGGGACGCGACGCGCTCGCGATCTCAGAGGTCGGCGCCACCGTCAAGGCCTACTCCGCCGGGTTTCAGGCTGTGTTGCTCATGGGGATCGTGCCGCTCTACGGCTGGCTGGCGTCGCGCGTCGTCCGGATCCGCTTCATTCTGGCGACAGGGCTGTTCTTTGCATCCAATCTCGTCGTCTTCTACGCCTTCGGTCAAGCCCAAGCGCGCGTGGGCATCGCCTTCTACATCTGGATGGGGATCTTCAACGTGTTCCTCGTGTCCCAGTTCTGGGCGTTCGCGAACGACCTTTATTCCGAAGGCCAAGGGCGTCGCTTGTTTCCGTTTATCGGCGTCGGGGCGTCGCTTGGCGCGTGGGTCGGCGCGGCGACCGTTGCGCCAGCTGTAAAGCGCTTGGGATTCACGCCCTACACGCTGATGCTCATGGGCGCCGTCGTGCTTCTGATCTCCCTTGTGATTACCTACGTCATCAACCGCCGCGAAACCTCGGGCCCACATGTGGACCCGACGGCGGCCAGGACCAACGACGAGCCGCTCGGCAAGGAAGGCGGCTTCGCCTTGATCTTCAAGGACCGGTACCTCTTCTGGATTGCTATCCTCATCGTCCTCTTGAACGCCGTCAACACGACGGGCGGCTTCCTGCTCGACAGACTTGTGGAGAAACAGGCGTTCGAGCTCTTCGGCATCGCTGACGCGCAACTGGTCGACAGGCGCCAGTGGACGACGCTCTTTTTTGGTTCGCTGATCTCGACGGTAAATCTCGTCGGATTGCTCGTCCAGCTGTTTCTGACGTCACGTATCATTCGCCACATAGGCGTGCGCGGCGCCTTGTTCTTCCTGCCCGTGCTTGCCCTCGTCAACTACTCGATCATTGCCGTTGTGCCTCTGCTGGCCGTCGTGCGGATCGGCAAGATCTTCGAGAACGCGACCGACTACTCGATACAGAACACCATCCGCCACGCGCTCTTCCTGCCGACAACCCGCGAGGCCAAGTACAAGGCGAAGGCGGCCATCGACACTTTCTTCACGCGCACCGGCGATCTACTTGCGGCCGGAATCGTCGCACTTGGAAGCCTGTTGAGTTTCGGCCTCGGCGGCTACGCGTGGATCAATGTTGCGCTGACCGTGGCGTGGCTGGCGGCGGCGATGCAGATCGCTAAGGAGCATCGCCGGAAGACGGTGTGACGCGGCCGGCGTCTTGCATCGCCCAGAGCTGGACCACCACGACCGGGGGCAGCGCGCCTTCCAGGTATTCAAGCGTCAGGGCCCGCAGGTCGGAATCGTCCGAACGCATGCCCTGAAACGCCGCCCGCAAGGGTTCGCGCGGCAGCACAATGGCGAGGAGCGAGAACAGGTGTTCGATGTTCCGCTCTGTCCCACCGGGCCGCGTGTCTGGCCAGTCGCTCTCATCGTCCGGTTCGGCGTCCAGCAGCCGGTGGGTTTGCCGCACCTGAAGCGGCAGCGACAGTTCGCGCTCGACGATGGCCATGATGTGATTCCGGTCGGCCGCGAGCGAGCGGTTCTTCGCCTGCACCCGGTTGATGGCCTTCG
>CAZSNV010000558.1:0-1750 GCA_964608035.1 uncultured Gemmatimonadaceae bacterium | reverse complement strand
GCGGTGAGCACCCGCGCGCGGGGGAACAGGAGCAGGTACGCGCCGAGGACGCCGGCGATGGCTCCGGATGCGCCCAGGACCGAGACGTCGGGGAAACCTGTCGCGGCCGCCTGGGCCAGCGCGGCCGCGGCGCCGCAGGCGAGATAGAACACGAGGAACAGCCACGGGCCGAGACGGTCCTCGATGTTGTTGCCGAAGATGGCCAGATACAGCATGTTGCCGCCGAGGTGCACCCAGCCCGAGTGAAGGAACATCGAGGTGAGCACGGTCAGCCAGACACCCGGCGAGAGGGGAGACGCCGCCAAGGCGGCCGGGTCGAACGCCCAGCGTCCCACGAACGCGCCCAAGGCCGGCTCCCCGCCCTGAGTGAGCACGAGCAGCTCGTAGCCGAAAGCCGCGACGTTGACGGCCAGAAGCAGCCACGTCATCCACGTGACGCGCGAGGTCGGGTTCTCATCCTTGAGCGGAAACACGATTCCTCTTGAGCTCGCCTTCGTGCGTCGGGCATCGCGGCCTCCTCGCGGCCGTCGGCGCGAAGTGTATCCTAGTCTCGCCGCGCGCGGACGTACCGCCCCGAACTAAGGGCGCGCGCCGCTGTACGAATCCCGAGTGTGAGTACGGCGGCCAGTGGCAAGATGGTGGTGCTGCGAAGAGGTGATCGATCCAGAAAACCAGGATTTCGCCCTGTACTGCCGACAATGAGGGTCTAGGGCTTTCGATCCAAGCGTCGCTGAATCGATCGTTCGCGGTTCCGGATCGTTTGGTTCACGCGCGGTCTCTCAACGTCGCGCCTGCGGGTGATTTCAGCGCCGAAGCCCCAGGCGACGGCCAACGCGTCTGCCTTGCGCTCCTCACGTTGGTAGTTGGCGACGATGTACTTGTACCCGTCGGGCCCTATCGCCGCGGCACGTGAGGCGTGCGCGAGCTCATGGGCGATGATGCCTTTCAACGCTATTGGGCTGAAGAGTCGGCAGACCGGCTCATACAGCACGATCTGAGCCCGCATGGGGCCTGGCTTTCCGAGTTGAACAAGAGGAACCAGCTCGCCGCCTGTTGCGCTGAGCGCAAGGTTCATCCCGCCCTGGACTTGCCATCCACGCATGAGACGGATATGCGTCAGGAACTCGTCGATCCTCGACCGCTCGGCGGAAGGGATTCGATTCCAGACGGCAGAGATTGCTCTCGTTGTCCGCGGCGAGCGCGTCTTGACCCTCATGCGACGAAGGGCGCGAGACGATCGACGATCGTTACGACCCGCTCCTCGAGTCCCTTCAGAAGCTTGAGGACGAACTGCCGCGTCCGGGGCCGTTCTCTATGAACGCGATGCCGAGTCGGATCTCGTAGTCAGGGTCCAGCGCCGTCGGAGAGTCCGCGTCGATGACATGGATGATCGCGCCGTCCTCAAGCGGACCGAACTCATTAGGGTTTGGCATCCCGGCAGTGGTTGAACTGCGCGTAAGGCCCCTCGGAAACGCCACGGTCCATCCAGCAACACGCCCCGCGGTGACATTCAGAACCCGGTGCTTGTCGTGGTTCGACAGTTCGTCAAGCAGCCAGAGGAAACTGTCTTCAGGTGTGAGATCGGGACTGGGCGTGTGATACGGCTGCACTCCCTCGATCACCGCGACCGCAGCACGGGCCACTCCACGAAGCTGCCGTAGACCGCGTTCCTCAAAATCGGTGACGCTCCGAACGATCGGAAACATGGTGTGGCGTCCCGGCACTTCGTCGTTCGCGATTACCAACTGCC
>CAZSNV010000557.1:0-1751 GCA_964608035.1 uncultured Gemmatimonadaceae bacterium | reverse complement strand
GGGCACCGACGAGATCGGCCTCGCGGTGGCAGCGACGACGTTCTCGATCGTGGCGGTGTTCATCCCGATCGCGTTCATCAGCGGGATCGCCGGGCAGTGGTTCAAGCCGTTCGCGCTCACGATCGCCTGCTCGGTGCTGGTGTCCCTGTTCGTGTCATTCTCGCTGGACCCGATGCTATCGGCGTACTGGGCGGATCCGGAGCTCGAGGAAGGCGCCCATCGGAATCCCATCTCTCGCGCGCTGGACCGGTTCAACAAGTGGTTCAACAAGCAGGCTGGGAATTACCGCAAGGTGATTGCGTGGGCGCTGGATCACCGGTGGTCGGTTGTCGGACTGTCCGTCCTCTCGTTCGTGGGTGCGATCACGCTGCAGGCAATGTTCGGTGGCGGCGGATTCATGCCGGAGTCGGACCAGTCGGAAGCGTTGATCGTCGTCGAAACGCCGCCCGGGTCGAATCTCCAGTACACGCGCCTCAAGGCGGAGGAAGCGGCACGGATCGCCCGGGGGTACAAGGAGACCTTCGCCACCTACACCACGATTGGCGGGCCATCGGGGGCGGTCGATCGCGCCGACGTGTACGTGAAGATGGTGAAGAAGGCCGAGCGCAGCATGAGCCAGGCGGAACTCTCCTCGTTGCTGCGCAGGGACATGGGCGCCGTTGGCGGCGCGACGTTCACGGTCTTCAACAACGTCTGGGCGGGCAACTTCAAGCAGATCCAGCTCGAGCTTCGTGGCGAAGATTCGCGTGTCCTGGCGCAGTTTGCGGACCGGATCCTCGCTGCGGTGCGCGCCGTGCCTGGCGCCGTCGACGTGGGTCTGTCGACCAAGGGACAGAAGCCGGAACTCGACGTGCAGCTGAATCGTGGAGTGGCCGGCTCGTTAGGGATCACCGTGGGCCAGGTGGCGCAGGCGCTGCGGCCGGCGTTTGCGGGCATTGACGCCGGCGACTGGGTCGACCCGCAAGGTGAAACGCGCGACGTGTACGTCCGGCTGTCGCCGGAAGCCCGGAGCCGCACCGCGGACCTGGAGCAGTTGCCCATCACGGTGGCTGGACCAAACGGGCCGATCTCATTGCCGCTCGGCCAGATCGCGACCGTGCGCCAGAACATCGGGCCGGCGCAGATCGATCACCTCGATCGCGCGAAGGTCGTGACGGTGCAGGCCAACACGGAGGACCGCTCGCTGACGGAAGTGCTGGCCGACATCAATGCGAGCCTGGCGCCGATCATTGCCGAGCTCCCGGAGGGATACCGGGTCACGCAGGGCGGCGAGGCGAAGGACCAGGCGGAGGTGTTCGGCCAGGTCTTCGCGGCGCTGGGCACCGCGGTGCTGCTCATGTACCTGATTCTCGTCATGCAGTTCGGCTCGTTCGTCGATCCGCTGGCCATCCTGATGTCACTGCCGTTGTCGCTGATCGGCGTGGTGCTCATGCTCCTGGCCACCGGCGATACGCTGAACATCATGAGCCTGATCGGCGTGATTCTGTTGATGGGCATCGTCGCCAAGAACGCGATCCTGCTCATCGACTTCGCCAAATGGTCGCGCGAGCGGGACGGCTTGTCGTTGCGCGATGCCCTGATCGAGGGGGGCGCGATCCGGTTGCGCCCGATTCTCATGACGACTTTTGCGCTGATCGCCGGCATGATGCCGGTGGCGCTCGGGTTGGGGGAGGGCGCCGACTTCCGGGCGCCGTTAGGCAGGGCGGTGATCGGCGGCGTGATCACGTCGACGCTGCTGACGCTGATCGCGA
>CAZSNV010000556.1:0-1774 GCA_964608035.1 uncultured Gemmatimonadaceae bacterium | reverse complement strand
CTGCTGGACGATCGACTCCTCCGGGGCGGACCGGTGGTGGAAAAACCGGGCGTCGACGTCCTCGGGATGAACATGGGAACCGACGGCCGTGGCCGGGTCAGCTTCAACAGCTTTGGCGAGTACGCGACGAACAAGATGGGCGGCTGGGGCAAGAACCTCGGCGTGGGGATTACCTACCGTCCCGCACCTAACGCCACGGTTACGCTCGGCCCCGGCTGGAACGATTCACGCTCGATACTGCAATACGTGCGTCGCTTTGCCGACCCGACGAACACCGCCTTTTACGGATCCCGCTATGTCCTGGCGTCGATTGATCAGAAGCAGTTGAGCCTCGAGACGAGACTGAGCTGGATATTCTCGCCGACGACCTCATTCGAGCTGTTCGCCCAGCCGCTGCTGGCGAGCGGCGATTACTTCGACTTCAAGGAGTACGACGCGCCGCGCAGCAGCGCACTCAGCGTCTACGGGCGCGATCGGGGCATCGTCACCGAGACGGCTCCGGCGTCTCCGGGTGCGCCGTCCCTGGTGAACATCGATCCGGATGGAAGCGGGCCGGCGGCGAGCATGCAGTTCGCGAATCCGGACTTCAACTTCCGCTCGCTCCGCGGCAACGCCGTGTTCCGCTGGGAGTTTCGTCCGGGCTCCGTGATGTATGTGGCGTGGGCGCACGCGCGCTCGGCGTCGCTGTCACAGGGCGATTTCCGATTCAGTCGCGACTTCAACGGAATGTTCGAGACCGTGCCGGACAACGTATTCCTGGTGAAGGCGAGTTTCTGGATTCCAAGGTGAGAGCAGCAGCCAATGCACGAAAACAAGATCCCCGGGGTCGCCCCCGGGGATCTTGTCTTTCGGCATGCCCCAGCACGAAGGCGGAAGGGCAAGCTTCGAGTATAGGACGAACGGAAGTTAGCTCTGGAACGTCCGAATGGACCGGATTCGTCACTTGGGGAGAACGAGAAAACGGGAAACAGCAAACAGGAAACAGGGAAGGAAAGAGGGCCCGAGCAGCGCTCGGGCCCTCAATGTTGAACGTTTCGTTCCTTCCCTGTTTCCTGTTTCCTGTTTCCTGTTTCCTCTATTGAACAGCATTGATCATGTCGAAGATCGGAAGGTACATCGCGACCACCATGCCGCCGACGATGACGCCAAGGAACACGATCATGATCGGCTCGAGCAGTGACAGCAACCCGCTGACCGCGGCATCGACTTCCTCATCATAGAAGTCCGCGATCTTCGAAAGCATTTCGTCCAGACCGCCGGTCTGCTCGCCGACCGCGATCATCGAAATCACCATCGCCGGGAACACGGCCGACTTCTGTAACGGCGCGGCGATCGTGTCGCCGCCCGCGATGCTCGCGCGCGACTGCATGATCGCGTCCTGAATCACGCGATTGCCGGCGGTCTTGGCGGTGATCTCGAGGCCGTCCAGGATGCTGACGCCGGAGCTGATCAGCGTGCCGAGTGTGCGCGTGAAGCGCGACACGGCGCTCTTCCTCAGTACGTCGCCCAGGACGGGGAACTTCAGCAACAGCCGGTCGATGGCGAGCTTGCCGTTTGACGTGGCATAGTAGCGCCTGCCCAGCCAGACGCCGGCGAAGCCAGCGGCGATGACCGCCCACCAGTAGCCACGGAGGAAGTCCGAGGCGCCGATGACGACGCGGGTTGGCAACGGAAGCGCCATGCCGACCCCGGCGAACATTCCTTCGAACACCGGGATGACGAAGATGAGCAGCACGCAAATCGCGATCGCGGCCACGCTCATGATGACCGACGG
>CAZSNV010000555.1:0-1774 GCA_964608035.1 uncultured Gemmatimonadaceae bacterium | reverse complement strand
CTCGGACTATCCGAACCAGGTGAACAACGTGCTCGGCTTCCCGTTCATCTTTCGCGGCGCACTCGATGCGCGCGCGACAGAGGTGAACGAGGAGATGAAGATGGCCGCCACGCGGGCGCTGGCAGCGCTGGCGCGAGAACCGGTCCCGGAGAGCGTGGCTCGGCGATACGGCCTCAAGAAGGTGACGTTCGGCCGACAGTACCTCATCCCCTTCCCCTTCGATCCGCGCGTGCTGCTCTGGGTGGCGCCGGCCGTTGCATGGGCCGCCGTGGCAAGCGGCGTGGCGAAGGAGTTCATCGACATCGATGCCTATCGCGAGCAGCTCGAGGCTCGGTTGGGTCGCGCGCAGGGCATCATGCGTGGCATCATCCATCGTGCCGCGAGCGATCCGCGTCGTGTCGTACTGGCCGAGGGCGAGGACCGCCGTACGATTCGGGCCGCGCGAATCCTGGTCGACGACGGGATCGCGTTCCCCATTCTGCTCGGTAATCGCGACCGGATTCGGAGAAAGGCCGAGTCGGAAAACCTGTCGCTCGACGACATCGAGATCGAGGACCCGGCCGAGGCCTCGCCGCGCCGCGAGGTATTCGCGGCCCATCTCTGGGAGCGCCGCCAGCGAAAGGGCATGAGCCTGGCCGAAGCAAGCCGTCGGCTATCCAACCCGAATTACTATGGTTGCGTGCTGGTCGCCACTGGCGAGGCGGATGCGATGCTGTCCGGCGCGACGACCACATACCCGGAGACACTGCGACCGGCGCTCGAGGTGATCGGTGCCCACCCCAAGGCCGGCCTGGTGAGCGGCATGTACATGCTGGTTTTCGACAAGCGCATCGTGTTCTGCGCCGATACCACGGTGAACGTCCAACCGACCTCGGAACAGCTGGCGCAGATCGCCTACTCGGCGAGCCGGATCGTGCGCACGCTGGGTGAAGTGCCGCGCGTGGCGATGCTCTCGTTCTCGAACTTTGGTTCAGTGCGCGGGGAGGAATCGGCCCGGGTGGCCCGCGCCGTAGAGCTTCTGCGACAGCGCGATCCCAACCTCATGGTGGACGGGGAGATGCAGGCGGACACCGCCGTCGACGCGGCCACGCTGACGGAATCCTTCCCGTTCAGCTCCTTGAAAGAGCCAGCCAACGTGTTGATATTCCCGAACTTGAGTGCCGGCAACATCGCCTACAAGCTGCTCCATCATCTGGGGGGCGCCACGGCGATCGGCCCGATCCTCGTGGGCATGGCCAAGCCTGTCCATGTACTGGAACAGGGTGCCGATGTTCAGGACATTGTGAACATGGCGGCAGTGGCAGTAATGGACGCGCAGTCGGATCGCGTCACCCCGACTTTAGATCCGGGATTCCCGACTCCGCCTTCCGCCTTTTCCGTCCCGACTCTTTAAACCGGATTTGCCGACCATGGCCACGCAGACCGAGCCCGTCGTCACCACGACCCCTGGCACGGAACGACGACTCTCTCAGCAAGGATTGTCGCCTTCGGGCGCCGTGCACTGGAACCTGATGGCACCGGCGCTTATCGAGGCGGCGATTCGTCGCGGCGAGGGCACGCTGGCTGACATGGGCCCGTTCGTGGCGACGACGGCGCCGCATACCGGCCGGTCACCGAACGACAAGTTCGTCGTCCGCGAACCAGGCACCGAGGGCGATGTCGACTGGGGGAAGGTGAACCAGCCGATGACCGAGGCGCATTTCGACGCGCTCCTGACCGACGTGAAGACGTACCTGAACGGCCGCGAAGACCTGTTCGTGCAGGACCTCTTCTG
>CAZSNV010000554.1:0-1785 GCA_964608035.1 uncultured Gemmatimonadaceae bacterium | reverse complement strand
CCCGCGGACTCTATGCGGCATCCCTCCACCACGGGCAGGACGTGCTGTTCGCCGACGACACGTCGTGGCACGACGCGATCAGCGAGCTCCTGGACCAGCCAGCGCGGCGCGATGAGGTGGCGGCGGGCCTGCGCGCCTGGGTGGCCCAGAACGGCGTGATCGACGCGACGGGCCCGGCGTGGGTGGCCGCCCTGACGCGGCTAACGGCGTGATGAGGCCCCCCGCGGCCTGGCCGTGGTCGTGGCTGCCCGCGATGCCGTGGACCTGCCCACGCTGCCTCGCGACGATCCGCACGCGTGACGCTGGGCCGCGGTGTCCACGATGCGGAATGCGAGAGGGCTCGTGAGGGTGTTGCCTCATCGCTGCCCCCCAGGGGGTCCGACCCTTCCAGTGGAGATGGGCTAGGATGCTAGCGCCTAGCACTCCTCACGTGGAGGTTCCTCATGCCCTTGCCTCTCTCTCCAGAACAATCGCAGCGCATTTCGGCGGCCGTCGGGCAGAAAGTAACGGGCCGTTGTCCGCTCTGCGGTCAAAGCGCTTGGGGGTGGCTTCCCGATCTTGTGGTGCTTCAAACTCAGCACCACGAAACGGCGCCAGAACTCGGGACGCTGGCCCGGCTAGCGTCGTCACCCCCCAGCAGCGAGAGCAGCGGGCTGTCGAGCTTCAGCAGACTAACGGAACAGCTTGCAGGACGCCGAACGCCAGCGCCGGCCTCCTATCCCATGCTGCTAGTGATGTGCAAGAACTGCGGAAACACGATGATGTTGAACGTCTACACGCTCGGGATCGCGGACATCTGGCCGACCATTGCAGCCGGAAAAGTGGGCTGATCAATGAGCATGATCCTGCCAACGGGTGGTGCGGCGTATCGAGCGATTCCGGATGAACTCACGATGAACACTGATCGGTTTCTGAGGATTCTCGACCGAATCAGAAAGCGGGAGCACGATCCGCATGGTGATTGGTGCTGTGTCGCCCTCGCATTCACGCTCACGTTTCTGTTTCCGCTCGTGACGACTCAGACGTACAAGGCAGCATTCAACGTAAAGCCGGAGGTATGGGAGTCCCTCGTGCTACTAGGTGTGGTTGGATCTGCTTCAGCTTTCCTCGCCCTGCTAATCAGGTGGGGCTACACGACCCGGCGGTTCCCTGCAAGGTCATCCGAGCAATGGTTGGCGGAAGTAACTCACCAAATGGATCTAGAGCTCGAGCGTGCGGCGGTCCGCGCACGTACGCTTGCGGAGGGCGGTGCCGGTCCGACGACAAGCGGAGCGTCATGAGAGGCGCGTATCCGGATTGCGCCTCGTGCTGATCGTGCCGGACTACCGCGGCTTTCGCCTCGAGATCGTCGCGCAGGAAGTTGACCGTGCCTGGAATGCGGGCGTTCGGATTCGCCGCACGTTGTCTGAGATGAAGCCGCACGTTCAACAGGTGACGTGCCGGAAGGAGACGGCCATCGAGGCCGAGCAGGCAGGCGAGATCTGGGCGCAGCGGTGGGTCGACCGAAACGCTCGCGAGAGTACGCCGAGATGAGCGGCGCGCCCACGCGACGGATCTGTGGCCTGTGCGGCCGGTGGTTCCTGCTCGTCATGCCGCCCGGCGAGGATGAGACGGAACGCGACAAGCTCTGCGGAGAGTGCCTCGTGCTGCCGACGCCTCCGCCCGAGCGGCCAGCGTGAAGGTTTCTGATGGACTCCGTTACTTGACACGCTGTACCCGATAAGGTACACAATGGCTCCTAGAGAACGTATGGCCACCAGGATCAAGGCGATTCGAGAGCGACGA
>CAZSNV010000553.1:0-1791 GCA_964608035.1 uncultured Gemmatimonadaceae bacterium | reverse complement strand
GCCTTTGCGAGCTTCATGCCGAAGGCCATGTTGTTGTAGACGGTCATGTGCGGGTAGAGCGCATAGGACTGGAACACCATGGCGATGCCGCGCTTCGACGGCGGCACGTCGTTGACGACGTTGCCCTCGATCGACAACGTGCCGCCGGTGATGTCCTCGAGCCCGGCGATCAGGCGCAGCAGCGTAGACTTGCCGCAGCCGGAGGGGCCGACGAAGACGACGAACTCGCCCTGTTGGATGGTCAGGTCCACGCCCTTGATGACGTGCACTGCGCCGAAAGACTTCTTTATGTCGCGAAGCTCAACTTCAGCCATTCGAGCTACCCCCTAAAGACACTTGTCGCCCTCATCCCTTGACGGAGCCGGCGAGCAGGCCGCGCACGAGAAACCGCTGCAACGACAGGAACACGATCAGCGGCACGATGATCGTGACGAAGGCCGAGGCCGTCAAAATCTCCCAGTTGCCGCCGCGCGAGCCGAGGAGGTTGACGAGCCGCCCGGTCAGCACGAGCTGATCGTTCTGCGCGCCGAGGAAGACGATGGCGATCAGGAGATCGTTCCACACCCAAAGGAACTGGAAGATCGCGAACGACGCGAGCGCCGGCAGCGAGAGCGGCAGCACGATCTTGATGAAAATGTCGAAGTCTGTGGCCCCGTCGACGCGCGCCGATTCCATCACCTCGCGGGGAAGGCCGGCCATGTAATTGCGGAGCAGGTAGATGGCGAGCGGCAGGCCGAAGCCGGTGTGCGCGAGCCAGATGCCGAGATAGGTCTTGGCCGGCACGCCGAAGAACATCCCGATATTGTTGTAGAGCTTGAGGAGCGGGATCAGCGACATCTGAAGCGGCACGACGAGCAGGCCGACGATCAGCGACAGGATCAGCGCGCGGCCAGGGAACTTCATCCAGGCAAGCGCGTAGGCGGCGTAGGCGGCGATGAGGACGGGGATGATGGTCGCCGGGATGGTAACGGTGAGCGAGTTGACGAAGGACTGACCGATTCCGGCGGTGCTCAGGACTTCCCGGTAATTGTCGAGGGTGAATTTCGGCGGCAGGGCGGCGATGTAGAAGATGCGCTGGCCGCGCGTGCCTTCGATCCTGGTGTCCGAAGCAATCTCGTAGGAGCCGTCTTCCTTGACGGTGAGCGTGCCGCCGTTCGGCAGGTCGGCCGTCTCGCCGGCGCGGTAGGCATTGGGATCCCCGATTTTCACGCCAAAGCCGTTTACGACGCCGCTGGGCTCGTCCTCGAACACGTTGCCGCGGATGAAGAAGCGCCCGTTCTCCTCGACCTGCGTCTCCGGTGACGCGGCGCGCCCGACCTGGCTCTGCTCGGTTTTCGTGAGCGCCGTCCACCAGCCGGAAACCGAAAGCAGGTCCTTGGCACGGAGCGAGCTGATGAGAAGGCCGGCGGTCGGTGCGGTCCACGCCACCACAAGCAGCAGCACCGCGAAGTGGACGAACATGTTCCCGGACTTGCTGCGTCCCGCGATCATCTCAGCGGCCTCTCATCTCGGCGTTCGCGCGGCGGATGTTCCAGACCATGATCGGTATGACGGCGAGCATGATACAGACGGCGATCGCCGCTCCGCGGCCGAAGTCGCCGCCGCCGCGGAACATCCAGTCGAACATCAGATTGGCGAGAACCTGCGTCTTCCACTGTCCGTTGGTCATGGTGAGCACGATGTCGAAGACCTTCAGGACGAGGATGGTGATGGTGGTCCACACGACCGCGATCGTTCCCCAGATCTGCGGGATCATGATGAAGAAGAAGAGCTGCCAGCCATTGGCGCCGT
>CAZSNV010000552.1:0-1798 GCA_964608035.1 uncultured Gemmatimonadaceae bacterium | reverse complement strand
CTCGATGGAAAGCTGGATGAGGCCGCGTGGCAGGCGGCCACTCCCGTGACCGAGGTCACGCAGGTCGACCCCACCGAGGGCCAGCCCGCGTCGGAACGCACCGAAATGCGCTTCCTCTTCGACGAAGGCGCGCTGTACATCGGCGCCAAGATGTACGACCGCGAGGGACGGGCCGGCGTGCGCACGTCGCTCATCAGGCGCGATGCGCAATTCAACTCCGACTTCATCGAGATCGTGATCGATGGCTTCCACGATCACCTCGGCCGCGCGTTCTTCCAGGTGAACCCGTCCGGCTCGAAGTTCGACATGCTGGGCATCGGCTCGTCGTGTTGCGACGAGGGCTGGGATCCGATCTGGGAGACCGCCACTCGCATCGATGACGACGGATGGTCGGCCGAAATCCGGATCCCGCTCTCGCAGTTGAAGTTCTCCGGCGGCGCATCGCAAACGTGGGGGCTGCAGCTCCGGCGCTGGATCCATCGGCGCAACGAGCTCGATCAATGGGCGTTCTGGCGGAAGACTGAATCGGGCGGGCCGAACCGGTTCGGCCACCTGGAAGGCCTGGAGTTCGGCGGACAGTCCGGACGCCAGCTTGAGCTGCTGCCGTATGTGGCGGCCAAGAACGAGAACCTCAACGCGCCTAACGGCGATCCGTTCAACGGCGGCAATGTGCAGTCGGCTCGCATTGGACTGGACCTCAAGTACAACCTCAGCTCCAACTTCACGCTCGACGCGACGTTCAACCCCGACTTTGGCCAGGTCGAGGCTGATCCGGCGGTGGTGAACCTGAGTGCCTTCGAGACGTCCTTTCCCGAGAAACGCCCGTTCTTCATCGCCAGCTCGGGCGTCTTCGGCTTCGGCAGCTTCAACTGCTATTTCTGCAGCAACGTCTCCTCACTGAGCGCGTTCTACACCCGCCGCATCGGCCGCTCGCCGCAGGGCGCCGATCTCGCCCAGGGCGCCGGAGCCTACGCCGACGTGCCCGACGCCACGACGATCCTCGGCGCGGCCAAGGTGACCGGGCGCACGGGCAATGGTCTCACAATCGGAATGCTGAATGCCGTGACCAATCGTGAGGAAGCCCGGGTCAGACCGGAGTCGGGCTCCGACATGATCCAGGTCGTTGAACCGCTCACGAACTATTTCGTGGGACGGATCAAGAAGGACCTGATGCGTGGCAACCTGGTGATCGGCGGCATCGCGACGTCCGTGCTGCGCGACATGGAGCCGGAGTTCGCCACGCGCCTGACGAGACACGCTGAACTCGTCGGCACCGACGTCCGTTACACGTTCAAGGAGCGCATCTATTCGCTGACGGGCAATTTCGCCATCACGAACATCGAAGGGGATCCGGCCGTCATCTCGGCGCGCCAGCAGGCACCGGCGCGGTACTTCCAGCGGCCGGACCGGAAGCCGGGAAGCGACGGATTCTTCACCAGCCAGCTCGACCCTGACGCGACCGCGATGCGGGGCGCCGGCGCCTACCTGCGACTGGCGAAGGATGCCGGGAACTGGCTCTGGGAGACCGCGCTGAATGCCCGCACACCGGGCTTCGAAGCCAACGATCTCGCCTTCCTCACCCGCGCCGACTACATCTGGTACAACGCGAACGTCTTCCGGTACTGGTCGAAACCCACCCGGTGGTACCGCGACCTCAGCATCATCGTGGGCGGTCAGGAAGCGCAGAACTTCGACGGCGACGTCACCGACCGGCAGTTCCACGCCTTCGTCGGAACCACCGCGCGCAATTTCTGGAACTTCAACCTCTTCTACCTCAGGCGCCCGGACCTGCTGGACG
>CAZSNV010000551.1:0-1820 GCA_964608035.1 uncultured Gemmatimonadaceae bacterium | reverse complement strand
CGTCCGCGAGGTGGGCGTGGCTGTCGATGAAGATTGGCGTGCGCCCGTCTTGCGGGGCCACTTGCGCTCGATCCAGAGAAGAACCGGCGCCGCGACGTAGATGGAGCTGAACGTTCCGGTGAGGATTCCGAATGACATCACCCAGGCGAACGGACGGATCACCTCGCCGGCGAAGAGCAGCAGCGCGAGGGTCGCCGCAAAGGTAGTCAGGTGCGTCATGACCGAGCGTGGCAGCGTCTCGTTGATCGAGCGGTTGAGCGTCTCGAAGAGGGTCTCCTTTCTGCCCTTCCGGAGATTCTCGCGCACGCGATCGAAGATGATGATCGTGTCGTTCAGCGAGTAGCCCAGCACGGTCAGCAGTCCCGCCACGACAGTGAGGGAGATTTCGAGATGCATCAGCGTCAGGAACGCGATGGTCGTGAAGACGTCATGGCTCGTGGCGAGGACGGCGGCGAGCGCGAATCGCCACTCGAACCGGATCGAGAGGTAGATAAGCGTGATGAGAAACGAGATCAGGATCGCGATTATGGCCCCGCGACGCAGCTCGCTGCCGACCCTCGGTCCCACCGCCTCCGTGCGCACCACCTTCACTCCGTTTTCCCCGAAGCGGTCCTTGAGCACCTTCTCGATCCGAACCGCGATGCTCTCCGCTCCCCTTTCCTGCGCCGCAACCTGAACCGCATCCTGCGCGCGCACAGTGAATTCCTGGTTCGTCCCGAACTGCTGAATCTCGGCGCCGTGAATCCCCGCCGCGGCGAGTCTCGATCTGATCTCACTCACATCGGGAGGCTGGGTGAACTCCAGCTGCATCAGCGTGCCGCCGGTGAACTCGATGCTGTAGTTGGGTCGCTTGAAGGCGAGCGAGCCGAGGCCGATGATGAGGAACGCGATGGTCAGCGCCGCCATTACCTTCCACCAGCGGATGAAATCGTAATTGGTGTCGTGAAGAATCCGCAGCATCAGATGCTCAGCGTCTGGGCGTCGCGCGCGCGATTGAGCCAGATCATGTAAAAGGTTCGCACCACGAAGATCGCGGTGACCATCGAAGCGGCGATACCAGCCAGCAGCGTCACCGCGAACCCGCGGACCGGGCCAGTGCCGTACTGATAGAGCACCGCCGCGGTAAGCGCGGTCGAGACGTTGGAATCGACGATCGCGCTCATCGCGTGACGAAAGCCTTCGTCGATGGCCGTCCTGATCGTTTTCCCATGACTGAGCTCTTCCCGTATCCGCTCGAAGATCAGCACGTTCGCGTCGACCGCGATACCGATCGAGAGAACGAATCCGGCCAGACCGGGCAGGGTGAGCACCGCGCTGAACCCGGCCAGCACCGCGAGCGTGTAGAGGACGAAGAGAGCGAGGCCCGCCACGGCGAGAAGGCCGGAAAAGCGGTAGTAGACGAGCATGGTGAGAACGACGAGCGCGATGGCGATTGTACCCGCCGTAATGCCCTTCTGAATGGAGTCCTTGCCGAGGCTGGCTCCAATCTGGCGAACCTCCACGATCTTGAGCGGTACCGGGAGAGATCCGGCCCGCAGCACGAGTGCCAGATCCTGCGCGGCCTGGAGGTCCTTGCCGCCCATCGTGATCTGGCCGTTAGCTCCGATTGCGCTCTGGATCACCGGCGGCCGCCCCATCACGCGCTGGTCGAGGACGATCGCCATGTAGTCCTTGATGTGACGCGCCGTCTCGGTGCGGAAGCGTCGAGCGCCCTCGTTGTTCATCGTGAACTGCACGAGGTTTCCTTCCGTCGGCGACCTGTTCGGCTTTGCGTCGGTGAGGAACTCGCCGGTTATGATCGGCTTGGCATCGAGGACATA
>CAZSNV010000550.1:0-1820 GCA_964608035.1 uncultured Gemmatimonadaceae bacterium | reverse complement strand
CGCCGCAGTACATGTACACGCAGAACCGCTCGAACATCCCGGTGGTGGACTTCAACCGCCACCAGCTCTTCGTCAACCTGCGGCGCGACTTCCCCTAGCGCGATGGGCGAACCATGAAAACCCACTTCAAGCTCCTCATGCTCGCGGCCGCCGCCGCCGCGCTCCAGGCACCGTCCGCGCTCGCGGTCGGGCGCTTCGTCTACGTCACCGGGGACGTCACGGTCCGCAATGCCGAGGGCGCATTGCGTCCCGCGAAGTCAGGCGAGACGCTGAACGAGAAGGACGCCATCCAGCTAGGCGAAGGCAGAGCGCAGGTCCGCTTCGACGATGGCGGATGGGTCTCGCTGCAGCCACGGACCGTCTTCCAGATCAACGAGTATCCGCGGCGCGAGGACGGCAACATCGTGCTCGCGCTGCTCAAGGGCGGCGCGCGCGCGGTGACCGGACTCCTGTCGAGCAGGAACCCGTCCAACTACCGGCTGGATACGCCCACCTCGACGATCGGCATACGCGGCACCTCGTTCCTGGTCACCTACTGCCAGCAGTCCTGCGATCTGCCCGACGGTCTCTACGTGACCGGCGGCGACGGCACTATCTACGTGAAGAACGCCGCCGGCGAGATCAACCTCAGCAGGGGGCGCACCGCGTACGTGGCGAACGCGCAGACGGCGCCGCGCGAGTCCAGCGTCAAGCCGGTGGCGGAGGTCGAGGAGACGATCTCCGCGCAGCAGATGGCGGCCGTGGGTTCGACGACTGCCGCGGAACTGCGGCCCGGCAACTTCATCTACTTCCAGGGCACCAGCGACTTCCAGGCCAGCAGCGGCGACGTGCCACCCTTCGAGTCTCGCTCGGTGAATTCGCTCGGGATCGCGGCTGCCGTCAGCGGCACTTTCACCGGCTCCGCGAGCGGCATCGTGCGGGGCCTGTTCGAATCCGGGACGGCCTCGGGGTCGGGGGCGGGTTCCGGGGCGAGCGGGGGGCCACGAAATATCGATCCCGGCAACCTGACCTTCGTCCTGGACGGCGCGCAGCGCCCGGTCAGCGTCACGGTGCTGGGCAGCAACGGCGGCCGGGTCTCGTTCACCGCCTTGAAGGCGCCCGAAATGTCGGCGAGCGACGGCATCCTGTTCTGGGGGCGCTGGACCGGCACGCAGTTCCAGCTCGACGCCCAAGGGGGCGGCGCAGAAAGCGGCGACAACGTCACGGGCACGCTAACGGTCCCTGCCGGTTCATACCTTCACTACCTGGTCGGCACTCCGGCCGGCAGCGTGCCCTTGATCGGCTCGGCGACCTACACGTTCATCGGCGGCACGGGTTCGACATCGCAGCTCGGCACCGTCGGCGCCGGCGTCACCGCCGGGACGCTGAACGCCAACTTCGGCGCCAACACGGTTAACGCCGGAATGTCGATCAGCCACGGCGGGACCTACTCCGCGTCCGGCTTCGCCATCATCGATCGAATTCATCAAGGTAAGTTCTCGAGCCTGACGGGAACCGCGATCGGCCCGGGCGGATCGTTCCCGTTCAAGTTCGACGGCTTCTTTGCGGGGACCAGCGCGCCGACCGCGCCGCCGCGCGCCGGCGTGGGCTGGACCATCGACCGCCCCGACGCCATTACCGGGACGGCGGCTTTCCGCTGCGCGACCGGCTGCTAGCCGGTATTCAAATGATATGGCGGCGCGAAGTCAGCCGGACTTCAATGCCGCGTTGACCCGCGGCATGACCTGCTCGGCCATTGGTTGGATGCTTATGCCGCCACTGCGCGCGCGGCAGGCGCAGGGGCTTCCGAGGTGCCCGTAACGATCATCCGGAGAGTCTCG
>CAZSNV010000549.1:0-1825 GCA_964608035.1 uncultured Gemmatimonadaceae bacterium | reverse complement strand
TCGATCGTGATCTCTTCGCGATTCCGGCGGTGCAGCTCAAGGATGCCAAGGTGCTGTTGACGGTGGTGGGTGGGCGGATCGTGCACGCGGCTGCGCCGTTCCGTTGATGGAGCTGGGGCGATGGGGACGATGATGCTGCCGTCGTCCCAACCGAGTCGCATCGATTTCGGCGCCGTGGGGTGAGGCCGACGAACCAGCGGTAGTCCGGCATTCCCTCGACCCGCAATTCGACCATCTCGAGCCACTCCTCCCTCAAGGCTGTGGCCACAGCAGGCTCCTGACCGCCCTGCACGCGATACCCGGCCCGCTTGACCCAGCGCTCCGGGCGAGCGCATGTTGGTGTTCCATAACCTCTCGGAGACGGCAATGCGAACCGCAACGCGGAACTGGTCGACCCTGTGGACCTGCGCACTCATGATTGCGCTGACGGCACTGGCCTGCAAGGACTCGGTCAACCCGGTGTCGAGCGACCGCGCGACATCCTCTGGTGTGCAGGATCCGGTCATGCACCGGGCCGCCTTCAAGCAGGAGGTGTGCGGCGTCATCGCGACGACGCTGGTGATCACGGAGAACACCAGGCTCTCCTGTGACGTCCAGTGCGTGAACGCGACCGGGCCATGCATTCAGTTCGGGCGCGACAACATCACCCTCTGGCTCAATGGATTCACGATGTCCGGGGCCGCCAGCCCGCCGACCGCCTGTGCGCCGTCACCGGCGACAGGAATAGCACCCGATCCCGGACCCTTCCCGTACGACGGCATTGCGACCGCCGGATTCGATCATGTCAGGATCCGCGGACCCGGAATGGTTCAGACCTTCCGCCGCCATGGCATCTTCATGTTCCAGACGGACGATGCCATCGTCGAGAACGTGACGTCCCACCACAACTGCTACAGCGGCATCTTCCTGGGACTCTCCAACGAGAACCATCTCAGCGAGAACGTCTCCGTTCGCAATGGCAGCGCGTCGGCCGCGTCGCCGTGCGGCGGGAACTGCGTCACCAACAGCAACGGCAACCGCATCCGCCGGAACCATTTCTACGGAAACGGATCGGTCGCCCCCGGAGCGCCCTTGGGAAGCCCGAATGACTTCGGCGTCGGCCTCGTCGGGACGAGCAGCGACAACATCGTCGAGGAGAATAGCATCGGCGGCAACATCAACGGCATCCTGCTGTTTCCGCTGACGACGGGGAACCTGATTCGCCGCAACCTCATCGCGGGCAACCCGCCCGTCCAGGTGGCCGTCACCGCGGGCACGCCGGTGGGCGTGGACATTCGCGACGCGTCGGCGCCAGGCGCGAATACTTTCGTTGAGAACCACTGCATCACGTACGAAGGCGGTTCTGCCCCGCGACCGTGTCCGAACTTTCCGAAGGCCAGAGGGCACTACTGAGGCAGCCGCACGCCGACGCTCACACCATGACGGCGTGCGCGTCGGCATTCGTGGCTGAACAATCGACGCAGAGTAGTACAGGGGACATTCTCGACCGAACACGAGGGGCCGTCGGGCGGCGCTGACGGCCTCTCGTGCAGCGCGAGTCCCGCCGCGAGCGCCCGCGCGCTGACGCCTCGCTTGTCCCGCTGGTCGCGCGGGCGTCGGCGAGCTAACTCTAGCCGACAGTGCCAACCTGCGCGCCAATCGACCTCCCACAGACGAGTCACCGAGTTCGCCATGCTCTCGTTCACCGTCCAACCCCGCCTGGCGCTTGCCGCCTTCCTGCTCGCCGCTCCGATCGCTGCGCTCGATGCGCAGGACGCGGACCTCATCGTTCGAAACGCGCGCATCTGGACGGGGGATTCGACCCGCCGCTTCGCCCAGGCGCTCG
>CAZSNV010000548.1:0-1856 GCA_964608035.1 uncultured Gemmatimonadaceae bacterium | reverse complement strand
ATGCTTGACGACCATCGTGGAGCGGCCGAGCTGCCGGTAGAGCAGGAACGAGAAGATCACTCCGGGGAAGAACGCGATCCACCAGCCGGTTGCCAGCAGAGCCCGTCCCTCGTCGATCATCACTCCCCAGGAGGGCGTGGGTGGCGGAATGCCGGCCCCCAGGAAGCTGAGCGATGCCTCCGTCATGATCACGTTGGCGACCTCGAGCGTCGTTGCGACCAGGAGCGTCGGAAGGATGTTCGGCACGATGTGGCGCACCAGGATGGCGACTGGCGAGACGCCGATCGCGCCCGCGTATCGCACGAACTCGCGCTTCCGCAGCAGCAGCGTCTCGCCCCGAATGAGGCGTGCGATGTTCGGCCATATCAGGAGTCCAAGGACGAGGACGACGTTCTGGAAGGACGCACCCACAGCGATCGAGAGGACCAGCGCGAACAGGAGGGTCGGCATGGTCAGCAGGATGTCCACCAGGCGCATGAGGATGGCGTCGACCACGCCTCCGAAGTACCCGGCGATGACGCCAACCGACAGGCCGATCGCGATGGCGATCGTCAGCGCCAGGGCCACGACGAGAAGCGAGACGCGCGCGCCGTACATGAGTCGGGTAAGGACGTCTCGACCGAACCCGTCGGTGCCGAGGAAGTACTCCGGGTTTCCCCCGTCGATGAACGCTGGCGGCAGGAGGCTGTGCGCCAGGTTGTTGCGCACCGGATCGTGTGGCGCCAGAAGGGGTGCCAAGACACCGATGAGGACGAACACGGCGAGCATCACCATCGGCAGCGCCGGAACAAGGGTGGGCCGCCGTATCCACTTCGCGCGCCCGCGCTGAGAAACGCCGGCAGATTCTGGCATCACGGGGCGGCTCGAGGTCAGATCCACGTCGCTACCGGAGCCGCGGATTCAGGACGGTGTACAGCACGTCCACGAGCATGTTGACCCCGATGTATGCGCTGGCCAAGAGGATCAGCGTGCCCTGGACGATGTTGAAGTCGCGGAAGTGAATGCCCTCCACGAGGAGGCGTCCGACCCCGGGCCAATTGAAGACGTTCTCGACGAGCACCGAGCCCGTGAGGAATCCGGACGTCAGCAGCCCGACGTAGGTAATTGCGGTAAGCCCCGCATTCCGGAGCCCGTGCTTCCACACGACCCGCGACTCTGGCAGCCCCTTCATCCTGAGAAACGCGATGTAGTCGCTGCCCAGCTCCTCAATCATCGACGATCTCAGCAGCCGCGTGAGACCCGCGATCGCCCCGAGGGCCAGCGTAATTGCAGGCAGGATGAGGTGATCGATACCACCGACCCCTCCGGCCGGTAACCAGCCTAGGCGCACCGAGAAGAGGAACAGCAGCAGGAGCCCCAGCCAGAACGGCGGCATCGCCTGCCCGACACCCGCCAGCGCTCGCGCGATCCGGTCGATCCTCCCGCCACGCGAGGACGCCGCGTAGACGCCCATCGGAACCGCGACGGCGACCGTGAGCAGCACGGCGACGCTACCCAGCAGGATGGTCGCGGGCAGGCGACTCAGAATGAGATTCGTCACCGGCGCGCGCAGCCGGAACGATTCGCCGAGATCACCTCTGGCAACCCCTTCGAGATACTTCGTGAACTGCACCCACGCGGGTTGGTCGAGTCCCCACTCTTCCGTCACCCGGGCACGGTCCTCTGCGCGGGCTTCCGGAGGAAGAAGGAACCTGGCCGGATCCCCGGTCAGCCGGGCCAGCACGAACACAAGGACCAAGACGGCCAGCATGCTCAACGCCGCTTGAAGAACGCGGGCCGCGATCGCTCGGTACATCGGTCAGGATCTCGCTACAGTGTTGCGGGTGGCGACTGCGGCAGCCGCCACCCGCAAGTCG
>CAZSNV010000547.1:0-1888 GCA_964608035.1 uncultured Gemmatimonadaceae bacterium | reverse complement strand
TCGATCGTACGCAGGACGGGCGCATTCTCCAGCGCAACTTCGGAGGCCACAAGTACCCGCGACTCGCCCACGTCGGCGACCGCACCGGCCTCGAGATGATCCGTACCCTCCAGGATCACGGGATCCATCAAGGCATCGACGTGCACATGGAAGTCACGGTGCTGTCGCTGCTGAAGGAGGGCGAGCGGATCTGCGGCGCCTTTGCCTACGACCGCGACCGGGGCCAGTTCCGTGTCTTCCGTTCGAAGGCCGTGGTCCTCGCCACCGGCGGCGTCGGCCGCGCGTACAGGATCACGAGCAACAGCTGGGAGTACTCCGGCGACGGCCATGCCCTCGCCTATCAGGCGGGCGCAGCGCTCCAGGACATGGAGTTCGTCCAGTTCCATCCGACCGGGATGGTCTGGCCGCCCAGCGTGCGCGGCATCCTCGTCACCGAGGGCGTGCGCGGCGAAGGGGGCGTGCTCAAGAATCGCGAGGGCCGCCGTTTCATGTTCGACGACATTCCCGACAACTACCGCAGCCAGACCGCCGACACGCCCGAGGAGGGCTGGCGGTACACCCAGGGCGACAAGACCGCTCGGCGCCCACCGGAGCTGCTGACGCGCGACCACGTTGCACGCGCTATCGTGCGCGAGGTGCGCGAGGGCCGCGGCAGTCCGCATGGTGGTGTGTTTCTCGACATCGCCTGGATCAAGGACAGGCTGCCGAAGGCCGCGGAGCACATTCGGAAGAAGCTTCCAAGCATGTATCACCAGTTCAAGCAGCTGGCCGACATCGACATCACGACGACACCGATGGAGGTCGGCCCGACGACGCATTACATCATGGGTGGCATTCGCGTCGACGGTGATTCGCAGATGTCGACGATGCCCGGCCTCTTCGCCGCGGGCGAGTGCGCCGCCGGACTGCACGGTGCAAACCGCCTCGGTGGCAATTCGCTCTCGGACCTGCTCGTGTTTGGTCAGCGTGCCGGCGCGTACGCCGCGAAATTCGCGGCTGCGAATCCTTCCGTGCGCGTTCCCGACCGCGAAGTGGAGACGGCCGCGCGGCGCGCGCTGGAGCCGTTCGACCGCGGCGCGTCCGGCGAAGGACCCTATCAGGTCCAGCACGACCTTCAGGAGATGATGCAGTCGTACGTGGGCATCGTTCGGCGAGAGGATGAGATGCGCCGCGCGCTGGAGGGCCTGAGCACGCTCTGGCAGCGCGCGCAGCGGGCAGGGGTGACGGGAAGTCGCGAGTACAACCCAGGGTGGCACACGGCCATGGACCTTCCCAATCTGCTCACGGTCTCCGAGGCGATCACACGGTCTGCCCTCGAGCGTCGCGAGAGTCGTGGGGGACATTTTCGCGAGGACTACCCCAGGAAGGATCCGAGCTACGGCTCGTTCAACATCGTGCTGCGGCGCGCCTCGAGCGGCGAGATGCAGATCTCCCGCGAGCCGCTGCCGCCTCTTCGAAGCGACCTCGCCCAGATCGTCGAGGCGAACGAGTGACCACACCGCGTCCGCAGCACGAGACAACCGCGCCGCAGTCCCCGGTCGGCGCAACCCGAGCGAAGGGTGCCACCATGGCTACGCAGACGACGCCGAAACCACCCGTGACCGGACGCCAGGCCACTTCCCTCCCCGCGCCCGGGACGACGACCGAGGCGCGCCGCCAGGGAAGCGCGACGTTCAGCATCTGGCGCGGCGGTGCCGCCGGCGGCGCGTTCGTCGACTATGCGACGCCGATCTCCGAAGGCATGGTCGTGCTCGACGCCGTCCACCAGATTCAGGCCGAGCAGGCGAACGATCTCGCCGTGCGCTGGAACTGCAAGGCCGGGAAATGCGGCTCCTGCTCGGCGGAGATCAACGGCATGCCGCGACTGCTGTGCATGACCCGGATGAGC
>CAZSNV010000546.1:0-1902 GCA_964608035.1 uncultured Gemmatimonadaceae bacterium | reverse complement strand
AGGCGCGCCTCCGTTCCGCCGTAGCGTATCGCATCATCGAGGCCGGGCATCGAGTCGCCGACCGTGAAGATGAGGAACGGTCTCCTGATGCCACGGCGCGCATTCTCCCCGGGCTGGGTCGGCGTTATGGCGACGACCGCGGTCACGCGCGGCTCAGTGGCGGCCAGCTCCATCGCGAATGCGGCGGCCTCACCGCGCCCGATCACTGCGATACGATCGACGCGCACGTGCGCGTTCAGGGTATCGATGGCGCCACCGCCGGGAAGATTCACGAGGCGTTCGAGGACGAACGCGAGATCGTTCAACTTCATGCCGAAGTCGCCGTCCGGCCCCGTCTCGAGCGATCCGTCGTCACCCACGCTGGCCACGACGTAGCCGTTGCTCGCCAGGCGTTCATACAGCGCCGTGCCCTCGTAGCGACCGCTCCCGCGGTCGTGGAGCATGAGGACGATCGGCGATCTCCCCTCGCGGACGCTGAAGCGCGGAGCACTCGTCGAATGGGTGCGCGCCGCGGCGAGGTTGCGAAGTGTGAATCCGGGGAGCGGCCCAGACAGTCCGGACGCCAGCGCGCCGGGCCGCGGGTGATATCGCAGAACCCTCCCGTTAGGCTCTTCGGCCGGATACCAGATGGCGATGTCAACGGGCCGGTTGTTGCGGCTCGAGTCGGTCAGTGTGACATCGAGCCGACCGACCCAATAGAGGCCGTCTGGTTCCGGCAGGACAATGCGAGGGAAGGCCCACGCCGGGATGACCACTGCCACAACCGCGGTGACCGCCAGCAGGACAGCCCAGGTGACGCGCTGGCCGCTTGAAGGAAACGCCTTCCAGCGCGAGCTCTCGCCCGCCTTCGCGCCGGAAACACGCCGCAGGTCCTGCGACAGGATCCAGGCCCCGACCAGCGCCATCCCGTACGCCGGGGTCATCTCCCACCGGACGCCGTCGAACACGATGTGAAGCGCGACCAGGATCCCGATCATGGCCAGCAGCGTGGCCGTGACTTGCCGGTTACGCGGTTGGAGCCATCGCATGAAAAGCGACAGCACCAGTGCCGCGACGAGCAGGGCTTCCAGGGGGCGCATCCAGGCTCCGCGACCGCTTGTGAGGGATTGCCGGCGAGAGAATCGCCGGACGACGGAATCTGCGGGCGATGGTGGCGTCGGGCCAGTCTTGTCGTTTTGTGCGAACCCACGTCGCCGCCGTAACTTCAGGCCCCAGTCAGCAACGCCTCCACTCGGCACGGCGTAGAGACTTCAGCCTTCAGCCTATTTCGTAATCCAACAGCCACCTCCGACCCCATCGCCCCCGAATGCGAGCATCCACGTTTCCCCTCAGCCTCCTCGCCTCATTCGCCGCGCTGCCTCTGCAGGCCGCCGCCTCCCAGGTCCCTGATTCGGCAACGCTGGCTGGAATGAGCTGGAGGTCGATTGGTCCGGTCAACATGGCCGGCCGCATCACCGACGTTGAGGTCGACCCTCGCAATCCGAAGGTCTTCTACGTGGCCGGCGCCACGGGCGGTCTCTGGAAGACCATCAACGCCGGCACCTCATTCATCCCGCTCTGGGAGAGCGCGCCGATCGCGTCGCTCGGCGACATCGCCATCGCGCCCAGCAATCCCGACATCATCTGGCTGGGCAGCGGCGAGGATGATGCCCGCAACTCGGTGCAGCCGGGCTACGGGATCTACAAGTCTACGGACGGCGGCGTGACGTGGCGACCGATGGGCCTGGAGAAGACGCAGCACATCGGGCGGATCATCATCCACCCGACGAACCCGGACATCGTCTGGGTGTCCGCGTTAGGCGCGCTCTGGGGTTCCAATCCCGAACGCGGCCTCTACAAGACGACTGACGGCGGGCGCACCTGGACGCTGAGCAAGTTCATCAGCGACAAGGCGGGCTTCAT
>CAZSNV010000545.1:0-1934 GCA_964608035.1 uncultured Gemmatimonadaceae bacterium | reverse complement strand
CGCTCGGCGGGCTGGCCCGTCAGCCGGTAGACCGCGTCCTCCGCGGTGAGCAGCCGCTCGTCGCGGACCATGAACCGCCAGAACCACGACGCCCACGTATAGGCCCCGTGGAAGAACGACTCGGCGAGCTTCCCGTTCGGCGCCAGCGTGGTCGCGTCGGAGCCGGGCATGCAGAGCTTGTGCGCGAACGCCTCGCGCTGCTGATCCTCGGAGTACGCGTGGATGATCACCATCAGCTTGTGCAGCTCGTCGACACCGCCGAGCAGTAGGTCGTAGACGGCGTCGAGCGGCTCCTGCTCGCGGTCGGCGGCGATCGAGGCGAGGTCGCGGCGGCTGTGCTGGAAGCAGCGCGCGGAAACGTGACGCTGAGCGCGGGCGGCCGACGACCGGAACCGCCGGGTGCCGGTTCGCCGTGTGAGAAGTGCCGCTTTTCCGGAACCAGAGTGCCCTTTTGCCGCTGGGATAGTGTCGGTCACCCATGGCGTGAATAGTTCTGTTGGTTGATGAGCGACAAGCCTTAAATACGCACGTCCAAAGGCTTTCGAGGGTTCTAGGATTGAACGTACGAAAGTTTTGTAGGCAGCGACCCGTTCCCTCAGGTATTGTGCTTACAAAACTACGTTAGCTTCTGACCTGAGTTGCGCTGTAAGCGTCTGTTTACCGCGTTTCAACGCTCTAGATATGGCGTGAATGGAGTACATCCCGGCTTTCAATCGTTATCCGCCAGAGGTGATGGGCGCCTTTGGCCGGATTGAGCTTGCCCGAGGAGCGATCGAGGCGGCGGCGATTCTTCCTGCGCAGGAAGAGATCTTGCGGCTCGACGCTCGGGTGGGGTCCGTTCACTACTCAAACGTGATGGAGGGCAACGAGCTATCCCGGCTCGAGGCTCTTCGCGCGGTCGAGCACGACCTCGAAGCGGACGACCAGGCCAAGCTGGAGCTGGTCAACTACGTCGCAGCGCTCGACTTCATAACAGCGGCTCGCGCGAAAGGGGAAATCGCCTACACGTCCGACTTCCTGAAACGCCTCCACGGCGTGATGTCCAAGGGGCTAGGTCGGGAGGATTCTCGGTTCAAGCCTCACCACGAAGGCGAGTGGAGAGACGGCGAAGTAGTCGTCAAGGACGCGATCCAGATCTTCCACCGTGCTCCCGATCAAGGGAAGGTCGACGAGTTGATGGCGACCCGCATGGAGTGGCTGGAGAAGAAACGGGAGAGCACCGACTACCCTGCGCCGATCCTCGCGGGCCTCGCGCACTTCGAGATCGCGGAGGTCCATCCGTTCGCCGAATACAACGGACGGGCCGCACGCCTGTTCGCGACGGCCGTCTTCTACCGCGAAGGGTTCCTGAGTCGCCCCCTGTTCTCACCAGAGCGCTACTACGCCGAGGACAAGGACTCGTATTACGCGGCGCTCCGCGCGATCAAATCCACGCATCACTTGAACCACTGGCTCGCGTACTACGTCGGCGGGTTGGCCGTCGAGTTCGAGAGGGTCGCCGAGAAGGTCAAGTCTCTTGCAAGCGTCACACGCGCCCTACCGCTCCCCTTGCAGCTGACGACGGCGCAGGAACGGGCCATCGCGATGCTTACGGCCGACCGACGCCGCCACTTGACGATCCCAGAGTTGGTGGAGGCTGCAGAGGTGAGCGCAAGGACGGCCTCTCGCGACCTCAATGCGCTGGTCGCCGCCGGAGTGATGCGAGCCTCCGGCACAACCCGCAACCGGCGTTTCCGTCTGAAGGTAGCCGACTCCTCAGCCGGAGGCCGGCCACGCACCTGGTCGGAGGAGCGAATCGATCGGGAGCTAAGAAGCCTTGTCGAAGCACTTGGGCATTGGCCTGCGTACCGAGAGTTCCAGGAGGCGGGCCAGCTTGCGCTCTACGCGGCCATGCAGCGCACAGGCGGCGCGCGGCATTGGGAAGACCGGATGGC
>CAZSNV010000544.1:0-1936 GCA_964608035.1 uncultured Gemmatimonadaceae bacterium | reverse complement strand
CGCAGGATAGGTCCGGGGTCGCCGGATGTCAAACGACGGCTGAGCGGGGGTCCATTTCAGGCTCTGCACCTTTCGGCCGGGGGCCACGCCCAGAAGACGCCGCTCAAGGTCTACGCGGCGCCGGTCCGATGCCGCGCTCTCGGGATCGGTCGCGCTCATGGCGAGTCGGCACGCCGCCTACCGCGCCCTGAGGCGTCCAGGCCGCCGCGTGTGTCATGCGTATAATCGCGCGCCCATGGTGCGTCCTGAACGCGACCGCTCGTCCTTGGGGCCGCGATGCCACATCTGGCCAGCGGGTTGCGAGTCCCGCCGCGGTAGGCACGCCAGTGCGCCGCGTAGCAGGCTCCAGGCGTGTGGAGAGATCCGCGCGCCGTGACGGTCGCCTCCGTAGCCGGCGGATGAAACCCCCTATCGTTCCGCCCCGGCAACGAGCCCCTCGGCGTTCAGGATGCCCGCCACGCGAGCCAGCGAGAAGCCACGGTTCTTCATCTCTCGCACGCGGGCGAGCATATCGCCTTCCGCGGGGTCTTCCACCACACGCCCGTCCTCGAAGCGGAACCCGAGGGGAGCCCGGCGGGTGTACTGCTGGCCCTTCGACCGTTTCACCGCCAGGGCCGCCCGGGTGCGCGCCCGGATCACCGCACGCTCGTACTGGGAGGACCGTCCCGCGATGCTCGAAGCCTTCGGTGCTCTTCGAAGCTCCGGCGCGGGCCTCCTGGTCGCCGCCAAGCGGGACCGTATCGCCGGGACGTGGTCGTCGCCGCGACGGTGGAGCAGATGGCCCGAGAGGCCGGCGCGAGGGTCGCCACAGCCGATGGAGTCGCGGTCGAAGACACCCCCGACCGTCGCCGCGGATTCAACGTCCTATCGGTACTCTCGCGTTCAAGCTCGTGGCGTTTCTCTTCGGCTTAGGGCACCGCCGCCGAGGGTTCCGCGGCGAAGGTGCCAAAGGCGTTGGGAAGAGGCTCAGAGGCGTTTTGGAAGAACGAATAGCTGGAGGTCGCCGAATTTAGGAAGTTAAAGTCACTGGGTAATGCTGTTGACGAAAACATCGGGCCAAAAAGAGACCCCGTGAAAGACCGAATATCAGGGCCAACGCCAACGTCGAGAATCGGGGAGAAGTCGAAGGTGATGTCGAACTCATCACCACCGACAGCGTTGTTGAATATCCTCACATAACTCGAACCCGATAGCGACTGGATTCTACTGCTGTAGTCTATTCCGTCGACCGAAAAGGTCGCGCCCAGGAACCGATAACGGGCCTCAAGACTATTGGAAACAAATGGCGATGCAGTCGAATCCCAGGCCACGGACCCGCGGAAGGAGCTGGAGGTCGGCCCTCCAAACGGCGACGACAAATTGACGCTACCTGTGAAGTTGAGCGTAACGCTTGGTTGATTGCATTGAGGCGCACTCGATTCGGGAAACCAGGACGCCCGCGTTGCGAAGTCACGGATCTTTCGCCACATGACGTGGCTCTTGTTCCGTACGTCCACGATCCCTTCCCCTGGGCACACCAGGGTCGTATGTTCACATGGCAGGTTTCCGTTGATACCACAGCCTGTGGTCGAAGGAGTGTCCAGCGTCCCACAAAGGCTTAGCTCCTTCTCAGGACCGACGATTTCCTTGTGGAAGCGCGAGCCGACTAATCCGGACGGTTCGAAGGCGGCTGCGTCTCCTATTCCTGGGCAGACGCAGTTCTGCGCCCAGTTAAGGGCCAAAGCGGAGGAGGCGTCCACGATCGGAATCGTCGGCTCGCGGCCTACATAGAATTCATAGTCGGGGCCGCAAGAGAAGAGGTCTGGCGGTTCGTGAGATCGCACGCCGCGATTCAGACCCGTGGGCCCCTCGAGGAACGGAGAACAGGCCGCCATCTCGCGGAAATTTGCGACCCGACCGCCCGGATCCTGACAGTTGATAATACTCGGCGGATCAG
>CAZSNV010000543.1:0-1946 GCA_964608035.1 uncultured Gemmatimonadaceae bacterium | reverse complement strand
GGGACCTTCCAGCTCGCCGGGAAGCTCCTCTCGAAGACCCGGCTGCGAGAACTCGGGGCCGGCTATCGCGCCGAGTACGCCAGGCGCGGCGGCCCGCACAGCGTCTGATCCGTACGGCACCCTCGCTGTCGACCAGTGGCGAATGACTACCCAGTGCTGGCGACAGGACACCCCGGAGTGTCCCTCAACGATGCCGGCTCCGGGACGATCGCTACGCGCCATTCGCTGTGCCGCTGACGTGGCTGAGTCGGCGGGTTTCGGAGTGGCGGATCAGTACGTTGTCAGCGCGGGCGATACACGTCGCTGCGGTGGTCGATCGCGTTGATCGTCACGCTGTGCGCGGCGTTGTCGATCTGGTAGATGATGCGGAAGTCGCCCCGTCGAGCGCTGTGCTTGCCAGCGAGTTCGAGTCGAAGCTCGTGTCCGAATCGCGCTGGGTTCTCCGCGAGCGGGCCGTAGATGGACTCGACACAGGCGGACGCGGCCTTCTCGGGCAGTCGCGCCAGGGCGCGAAGCGCCGTGCGCGTCCAGTCGACGTCATAAGACTCGGAGCTCACTTCTTGGCGAGCCGCTCCAATACCGCTTCACGCGACAGCCGTTCCGTCCGGCCGGCCTTCACGTCACGATCGCCCTTGCGGATCGCATCGAGGAGCTTCGGGTCACTGAGGATCGCCAGCGTCTCCTCGAGGGACTCGAGGTCTTCCACGCTCAGAAGCACTGCTGCCGGCCGCCCGTGCTTGGTGAGGACGACGCGGCCGTGCTCGCGCTCCAGCCGTTCGACTACTTCCGACAAGCGGTTCTTCACATCGGCGAGCGGCAGGTGTTCAGCGGCAGACATAGCTATAAGTATAGCTATGTCTTGTGCCAGGCAACCGGCTAAGAAGGCGTACCTATCACCGCTGCGGCGTTCGTGCGCTCCGGCGCGGATGCGGCCGCCATTGCGCACATCATGGTTCGTCGCGGCTGCTCTGCGGAAATTCGCTACCAGGTGATCGGAAGCGCGCTCGCACTGCGAAGGAAGGACGAGTGGGACCACTCGACGTCCTCGGGCGACACTGCGAGGTCCAAGGTGGGGAACCGCGCGACAAGCGCGCGAAGCGCCGATTCGATCTCCAGACCGGCGAGCCGGGCACCCATGCATCGGTGCGCTCCCCAAGCCAACGACAGATGCGGGGCCGGATCCTTACGGTGGAAGTCGATGTCCCACGCGTTCTCGAACACGGTCTCGTCGCGGTTGGCAACCATGTGCTCGGGCAGAACGGGATCACCGGCCGGAATGACCACTCCGTCGCTGAGCTCGACGTCCTCGTCGGCCCATCGGATCATCGGCTGCCCGTGTCGGAAGCTCGGGATCCATCGCCACAGCTCCTCCATCGCGTTCGGCACCAGATCGGGATCTTCGAGCAACTCTTGCCAGAGCTCGCGGCGCGACATCAAAGTCCAGACCACGTTCCCAATCTGCGCGGCTGTCGTCTCGAATCCTCCCAAGAAGAGCGCCATCGCGAGATTGACGAGTTCGTCGTCGGTGAAGCGGTCGTCATCCTCCTGGGCTTGTACGAGGATGCACAGGAGGTCGTCGGTCGGCACAGCACGCCGCGCCGTGATGAGCCCGCGGACGTAGTCCTTCATCGAGCCGTACGCGGCCATCTTTTCTTCGAGGGTGCTTGCGGGGCCGGTGAGCTCGTCGACGGAAGCCTTGAGCGCCGGGATGTCATCCTCAGACGCGCCGAGGATGCCCGTGATCACTCGGAGAGGAAGGTTCCACGCGAAGCGCTCGATGAAATCGACGCCGGGCCCCGTCTTGGCGACGTCGTCGAGGAGCTCAGACGTCATCGTCTCGATCCAGCCCTTCATCGAACGAATCTGCCGGGGAGCGAACGCTGTCGACGCCAGCCGACGCACGCGTGTGTGGACCGGTGGATCCATGTTGTCCAGCCTGCTCGTGT
>CAZSNV010000542.1:0-1948 GCA_964608035.1 uncultured Gemmatimonadaceae bacterium | reverse complement strand
GTGCGCGCCATCGGCAGCACGTCCGACGATCCGTACAGCCTGATCTACCTGACCCTGATATCGGCGATCGGCAATGCGGAAAAGCAGGTGTATCTGACCAACGCCTACTTCGTTCCCGACCCCCAACTGCTGAAGGCGCTGAACGACGCCGTCGGGCGCGGGGTCGACGTGAAGCTGATATTGCCGAGCCATTCCGACTCCCAGGTCGTATTTCACGCCGGGCGCTCGCATTATTCCAGCCTGCTCGAAGGCGGCGTGAAGCTCTATGAGCGGGGCGGAGCGTTGTTGCATGCCAAAACGGCGGTTATCGACGGCGTGTGGTCCACGGTGGGGTCGACCAACCTGGATTGGCGCAGCTTCCTCGACAACGACGAGATCAATGCGGTGATCCTCGGGCGTGAATTCGGTCAGAAGATGCAGGCCATGTTCGCCAAGGACCTCGAAGCTTCGGAGGCCATCGATCTGGAACGTTGGCAACGCCGGCCGCTTTCGTTCCGGTTCAAGGAATGGATGGCGCGGGTATGGGGGCGGTTGCTTTAGCCGGGCTCCGTCGTTACGCGGTCCGGCGGTCCGGCGGTCCGTCATTTGCGTCCGACGGCGACGAGCAGGAACACGCCCAGTACGATCGCTCCGGCGCTGACTATCAGCGGGATGTTTACAGTTTCCTTCTCCTGGACCTTGAGTTCTATCGGGCCTAGCTTCACGCCGGTGGTTTCCTTCGTATAAGTGAAGCCGCCGTACGCCAAGCCAAGGCAGCCAGCCGCGATCAGGATGATTCCTATGAGTTTTGTGGGATTCATTTGGGTCTACCTCCGGTTGCGCGCCGCCTCGGCGCAGAAAGCTGAAAGTTCCTCGAGTACGGTCTGTACCGCACGGTTGGCCGCCACCACTCCTCCATAGGGGTCTTCGCTGAGTGCGGGAACGGTAGCATCGAATTCGCGCCAGGCAAGCACGCCGCGCGTCTTGACGTCAACGAAGTGGGCGCGAAGCGTGAAGCGCACTCGGCTGGGCTGGGTTTCGAACTCGTGTTGCAGCCGAATGATCTCGGTATCGAGCCGAACGTCGCCGGCCGCGGCGCTCGGCGTCAGCACGACGGCGCGGAACGCTCCTCTGCTATCGACGGCGGCGACGATGAGCGGCGCGAGCATGCGCGCCGGCGTGTCGACCCATTCATTGTGAGCATAGTATTCGAGCTTGTGGGGCGCGCGCTGGTAGATGATGCGCCGGCTGTCGAAACCTGCCGCGGCATGGGGTGGATTGACGATCAGTGTGGGCGCCGCGATTGACGATGCCGCCGGTGCACGGGTTGCGGCCCGGGCTTCGATCCGCGCACTGTCCAGCGAATAGAAGGATGGCGGCGGCGTTGTCTTCGGGCTCAATATATCGCAACCGCCGGCCAGCATCAGCAGCAGTCCGGCGGCGCAAATCCGGCATCGCCGTGCGACGGCAAAGCGTTTCATGGCTGTCCCGCTCCTGTGGATGATTCTCCCGGGCCTGCCGGCACCGGCCTGCGACCGAACAGAAGGCCAGCCGGATTGCGTTCGGTTTGATCGCTAAGGCGCCGCAACGAGCCCGACAGGACACTGAGTTCGCCGAGCAGGCGTTCCAGTTCAGGCAATGTTTCCGCGGTGAAGCGGCTCACGTCGGCGCCGGCTGAGTCGACCGTCTTGCCGGCGCTGGCACTCGTCCGGGCCACCTCGACTCCCATTTTCTCGACTGCGTCCGCGCTGCGTCCGATGCGATCGATCACGGGCCCGACCTGCGCCGTTGCACGAGATGCGTTTTCGAATGTACGGGCGGCATTGGCCAGGCCCGCGTCGAGCGTGTCCTTGCGCGCGGCGAGCGTGCGCGACACAGCGGCAATGTCGGCGAGGGCGCTTTTGAACGCCGCCGTGTTCTCGTCGCTGAGAATGGCATTGATGCTGCTCGAAGTGCTGTCCAGCTTCGC
>CAZSNV010000541.1:0-1977 GCA_964608035.1 uncultured Gemmatimonadaceae bacterium | reverse complement strand
CAGCGGGCGATCGACCACACCAAACAGTGGATTGACCTCGCGGTCGCGCTGGGATGCCCGCGCGTCATGCTCAACCAGGGGACGCTCACTCAGGAGAGCAAGGCCAACGCGATCGCGACGTGGAAGGTCATGAACGATTACGGCAAGACCAAGAACGTCAAGGTCTCGGCTGAGACACGTGGTGGCGGTGGTGGTCGTGGCCGAGCCGGCGCTCCGGGCGCCCCCGCAGCTCCCGTTGTTCCCGCGGCCCCGGCGTCGCCCGCACCGCCCGCGTGGATCCTCCTCAAGGAAGTGATCGAAGGGGTCGGCGCCTACTCGAACGTGGACATCGGCAACGTGGGTGCGCCGACGCAGGAAGCGCTGCACGACGCCATTCGAGGGTTGTTGCCGACTTCGTCCGGCAACATGCACATCAAGTCGAACCCGAACTGGGACATTGGAACCGCCGTCAGGTACGCGAACAGCACCCTTGGGTACAAGGGGCTCTATTCGATCGAGCAAAGCACGCACCAGGCGGTTCGCGTCATCTACAACACCATTCTGGCGAATCTCTGATCGATCGTGTGACCGCTGTCGCCAGCACGCGAGCCTACCGCTGGCTGGCGTGGTCCCTCCTCATCGCCGTGACCGTGCCCCGGATGGTCCAGCGCGGGATGTTTCTCGATGGGATGGTCTACGCGGCCGTGTCGCGCAACCTCAGCATCGGCGTCGGAAGCCTGTGGGCCCCGGCGTACACGGCCACGAGCTATCCGACGTTCTTTGAGCATCCGCCGCTTGGTTTTGCCGCCGAGGCCGCCGCATTCTTCCTCCTGGGCGACCACATCTTCGTCGAGCAGGTGTATTCGGTCTTCATGCTGGGGTTGAATGGCCTCTTGGTCACCGCGCTGTGGCGGCGGTGGCTGCCCGCCCGCTACGACTGGGTGCCGATCATCTTCTGGGTGCTCCCCTCCATCGTCACGTGGGCCGCAGTCAACAACATGCTGGAGAACACGCAGTCGGTGTGCACGAGCACGGCCGTGTATGCCCTGACTCGCGTGTGCGGCGATCGCCTCCGTGGGGCCACGCTGGGGTGGTCGGTCGTCGCGGGTGTCGCCGTCATGGCGGCCGTGCTCGTGAAGGGGCCGGTCGGGTTCTTTCCTCTGGCGGTTCCTGCGCTGTTTCTGCTGCTGCCGGCGGCCGAGCGGCCGCGGCACCTGTGGCTGACGTGGGCTGGCATGATCGTCGCAGTCAGTGTCGCCGTGGCCGCTCTGCTGGCCTTTGAGGGGCCCAGGCACGCGCTCGGCCAGTACGTCGACCGCCAACTCCTCCCGTCGTTACGGGGCGACGACGGCGAGATCGGCGGCGGCGGATCGCTGGTCCCTGTGGTCCGACATCTCGCGTCCGGCATTGTGGCGCGCATGGCCGTGATCCTCGGCGTCCTGTTTCTGGTACGACGCGCCAGGATGACCCGCGCACCGGAACCGGCGGCGTGGTTCTTTCTTGCCGTCGGTCTCGTGGCCTCGGTGCCGTTGGTCATCTCGCCGAAAATCATGGGCCAGTACTTCGTGCCGTCGGTCCCTTTCTTCGCGCTGGGTGCCGGAGCCATTGCCCTGGCGATCATCACGCCCGCCAGAGTCCGGTCTTCGGTCTCGTGGACGCGGCACATCCCGGCTGCCCTGGCGGGTCTCTTACTGGTGGCCACCGTCGTCGTGCCGATCGTCCACGGGCCGATCGAGCCGCGCGACCGAAACATGGTGCGTTTCATCGATGCGATCGCGACGACGATTCCACGAGGGGCGACCGTGGGCACGTGCCGATCGCTCGAACTCGACTGGGGACTGCGCGCCTACCTGCAACGGTTCCTCAGAGTGTCGATTGAGACCAGTGATACGGCCGCCAACGGTTGGTTTCTCCAGTACCGGACGGCCTGTGCCGCGCCGGCCGACTGCCGGCGTGTCGCCGGCGAGCCGGAGATGATCCTGTACGCGTGCGACGCCC
>CAZSNV010000540.1:0-1977 GCA_964608035.1 uncultured Gemmatimonadaceae bacterium | reverse complement strand
CACGCAGCGGTTGTCCCACACGATCAGCTCGCGGGGTGTCCACCGGTGCTCGTAAGTAAGGTCCGGATGGACGGCGAGCGCGTTCAATTCTTCGATCAGCGCCCGTCCGTCCGCATAGGGCATGCCGACGATGGTTTCCGCGTGGTCGCCGAGATACAGGCACTTGCGGCCGGTTTCGGGATGCGTTCGCACGACCGGGTGGTCGACCGGCGGCGTCGCGAGCCGCTGCGCTTCGGTCATGGGATCTTCGCCATGGCGCCGGGTGCGGGAAAAATCAAGGTTGTGCACGGCACGCAAGTCGGCGATACGCGCTTTCCACGCCGCATCGAGGCGTTCATAGGCTCCATACATGTCGCAGAAATGCGTCTCTCCGCCGCTCTCCGGCATGACCTCGCCGTAAATGATCGTCGCTTGGCCGGTGACCCGTTGCCAGGAACCGTCCGTGTGCCACGCTAGGGTGCCCTTGTCCGGATGACGGCCGTTCGGCTTGCCGTGCTCATCGAGGTTCGAGAGCCGATAGAGCTCCGGGTAGCCGTCGGCGTGATACTGGTTCATCACATGCACCTGCACTTCCCCGAAGCGGCGGGCGAACTTGACCTGGCGACCGGGGGGCAGTTCCTGCGGCGGAAACAGCAGCACCTGATAGCGCAGATATGCCCGGTAGAGGGCGCGAAAAACCTCGTCCGCGAGGTCGTCCGCCAGATCGACGCCCGAGATTGCGGCACCGAGATTTTGCGTCAACGGGCGAACAGCGAACGGCCAGGACTCGGTGCCGGAGCTCATCGAATCAAGTTTATTCGCCACCGCCTGCTACGGACAGCTTTATCCGGCGCTGCTTTGGTCTCTCGCTAGGGATACAGTCCCTCGGCGCGGAGCGCCGGCTCGACTTCCGCGAAGGCCCTTACCTGCACCGCGCGAATCCCGACCTTACGCGCCGCTTCGACGTTCTGCAGCAAATCGTCGAAGAACCAGACCGCCTCCGCCTGCACATCGAGTTCGCGCAGGACATGTTCAAAGGCTTCCGGGTCCGGCTTCAAGAACCCGGTCAAATGGGACGCAAAACTCGAATCGAACAACTCCGGCAACTCGGGGAAGCGCGCCCAATGCAGGGCGTTGGTGTTGCTCAGGCACGCCACGCGATGCTGCGCACGCAGATTTCGAACCAGCGTCGCCGCACCGTCGAACAATCCCTTTGGCCATGTAGTAAAGGCCTCTATGAACGCGGCCGGCACGACCTCCAAGTGCCACTCCTCGATGAACCGCGCCGCAAACACCTCCGGCGAAATCTGCCCGCACTCAAATCGCCTCACCGCGTCGGAGGCGAGCCACCGGGCCCAGATCTCCTGGCGGTCGAGTTGGTACGGCAGCAGCGACGACAGACCCTGCTCGCCGGTGTTCTCGACTAGAACGCCACCAAGATCGAACAGGACTACTCGGCCGCTTCGCATCCGGGGCCGTTCAACTTGCTACGCCGCCTGCAACAGGAACTCAACTTTGACCGCCTCGAAGGGAAACACAACACCGCCGCTTGCCGCGCGATCAAGCAGACCGGCGTTCAACAACGCAACGACGTCGCCATGCACGGCTTTTACGTCACGCTTGACGCGGCGGGCCGCCTCGCGAATGGACACCGGCCCGGCGCCGCATAGCGCCTTGAGCAATTCCCATCGCTTCGCGGTCAATACCTGCCAAAGCAGCTCCGGGGTGGCAAAGCTGATGCGGGCGGACTTCTGAGGTTTGCCCGTCTTCCAGCCATGCAGAAAATCGCCCATCGAAGCGGCGGGCTTGCGTACGTCAAGCGTTACGGTTTTCATTGTTCCACCTCGCAATGTCGAATACCAACACTGGCCGGTGTTGTCAACCTCTCCAACGCTGGCGGGCCGTGCAAGAATAGAGAAAATACGAGCCGATTCTAAGGAGATGGATTCATGAGCACGGTGGCATTCATAGGTTTGGGCGCGATGGGGTCGCGCATGG
>CAZSNV010000539.1:0-1989 GCA_964608035.1 uncultured Gemmatimonadaceae bacterium | reverse complement strand
GCGACGAGATCGATGCGCTCCAGATCCTGTTCAGCCGCCCGTATCGGCGCCGGCTCACCTTCGAGCAGGTGCGCGAGCTGGCCGAGGCCATCAAGCGCCCGCCGCGGCAGTGGACGCCCGAGGTGCTGTGGGAGGCCTACGAGCGCCTGGACCGATCGAAGGTGCACGGCTCGGGCGAGCGCACGTTGGCCGATCTCGTCTCGCTCGTCCGATTCGCGGTCCACGAGCAGGACGAACTGGTGCCGTACGCCGCGCAGGTTCGCGAGCGATTCGACAACTGGCTGGCTCAGCAAGAGTCGGCAGGCCGGACGTTCACGCCCGAGCAGCTGCGCTGGCTGGAGATGATCCGTGACCAGGTGGCGACCAGCCTCGGCATCGACATGAGCGACTTCGAATACGTCCCGTTCAATCAGGAGGGCGGCGCCGGCAAGGCGGCAGACCTCTTTGGCGCGGATCTGCCGAACTTTCTGCGAGAAATCAACGCTGCGCTTGCACCGTGACGTCCTCGGCAGGGGTACGTCGGCCGCTGCGCGAGGTCACGGAGATCAACCCGCCCGCAGATTCTTCAGTTACGCCGGACACCGAAGTCACGTTCGTACCCATGACTGCTGTCTCCGAAGAAACCGGGCAGGTTGACCTCTCTCGGAGACGTCGGTATGGGGACTCGCGGCGAGGTTTTCGACCGTTCCGAGATGGAGATGTCCTGTTGGCCAAGATCACGCCGTCGATGGAGAACGGGAAGGCCGCGGTTGTTAACGGAATGGCGGGTGGGCATGGCATAGGCAGCACGGAGTTCCACGTTCTCCGGCCCTCGCCCGGTCTGAACGCAAGATTCCTCCGCTACTTCTTCACCCAGCGAGAATTCCGTAGCCAAGCCCGGCAACACATGACTGGGACCGCGGGTCAGTTACGAGTCCCCGCACGATACCTGGCTGAAGTTCGGATTCCCGTTCCTCCGATTGGGACTCAGGAACGGATCGTTGCCTTCCTTGACCAGCAGATCAGTCGTGTTGAGGGCGCCACATCCGATCTCGAACAAGCAAGGACGAAGCTGCGGAGGCTGCGTGCCTCAGTTCTCGCGGCGGCCGTGCTCGGTCAACTCGGCGGAAGTGTTCGTGAGCACGACGACGAACTTCCTAGCGGATGGCGATGGGCAACCGTTGGCGAGCTGGCGAGAGAAGTGCGATACGGGACGTCAGCCAAGACCCTGCACGACACCGTCGGGGTGCCGGTACTACGTATGGGAAACATCGTGAATGGCGGCCTGGTCCTCGACGACCTGAAGTTCCTGCCTCAGGATCATCCGGAATTTCCCGGACTCCTTCTTAAGGACGGCGATCTGCTATTCAATCGAACGAACAGCGCTGAGCTCGTTGGCAAGACTGCCGTCTATCACGGTGTTGCTTCTCACTACTCTTTCGCGTCGTACCTGATCAGAGTGCGGACTGGCGAGGAGCTCATGCCCGACTACCTCGCCGCAGTCCTCAACTCGGACTATGGCCGCCGGTGGGTCAGGTCTGTCGTAAGCCAGCAAGTCGGACAGGCGAACGTCAGTGGATCCAAACTGAAAGCGATGAAATTCCCCCTTCCTCCGATCTTGGATCAGGAGCGGATCGTCTCCGAGGCTGATCGCCACTTGTCGCTTGCGGACAAACTCACGCGAGACATAGAGACCGCGCTGTGGCGCGCGTCAGCACTAAGAGAACGGATCTTGCGCGCCGCTTTCAACGCACCGTCGGAATGGCTGGGGGAGATCGCGTGAATGGCACGACCGCCATCGTCAACAAGCTCTGGAACTATGCCAACGTCCTGCGCGACGATGGGATTTCTTACGGCGACTACGTCGAGCAGCTGACCTACCTGCTCTTCCTGAAGATGGCCCACGAGCAGACACAGCCGCCGCTCAATCGGCCATCGGCCATTCCGGCTGACTACGCCTGGCCGGAGCTGCTCAAGCGCGACGGCGACGAGCTGGAGGTCCAGTACCGC
>CAZSNV010000538.1:0-1992 GCA_964608035.1 uncultured Gemmatimonadaceae bacterium | reverse complement strand
TGAACGCGAGCTGCTTGTCATCGCACGCGCCGAACAACGGCACCTTGCGGAGCAGCGTGACGCGCGGATCAGCCATGTGAGCGCGAGGCTACGGCGCGGCGAGTGAGGGCGCAAGACAGCGAAGATGCACGACCACTAGCGCTTAGGACCAATCTGGGTGTCCAGTCGCGCGACATCCGGTCTTCTCGCTATCGAGATGACGTACGCAGTGGGCCTCGTGTAGCTGATTCCAAGAAGCTGACACGTCCAACAAAAGAGCTCGAGGATGTCTTTCGAACGATTGCTGAAGTTGTATGCCGGGTAAGCCTTTCCTCCGACTACGCGGTCGAATCGACAACCGTCTGATTCGATGAGGCCACGCAGAAAGGACACCGGAACGCGCTCGATGATGGCGCGCTGCCAAGAATCGAGCGTGATCGCGCGCTGGTGCTTTCGTCCAGGGCCGTGCTGGGGAATTAGACGAAGCCAGCATCGACCGTTGGACCTAACGATCGTCATCGAGTCACGGACATTCCGACCGACACGGTGAAACTTGTTGACCGCAGTGAGCGCCCTTGCGCAGCGGTCGATGATCTCCGGCTGCTTCGAATCAAGGTAGATTCTGAGCACCCAAGTCCGCCGCAGCCTCGCAAGATGCCCGTCGCCGAGGTACATACCAAGCACGTAGGCGTAGTCGCTCTCTCGCTCGACGCCGATCGGCAGCACTGGGCAGTCCCCAACCAACAATCCCGTGCGGGTTCGATAGGGTGGTCGTCGCTGTCCGCGGGCCTTTGCCGCCGACTTCGCTACACGCGGGTCTGTCGCGGCGGTGAGTCCTCGCGACCAGCCCTGGTGACCCTGCTTTGCACGAGCCATGCGTGCGACTCGGGGATCGGTCGCTGCGGTAAGGCCCCAAGACCAGCCGTGTCGAGACGCTCCTAGATCGCGCCGCGCGCCATCCCGAATCATACGGTCACATAACTGGCCGCTGCGACGCGTGTCAATAGTTCGCTCGTTTTCGGTGCCGGCGGCGGGATTCGAACCCGCACTTTCCTCCTCTTAAGGGAGTTGCCTCATACCGTTGGGCTACGCCGGCTCTCTAAGGATACGAAGACCGATTGCACCCCGAAGAATGAGCACGATGTCCGGCACTCTGCATGGAGTGGCCGAGCCAGCATTCATTGCCGAGAACAGCGAACCCCGCGAGCGCGTCCACCTCTTCTCCGTGTGTCCGATGGCCTTCGCACGCTCTCCGCCATGGTCGGCAGTCTGCTCGGAGGCTTCGTGCCCTTGCTCGCCGCGTCTCTCGCAGACAAGGTCACGCTCTATCGCGCCTCGATCTTCATTGGGATCGCTATTTGGGCGCACTCACTCATCCCTGCTCTGATGCTGCGCGGACGCGACCGCCCGGTCGAAGGCGGCCGTTCGGGCAATCGGGCTCTCGCCGAACCTCTCGACCGTGACCACGGTCCTCACTCTCGCCGGCGTCGCGTACGTCGTCCGCATCGTTCTTGCCAAGCCGCCAGCCCGATCGCGGAAGCGTTCTCAATGGAGATCCTCGATCCGGGTGAGCGTGGCGCGATGGTCGGCCTCAGATCGACCGCGCAGCAAACACTGAGTGGACTGGGCGCGTTCGCCGGCTCGCGTCTTATGGCCAGCGGCGACTACGTGACGCCGTTCGTTCTGATGGCCGGTCTGTATACGGCTTCGACGGTCCTCTTCTGGGTCTGGTTCCGACCACTCGGAGCGCCTTGCCTGTGGCGTAGGTGCTCGCGGCGCGCCATCCGGTTCGTTCCGCGAGACTAAGCGCACCTTCACGAAGGAGGAGCTGTCGCCACTGTTGCAATTCGCAAGTAGCGCTCGCCCGCCACATCGACACGTGCGAATGGCCGGCCATCACGCGCATCGAGACCGTAGAGCCAGCGCGGGAAGTCCTCCGATCCCTCGGCCACAAGTGCGTAGAGCCGCGCGCCGTCCGGGCTGAGGTGAATCCCCTGCACGCGCCCGGGTACG
>CAZSNV010000537.1:0-2019 GCA_964608035.1 uncultured Gemmatimonadaceae bacterium | reverse complement strand
CACTCGAGCCCGCGACGCCGGCGTTTCCGCCACGGCCAGCGGTTCCCGCCAGGCCTGCCGGACGTCCCGGGTCGACTTCGTCGGGCGTTGCACACGCCATGACCCCCAGCACAGCGCCGAGCAGGGCGCCCATTGCCCTGCTCGAACCGACGACGGCTCCGCATCTTCCTTGCGAGTTGGCGATTTAAACTAATGCCCGAGAACGGCCATCCGATCACACCTCAAGCGTGGGCTGGCACGTAAACTGCGGGAATGGCAGCAATCAGCGTGCAATTTCGAACGGGCATCGAGCAGCGCCATTGTGATCGAAAGGCCAGGAACTGGCATTAACCGACTGGCCGGATCGCGACTCGACTCACTGGCGACGGCGCGGAGTTCGTAGCGAACCGGAGATTTCCGACATGTGCACGCCTCTTGGAACTGGCCGGCCCTCGCTGACTTTGGTTGCAGCCCTGATGCTCGCGGCGTGTAGCGACGTGGCCAAACAAGAAGCCGCCGAGAACGCTGCACGCGCACCAGTCGGGGGCGGCTCGTCCGTTGGCGGTGCCGATGGCTCGACGCTCGTTTCGGGTTCAGGGGGAGTCAGCGGCAGCTCGAACGACGCCTCCGCTGGACCGACGGATGCGCCTCCGGGCGCGACGCCCTACGATGGCAGCGTGATCACGGGCGCCCCCATCGGCTGGGCCTCGGTGAACGCGGACAGTCAGGATGGCACCTATGGCGGGCGCGACGGGCCGGCGCTGGAAGTGACTACCCGCGAGCAACTCGAACGAGAAGCAGCGGATTCTTTGCCGCGTATCGTGCGCATCTCCGGCACGATCAGCGCACCGAGAAAAGTCGAGATCGGATCCAACAAGACACTCATCGGAGCGCCCGGAGCCGTGTTTCACGGTCAACTCAGTATCAGCGGTCAAAAGAACGTCATCGTCCAGAATCTCACGATCCGCGGCAACGATTGCTTCGGTAGCACTGACAACTGTGACATGCCCGACGACGCCATTACCGTCTCGAACTCGCATCATATTTGGCTCGACCACCTCGACATCGCCGATGGCTCGGATGGCAACGTCGATATCACGAATGCATCGAGCTACGTGACCGTCTCATGGACGAAGTTTTGGTATTCGAGAGGCGATCGCCCCCACCGTTTCTCGAATCTAATCGGCGCGGACGACAACGTGCCGACGGATGTCGGTCGGCTCAACGTAACGTTTCATCACGATTGGTGGGCCGACAACGTCAACCAGCGCATGCCGCGCACACGCGCCGGCCAGATCCACGTGTTCAACAATCTGTTCACCTCGACTGGCAGTTCCTACTGCACCGAGGCAGGACAAGGCGCATCCCTGTTGGTCGAGAACAACATCTACCGGGGCGTGCATTCGCCGCACAAGGTCGATTCAACGGGCAATCTTCTGGCGCGTGACAACGTTTACGACGAAGGCACGGATGGAGATCAGGAATCCACCGGCGTGGCGTTCACGCCGCCCTACGCCTACACGGCCGAGTCCACCGATGCTCTTGCCGACGCCGTTATGACTCAAGTCGGACCGCACTGAGCCGCATTGACTTGCCGGGAGCGGGCCGAAATACACCCGCTCCCGACACCATCAGCAGAAGCTCACAGCGCTTCCGATGCGCACTCGCGCCAGCGGATCACGGCCAGTTCGCAGGCTTTCTGTCACAATCCCACTCCATGTTCCAGCACGCGCACACGTTAGTGGTCGCTGCCGGTTGGCAGCGCTTACCCTGATCGCCCGTGGTGCATGGCGTCCCCCTTAGCGCAGCCTCATCCGTCCCGGCGTCAGGCGTCGGGCATCGGTCGAGCGGCGTCGTCGGTGGCTGCAGGATCGACTCGTTGCCTGGGAATGCGCACATAGTGCAAGCGTAAACCATAGCCGTGCATGGACAGTCGCGTCGTCCGAGGTCCGAGAGGCCACACACGGAACCAGTACAGGACGCGGTACACGGAGTGGGCGGATTGCTCCTGATGCCGCTCGGGCATGTTCCCGACCCGCC
>CAZSNV010000536.1:0-2049 GCA_964608035.1 uncultured Gemmatimonadaceae bacterium | reverse complement strand
TCGCTGAGTTGCCATTGAGCAGGGCGATCACCATCTCGCCGTTGTCGGCGGTGCGCCGCTCGTTGACGATCACGAAGTCGCCGTCGCGCACTTGCTCGTCGATCATCGAGCTGCCCTTCACCTTGAGCACGAAGTGCTGGCCGCGGCGCCGAACGAGTTCCTCCGGCACTGCCATGGTTTCCGTCCCCTGAATCGCTTCAATCGGCACGCCGGCCGCGACTCGACCGTGAAGGGGCAATTCGACCGCGCGCTGGAAGACTTCCGACGGCAGGATGTTGATCGCGCGGCTCTCGTTATATGAGCGCTTGATGTACCCCTTGCGCTCCAGGTTCGTGAGATGCTCGTGGACCGTGGCCAGCGAGTTATAGTTGAACTGCCTGGCGATCTCGTCGAAGCTTGGCGCGTATCCGTTTTCCTCGGCATACGCCTGCAGGTACGTGAGGATTTCGCGCTGGCGTTTGGTCAGGGGCATCACAACCTCGCAAAGGTGCCGGGACGAACCGACCCGAGCCGATCACCCGAAGAACAGCCGAAGACCACGATAGCCGAATAGGTACCGAAGTGCAAGCACGAACTCTCTGGAGCCCTCCCTCGGGGGCGCTTGGTCGCCTGACGACGTTCGCTCGTGCCCGGGCCAACGACCTGGGGGACGCGCGTATCTGGGAGGCCAGGGCCGCTGGGTCCGGAGAGGTGCGTTCACTTCGCGAGGCGCTCCTTGGCGGACCCGTGGCTGTCGTCGCCGAAGTGAAGCGACGGTCCCCGTCGAAAGGCTCGCTCGACGAGTCAATGGATGCGCCAAGGCGAGCTCGGCTTTACGAGCAAGGCGGTGCCAGGGCCATTTCCGTCCTGACTGAGCCCTCGGAGTTCAACGGTAGCAGCGAGGACCTGAGATCGGTGGGGGCGCTGGTTTCGAGCCCGCTGCTCAAGAAGGACTTTCACGTCCACCCCGTTCAGATGCTGGAAGCGCGAGCCTGCGGAGCGGCCGCCGCCCTCCTCATCGTTCGGGCGCTTGGACCCGACGACACCCGCATCATGGCGGACGCTGCTCGTCAGGCAGGAATCGAAGCCGTCTTCGAAGTGCGCGATGAAACCGAGCTGACCTATGCGCTCGATTCCGGCGCAACGCTTATCGGCGTCAACCGGCGAAACCTGGAGACACTCGAGCTGGAGCCCGAAGTCATCAGCCGGCTCCTTCCACTGATTCCCACGTCGTGTGTTGCGATCGCTGAGAGCGGGATCTCCATCCGGAGCGATGTCGAGCAGGTCGCCGGACTCGGTGCCGACGCGGTGCTCGTCGGTTCATCGCTCTCCGTTGCCCCGGACCCGCAGGACGCGGTTGCCCGGTTGACCGGAGTTCCGCGGGCAGGCCGGCGTGACTGAGGTCAAGTTCTGCGGCATGACGCGCGACGAAGATGTGCGGCAGGCCGCGCAGCTCGGCGCCGCGTTCGTCGGCGTGATCATGACGGAGAGCCCGCGCCGCGTGGAACCGGCGCGCGCGGCGGAGCTGTTTGCGCTGCTCGCCGGCACCAAAGTCCGGAGCGTGGGAGTCTTTGGCGACGAGACCGTTTCTGAAATCATGCGCATGACTCGCATCGCGGGACCGGACGTGATCCAGTTGCACGGCCAGGCGACTGCGCCCGATGCGATCCGGCGCCTGCATGAAGAACTCGGCGTCGAAGTCTGGCCCGTGATCCGCGTCGGCGCGGACGGACTGACCGCCGAACAGAAGACTGCCTTCCGCGAGGCTGAAGGCGTGCTTCTCGATACGCTCGCCCATGGCGCGTTAGGTGGCACTGGCACCCCGTTCAACTGGGACGCCGTCGCCGCCGATGTTCGTGGCCGTCGTGCGGGGCAGCGACGACGGTTGATTGTCGCCGGCGGCTTACGACCCGGGAACGTGCGACTCGCGATCGATCGCCTCGCTCCCGATGTGGTGGATGTGTCGTCAGGCGTGGAATCCGCGCCGGGCGTGAAGGATCATGGCCTGATGGCCTCCTTCATGGCTGCCGTGCGGCTGACCTTTGCCGCTCCCATGCAATGACGGCGACC
>CAZSNV010000535.1:0-2055 GCA_964608035.1 uncultured Gemmatimonadaceae bacterium | reverse complement strand
CAGATCCGCAGCGACTCCGTGGCGCGGCGGGTGCTGGCCCTTTACGGGATTCCGCGCCTGAGCCTCTTCCACCTCTGATTCGGTCGATGCCAGGTCATCCGTCGTTGCGATATCTGGTTAACCGTCGTTGAAATATCCCGGTTATCCATCCCAGGGATGATGATTGTTAGACCGCTCTCATCGGGAGGTACGGATGCGAACGATGCTCGGCATCTCTCTGGCCTTTGCGGTAGCGCTCGAGGCGCCGGTGGCAAGAGCCGAGACGGTTCGATCGTTTGATGGCGTACCTATCGCCTACACCGTGGCCGGGCGAGGTGGCACGTCCCTGGTTTTTGTGCATGGCTGGTCTTGCGATCGGACCTATTGGGCTGCGCAAATGGAGGATCTGGCAACCTCTTATCGCGTTGTGTCGATCGACCTTGCAGGGCACGGCGACTCGGGCGCGAACCGTTCGGCCTGGAGCATGGAGGCGTTCGGGCAAGACATCGCGGCGGTGCTGGACCACCTGGCCCTGAAGAACGTGATCATGGTGGGCCATTCTGCCGCCGGATACTCAATTCTCGAAGCTGGGAAGATTCGGCCGAAACGTGTTGTCGCGTTGATAGGAGTGGACGCATATCGGAACATTTCTACCGGATATTTTGATCGTCGGTACTCGGAGGACGAGCTCAAAGAGTTCGCGAGGCCTCTTCAGCAGGACTTCGTCGGCAACATGGAGGCGCTCGTCCGCAAGCAGTTCTTCCTCCCTGAGTCGGACCCAGAACTTGTGGATCGTGTGGCACGCGACATGGCCGCGGCACCTCCGCAGGTAGCGATCCCCTCGATGCTGGCATACTACCGGTACCGCAACGATCACCTCAGGGACGCCTTAAGGGAAGTGGGGCCACGCCTGCCGATCATCGCCATCAACGCCGAGAAAAGTAAGATCGACCCGTCTGTCTTCCGCACCTACGTCGCCCGGTTTGAGGTGTCGTACCTTCCGGGGGCAGGCCATTTCTTGATGTTGGAGCGACCCCGAGAGCTCAACGGGTGGCTGCGGCTGGCCGTGGCAGAGCTTGAGCGCGGTCTCACAACGCGTTGAAGCTGACGAAGCGCCCCGCTCCGCCTACGGCGTCGCGTGCGCGCCATTCGGCGCGCACCGGGCGCTTCGCAGCTTAACGCGGGGGGTGGGCGGACAACTGAGGTCCGATGCGACGCCTGAACGTCGGGAAGCAACCGGCAAGGGCGCCCACAGTCATCGACGGGCCCACTTTCACCGAACGCCATCCCATTCCGACGGCCGTCCTGTTGAGATTGCCGGGGTGGCTCACAGCACTCGGTGGTTGGGCGATCTACGCCTACCCGCACGTCTTGAAGCGGGATCCCGTGCCTGCTGCTGTCATCCTGCTCGGGCTGCATGTCCTGCCACCGCTCTTCGCACTCGGCCCCATCTTGCATGTGAGGTCGGTGTCGCGGTTCGCACGGGTTTCTCCTCCGATCAAGCGAATCGTTTGGGCAATAGCATTTGCGGGCACCGCAGCAGTCGTAGCCGGAGTGGTTGGCGGTCTTGCCGGTCTCTTTGCACTGTGGAGGGCTGAGCGGTCGGGGACATGGGTAACACTTTAGTCCGGAGAGATGGGTAACACTCGCCTCGAGACCCGTCTGCCCTTGTGATATTCGGTCTGACGACGTCTTCCTCCAGGCGCCCCCGCTTCAACCGTCCGAAGTAGACGTGAAAGAAACGTCGCCAACGTCCTCCCCCGCGCCAAGTCGTGGGTGTCGTTCGTCGTTGGACGACACCGAAGAAACCTGCGCGGTTCACCGGCCTACTGGTCGGCGTTCAGCGACCCTACCCGTTCCGGAACGGGTAGAGTGAGTAAATGTCAGACCAACGCGACTCCGGTACGCGGCCGGCGGCTAGAACGGTGCCCGCCAAATCTGGCTTGCGTCCGGGTGACGTCGTCGAGATCGACATCGAGAAGGCCGTCTACCGAGGGCAGGGCCTCGGCCGCCACGAGGGTCAGGTCGTGTTCGTGCCGCGCGCCGTTCCCGGCGACCGGGTGCGCGTCCGCATCG
>CAZSNV010000534.1:0-2061 GCA_964608035.1 uncultured Gemmatimonadaceae bacterium | reverse complement strand
GCGGCTTCAGCGCCGGACCAGACCGATTGATGAGGCCGTTGCCCGCGAAGCCGACTCCCATGCCGGCACGCAGGTAGAAACCGGTCTCGATCCGCGGCCGGAACTGGGCGATGCCCATGATGAACGTCGTGCGGATGGGGTCGCTTTGGTCATCATCGAGACGCGCGGTGACGAACATGACCTCAATGCCGGCATCCACGCGCGGACTCACGCGTCCGCCGACGTCGACGAAGACGCCCTTGGTGTTCGTGAACACGCCCGCTTGCTGATCCCCCAGTTCGTCTCGCCACCCGGCCCGTGCCATCGAAAAGCCGCCCCCGCCGACGAACCACCATTTGGATCCCACGCGTGGCGCCGCCGGACTCTGTGGCGCAATCTGTGCCGGAGCCTCCGGCGGCGTCTGAGCCTCTGCCAGCGACCCGATGGCGAGCGCGAAGAAGAGACAGGACAGGATCGCGGCTGTCCAGCGGGCGGCAGTCATTTCTGCCTCCATGCCGCGAAGATGCGGAACTGCGGCGACTGGTCGGTACGGTTGCCCTCCGGCCAGAAATAGGCCTTTCTGAAGAAGTACTCGCCGGCTATGCCGAGCGCGATTCTGCGCACGAGCGGCACGCGGATGTCGAGGTGCATGCGCTGCAGCACGTGAAACGCGCGCGTCCCATCCACCACGCTGAGCTGGTAGCCCTGATAGCTCAGGCGCGCAAATGCCTCTCCGCTGCGCTGCAGTTCGAGAACGCCACCGAAGCGAATGGTCGGGCCGTAGTCGTAAGTACGCCGCAGTTCGGGATCCACACTCGCGCCGTCCGGATTGAGCAACGTGTCCACGGCGCCGAGGATTGTGGAGCCGCCGGTCGCGGCCATCCAGAGGGACGCTCCGGAGGACAACTTCCGCCTCATCGCCACTTCCACTTCGACGCCCTGGCCGCCGAAGGCGTACGCCTTGTTGGTGGTGTAGTCGAACGTTTGAAAGATCGAAAACTGCGCCTTGCCGTCCTTGCCAAACGGAGTGCCGAAGAACCTGCCACGAATGTTGGCCAGCGACACCGCACTGCCTCCTCCCGCGGTGAATTCAAGCGCGAACGCCCCAAAGGGGACCTTGCTGCGGCCGTTGCGCACGTCACCGTAGTCCATGTCGATGTCCAGAAACGGCTGCGCCGATGATCGCGCCTCGCGCACGTTCCGGCCCTGCCACTGCACACCGGCGCCCCCACGGGTCGTGACCGAGGATGGAATCATGCCGTCCGGCTTTGGCGCGACGCGCTTCCTGTCTCCAGAGGTCAGGCGCTGGAGTCCGCCGAACGGATCGACGGCCATGGCGATGAGCTCTTTCCTGCCGCGACCCTTGCCCGTGAGCGTCGGATCGCGAATGAGCCAGCCGATGCGATGCATGACCTCGCCAAGCGCGATGCCGCCCAGCGTCGTGTTGATGAGATCGTTCAGCGACGCACGGTTGTTCTCGAAGAGAAACTCCCACGTCGAACTCCCGAACGCCGCGACCGGGGTGGCTTCCCAGAACGACAAGCCGTGTGCGCGGCCGGACGTGAAGTAATTGCTGCCCTGGTAGGAGTGGCCGATCTGATTCACGCCCCAGGGGTTCTCGTCCCACTCGAATCCATGCCGCAGGTTGAGCCACATGGTTTTGAACGTGATCTTGGCGGTGTCATGACCGCGGAGACGGTTGATGCCGTTGTACATGACGTTGACGGCGACCGACTCGAGATACGGTCGGACCATGCGTCGGACGGGACAGCCAGGGCAAGCCCGTCCTTCGGAGTCAGGATCGGCCGGCGTCGCATCAAACCGAACTTCCGACATTGGCGCGAGCGCCCGGCTGAGGTCGGCCGGAGTAAACAGCAACGGTTTGACTGCTGTCGCCACAGGTTCCTGAGCGGCTGCAGCGACGGGGAATAGGCTGACCAGCACACTGGCAGCTAGAAGCCGCTTTCGCACGGGATCCTCCGGCCGCGAGTTTACGCCCGTTTGGAGATTGATCCCGGACGAAATCAGGGAATGACCCTGAGACCTGAAAACCGCTCTCGCCGAGGCTAGCGGCTTCGGTAT
>CAZSNV010000533.1:0-2100 GCA_964608035.1 uncultured Gemmatimonadaceae bacterium | reverse complement strand
ATGCAGTGGCTACCGGCGAGACCGTGGTGCACTGGCAGGGTGACGTGACGATCTCAGGGAAGCTGGCCGCTTTCGGTCCCCAGGGCCTCCTGGACAGGATCGCCAGGAAGAACGTGGACAGCTTTATCGAAGGGATCCGGAACGGCCTGCTTCACGAGCAGGTATAATCGGCCGGTTTTTCATTCACACGCCGGGAGGACATATGTACCGGATGTTGCGCACCGCGGCTTCCATGTTGGTGGTTCTGGTCGTGTGCTCGATCCCGTTTCCATCTGCCGCGCAGCAGACCACAGATAAAGCGGATGTCTATAAGCGGGAAGTGGCCACCGCTGTGGACGGCATGGCGAAAACGGCGCAAGAGATGGTCGACTCCGTCTTCAGCTTCTCGGAGCTTGCGCACCAGGAGTTCGAGACCTCACGCTACCTGACGGGAATTCTCGAGAAAAACGGCTTCACCGTGCGGCGTGGCGTCGCCGGCATGCCAACGGCGTGGGTCGCGACCTGGGGTTCCGGCAAGCCCGTGATCGCGCTGGGCTCCGACATCGACGGGATCCCGCAGGCATCCCAGAAACCCGGCGTGCCCTACCGCGAGCCGCTGATTGCGGGAGCTCCAGGGCACGGTGAGGGTCACAACAGCGGCGTGCCACTGAACATCGTCGCGGCCCTGGCTGTAAAAAGGATCATGGAGCGCGACCGGCTGCAGGGGACGTTGATGCTCTGGCCAGGGGTTGCAGAAGAATTGCTCGCGTCGAAAGCGTGGTTCGTCCGTGACGGCGTGTTCAAGGATGTCGATATCTCGCTCTTCGCGCACGTGGACAGCAACATGAAGGTCGCGTGGGGCTCCGGGTCGGGAAACGGCCTCGTGTCGATTGAATACACCTTCGAGGGCGAAAGCGCACACAGCGCGGCTGCGCCGTGGCGGGGCCGGAGCGCGCTTGACGCGGTCGAGCTGATGAACGCCGGATGGAACTACAAGCGCGAGCACTTGCGTCTTCAGCAGCGCTCTCATTACGTGATCACCGACGGAGGCGATCAGCCGAACGTCGTGCCCTCCAAGGCCACCGTCTGGTATTTCTTTCGCGAGACGGAGTATCCCCTCATCAAGGAGATGTGGGAGCTTGGAAACACGATGGCCGAAGGCGCCTCGCTCATGACCGGCGCGAAGTGGACCTCCCGCATTATTGGCGCCGCCTGGCCCCAGCACTTCAACAAGCCGGTCGCCGAGGCGATGTTCACCAATATCCAGCGCGTCGGGCTGCCGAATTGGTCGGCAGACGACCAGGCGTTCGCCAGGGCGGTGCAGAAGGAGATCGCCGCGCCGAATCAGAAGGGGCTCGACGTCGAGCTCGCGAAGATCGATGAACCGCTGAAGGACGAGGACAAGCGCGGCGGAGGGTCCGACGATATTGGCGACGTGTCGTGGACGGTGCCCACGGTGGCGCTGCGTTATCCGTCGAACATTCCCGGGCTCCCGGGGCACAACTGGGCCAACGCCATTGCGATGGCCACGCCGATCGCGCACAAAGGGGTCGTCGCCGGCGCCAAGGTCCAGGCGATGACGATGATCGACATCCTCGTGCAGCCGCAGCTGGTGAAGGACGCGTGGGGTTACTTCACGGACGTGCAGATGAAAGAGACGAAGTACACGCCCTTCATCGCCGCGGATACACCCGCGCCGACCTGGTTGAACAGGGAGGTGCTGGAGCGTTACCGGCCGGAGTTGAAGAAGTTTTATTACGATCCGGCCAGGTACCGCACGTACCTGGAACAGTTGGGCATCACGTATCCGATGCTTGGGCGCCCGGATTCGACGCGCTAGCGCGGACGTCGCGCCCGATTTCGCCTTGCGGCGATCGCGCGCCGCCCTATAATCGCGGCGGCAACCTTCCAACATCTGTGTCCACGACCACGACATGGCATTGAACGCCGGTATGCGACTCGGCCCGTACGAAATCGTCGGCTTGATTGGCGCCGGCGGAATGGGACAGGTCTATCGCGCGCGCGACTCACGTCTGGACCGCGATGTGGCGATCAAGGTGCTGTCCGGCGCCTTCAGCACCGATCCGGAACCGCTGCGCCGCTTCGAGCAGGAGGCCCGCG
>CAZSNV010000532.1:0-2128 GCA_964608035.1 uncultured Gemmatimonadaceae bacterium | reverse complement strand
TGGTCTGGACGATGTTGTTCTCGAGGATCGTCGAGTCCTTGACCGCGCTCAGGATGGCCATCGAGATCACCGCCGCCGGGATCGACGAGGCGAAGGTGAGGCCGACCTTGAGGCCGAGGTAGACGTTGGCGGCGGTGAAGACCGTCGTGATGAGCGCGCCGAGGATCAGGCCGCGGAGGGTGAGCTCTTTGGGTTTCATCGGGCCCAATCTTACACCCGAAACGCGGCGCGACGAGGGCTGTCGACCCCCAGCTGATGAAATCCTAGTCACGTGGAAGGCCTCGTTGACAAGCCCTACTCGCGTGCCGCCTTGCCGAACACTCAGGGCGGCCCGGCACCGTCAGCACCGACCCATTCAAAGCTCCGATCGCGACCCATCGAACGCCAGCGCTCTGGGTACACTGTGCGCTGCCAATCGAGCGGTTCGGCGAGTGGCTGGCGGATCGCCGCGAGCGCGAGCGCATCGCGCAGATCGCGGCGCTGCTGCGGCCCGAGCGCGTCCGGAGCAAGCGACACGAACAACATGGTACCGCTTCGCGCCAGGAGATCGAGCCACTGCCGGTTGAGCGTCCACGGCACAGCGTTGGTGACGCCGACGCAGTCCGCATCGGCCACGTAGAACGCGCCATGCTGCGCGCCGCGAAACGCAAGCGTGTTCACGCCCATCTTCCTCGTGCGCGCCCACTCGGTACCGCTCGTGTCGTCACCAATCCGGCAGATTTCGAAATGGCCGGCCGACAAATGACTCACGGTGTTGCAGCCGATGACGAGACTCCCACCCGCAGCCGCGCGTATGGTCCCATACAACTCGTCGATCACCTCGGCCGTCGTCCGATCGGAGCCGGACGCGAAGGTCCATCCGTCGCGCGTGAGCGCCGATCCCATTTGGAAGCCCCATCGGCCGAAGATCTCGAACGTGGAGTAGTCGTGCTTGATCAGCTCGAAGCCCCACTGGCGCAGCCGCGCGATGTCGGCGGCGACTTTCTGTCGAACCTCCGGCACGCTCGGATCGAGGACGCCACGGTCGCGCGGTAGGCGCCACCCATCCGGCGCCTCGGCTGTCGCTTGCAGCGGACGAATCCAGATTCCGGGACGCGCCCCGGCCCGCCGGATCTCGGCCGCCAGGCCTGGCATGTCGGGGAACTTTTCATTGCCCCGATCCCACGTGCCCACGCCTGCCTTGTCCTGTCCGCGCCCCGGCTGCCATCCATCGTCGATGACGGCGAACGGCCGGTTTCCGCCTGAGGGTGAAAGCTCGACGATATGCTGTGCGTCGACACGCACCGTGTCGGCGCTATTCCTTCCGTACACCCAGTACCAGTCGTTGCTTCCATATACTGGTTGCGATGGAAGCCGCGGATTGGGGCACATCTGTCGACAGAAGGCGTGCACCGCGGCGAACGCCGATTCGTCCGCACGACCGGCGCGACAGAGGACATCGCACACGTCGAGCGTGCGTTCGCCGAGCTGTACGCCCGCGCTTCCGCTCCGCACGTCCGCCCACAGGCTGATGCCTTGCGGGTCAACCTGCCAGAAACAGAATGCGCTGGCGCCGGTGCGCACACCGTACGCGTGCGTGAGCGACCCGTCGTGTGTCACGAAATACCAGGGCATGACCCGGTCAGGAACCCACGCCCGCCACTCGAGATCACCGTACCCGCGCTCCCAGGCGTCACCAAGGATGAGACGCGTATCGGTCAGGCGGCCCCGCCAACGAAGATGCAGCCGCTTGACCGCGACCGTCGGAGCTGACAGCGCGACGTGAAGAGCGCCGGCTTGCACGGCCGTCGTGATGAGGAGACCGTTGTCGCCCGTCCAGCGTTCACCTGTGTCGTGCCGGAGCACCTGATCGCCGGTTGGCGTCTGAACGACGACGCGATCCGGCGCGCGCAGCAGGTCGAGAAAGCCACGGCGGGGCTGCGGAGTGGCGGCTGCCGGCGTGAGGCCGATCGGCGCTGACGCGGGGACCACCAGCCCGATGGCAGACACCGCCGCGCGCTCGACGAATTCGCGTCTCGAGGTCATCTGGCGAGTATGTGCCTGGCAGGTCGAGTAGCGAAAGGGGGGACCGCCGGGTTCATCACGCCTTTCCCAGCCAGACGCTCACTCGCGCCTCGACGACGACGTC
>CAZSNV010000531.1:0-2144 GCA_964608035.1 uncultured Gemmatimonadaceae bacterium | reverse complement strand
TATCTGCTCGGCGACTTTCTGCGTGGTGATCGGCTCGCGCCCGACGTAGCTCACACGCAATGCGACCGGTCCTGCCGGGTAGATGAGCAGATCGCGCCCCTTCATCCGCTGGACGACGTCCGCCATGATGCCGGTCCGGCGCTCTTCGGAATAGAGGTTCAAGTCGAGAATAAGCTTCTCGAGGCGCGGCCGGCTCAGCACCTGGTCTTGAATGGCACGCAGCCGATCGCTCAGGCTGGTCGTGACCGTGGTCGTCACGAAGCTCTGCGGCACCTGCTGCGGCACCACCGACACAAGGGCCTGGGACAGATACATGTCCGGCAGAGTCCGCGCGACAACCGCCGTGGCCGCGGACACGACCGCGAAGGGGACGACCAGGAACCAGAATCGCCGCCGAACGATGTCGAGCAGGTCTTCTGGGCTGTATTTCCTACCGGGCAGCATTGGATCTCCTCGCGCGATGGATAAGGGGCACCCACACCCGGACTGACGCACGCACGCTCTGGCGGCCAAAATCGTCCGGCACGCCGGTCGAAAGGAAGACCGCCGTGTCGAAACTGGACCGGTAGTACGAATAGTTCACGTCCACGCCGAGATATTGGGTGACGCCCACCGTCACCCCGGTGGTGCCGTAGTAGCTGGTGAAGCCATTGCCCTGACTCAGACCGACCTCGCCCGTGGCGGCGCCAATGGCCGAGTGCATTTGCAGCCTCGGCCCGAGGAAGCCGCTGGCGCCGATCGCCAGCGAGTCCGAAAAGACGGGCGCCCGAAACGTCCCGAGGAATCCTACGTCACGCCGGTAGGCAACGGAGGCGTGCCACGACTGGCCGATGTCGTGATTCAGCAGAGCGTGACCCGTGAGGTGGAAGTTGCTCCGCACGCCGTCCGACACGACGGTCGATCCGGTGGCAAACGAAAAGGTCGTCCGGCGCGTCAGCGAGAGCGCGCGGTCGAAATCCACGCCAGCGTCGACGTTGTGGTGCCCGAAGTGCGCCGTCTGGCCGGTGCCGGTGTTCCGGTACGCGCCCCGAGTGTATTCGTACCCGAGTCTCACTCCCAAGCCTCTCGCCAAGTTCCGGGTCAATCGCCCACCGACCCGGCCGGTGGACACGTCGCCCGCCGCTGACAAGCGCCCACTCCGCGTATAGCCGAGAGCCATCGTAACCGCGGTCCTTCGTGAAAGCTGATGGCCCAGGCTCGCGCTGCTGTCGTACGTCACATAGCCATCGCCCGTCGTCGCCAGGTCCGGGTCGACCGGCAACGACGGCCCGACACCGAGGCCGGGAGCGACCAATCCAGGGAACAGCGAGACGATCTGAAGCGGTTGGTAATTGGCGGTCTGGGCCGCCGTGACGCTGGTTCGGCTAGACACCGGGACGTTGAAGCTAACCCCTGCGCTGCCAACGTTCCGGACCGGGAGCTGGTTCGCCACGTCCGGGTAGTACTGGGCAGAGCTGGCCGCCGACGCCCAGAGTGCTACGCGCGGGCGGGAAAACGAGTACGCCAGGTTACCGCCCACATGGCCGAACGTGCTGCCGTCCGTCACAACGCCCTTGGCAGTTTGCACCGTGGAGCTGTAGCCGCCGCCGGCCGACAGGCCGAGCGCCAGCAACTGCTCAGCGGTCGCGGTGCCGCCTCCGAACAGTCCGCTGGGCAGCCGGCCCGGGCCCGCCTGCTGGGCGTGGACCGGCTTCATGCCAAGGAACGTCAAGACGGCGACCGTGGTCACCAGAAGGACAGCGCTGTTACGGAACAATGACCCGGTCTCCCGGCATCAACTGAATGTTCTGCTCCAGCTTCTTGCCTTTCTTGACGTCGTCGTAGTTGAAGATTCGGCTGGTTTGCTTCCCGTGCTCCGTCCGAATGATCAGAATCTCGTCCTGTTTCGCGTACACGGTCAGACCCCCGGCGAGAGCGATGAGCTCCACGACGTCCATGGGACCGAGGTGGGGAACGGCACCCTGTTTGTTGACTTCGCCCACGACGTAGACCTTGCGGCTGTTGATCTGCTTCGACTGCACCGAAACCGTCGGTTCCTTGAGGTACACGCCCGCGGCCTTGGTCACGTTGGCCCGCAGCTCTTCGATCGTGAGGCCGGCGGCGACGATGTCCTTCACGATCGGCAGTGAGATCTTACCGTCGGG
>CAZSNV010000530.1:0-2150 GCA_964608035.1 uncultured Gemmatimonadaceae bacterium | reverse complement strand
TGGACGGACTGCGGGCGCTGCTCGGCTGCCGAGGCCACGTCTGGCCGATTACCGTGCAGCGCTCCACGCTCTGCGCCGAGTACCACGACGGATCGCGCACGCGCGGCGAGGTCGAAGTCGACGCCGGCCAGGCCGGCGGCCAGCCCATCCGCCGGCTCTGGCTCGAGCCGCCCGCCGCGATTCACCCGCCGGTCGCACAGGCGATTCAATCGCTCGACGCCGTGGTCATCGGCCCGGGCAGTTACTACACCAGCCTGCTCCCCATCTTCCTCGTGGGCGGATGCCGGGAGGCGCTGGCCGACATGCGCGGGCCGGTTATCTACATCGCCAACCTGCTCACGGAAGGGCGGGGCATGACGGGGTTCACGGCGGCAGAAGCCGTGGAGCGGCTGACTGACGCCATCGGGCGTGCCGTCGATGTGGTGATCTTCAACAGCGGAGCGCCAACCGACGCGATGCTCGAGCGCTACGCGCGCGAGCACAAGTTCCCGCTGCCGCTGGGGGTGTTGCCTGAGTCGGTGCAGCTTATCGAAGGGGAGTTCTGGCGCCGGTCGATCGCGCGCCACGATCGCCGGCGGCTGCGTGGCGCGGTCTGGACCGCCCTCGCCGATCGGCTCTTCGTCCACGGCGCCTGACGGGCGAGACGTGGCCGGACATTCTCTCTCCGGCCAAGGCGCGCGACGTGTTTGGCGCTTTAATTCTGTCATCACGGCCCGTTCCCCACGGCCTTGGAGGGTCGCATAAGAAACGACGCGCGAATGGTCCGAATTCTGCTACCGTGCATTGGCTGCACGCACACAGCGCGATCGTCGGTCGGCCACGGTCAACGTCAGTCGAAAGGAAGACAGCTCATGGGTCCTACGCCCCGTCTTCGGTTGCTGTTTGGCACGGTCCTCATCCTGGTCCTCGCCGGGTTCGTTCCCACCGGACTTAGGGCGAACCACACGTGGGGGCCTTATCACTGGAAGAAGACGAGCGCGAGTCCCGTCGTCCTCACGCTCGGCGACAACGTCAGCCCACTCTGGGAAGGCCACCTCAACGATGGGGTGCAAGACTGGGATCAGTCGATCGTGCTCGACCTCAGCGTCGTGGCTGGCGGGACGAGCCCCCGGTCGTGCAGACCCAAGAGCGGCAAGATCGAAGTCTGCAGCGCGTCATACGGCTTCAACGGTTGGCTGGGCCTGGCGCGGATCTGGGTCAGCGGCGTTCACATCACCTCGGCGGCCACCCAGCTCAATGACACTTACATGGTCGGCGCAGCCTATGGTTACGACACGGCGGAATGGCGGCAGTTCGTCATGTGCCAGGAAGTCGGGCACGTCTTTGGCCTGGATCACGTGGACGAGGACTTCGAAAATCCGAACCTCGGCACGTGCATGGACTACACGGACAATCCCGCTGGGGGAGGAGGCGAGCCAGCCAATACCTCGCCGTACGCGCACGACTACGACCAGCTCGTGGCGATTTATAGTCACATCGACACCAGTGGTGGCGGCGGCAGGAGGGGCGGTTCGGGTGGTGCGGTGATCATCCCGGATCCACAGGGACCGCCGGCCTTCGCCGGCCAGAGCGACTGGGGCGATCTGATTCGGTCACGCGGCCGGCTGGCGCTCTTCCGCCTGAATCTGGGCAATGGCAACTATGTCTTCACGTTCGTGATCCGCGCGTAGTCGCGGTTCGAGGGCCCTGCGCGGCCGTCCTAGTGACGGGCGCCGGACAACCGGTCGATCCAACGCGCTCGGACGGGTTGTTTCGCCGGTGCCGGTGGATCGAGATCGTCCAACACTCGACGAGGCAGATGGATTTTCAGCACCATGTCGCCCGGTGGATCCGCCGTCATCCACAGGTGGCCGCGGCAGTCGTTGACGAGCGCCTGCAGCGTTCCGAGGTCGACGCCGGGCCGGTCCGACACGGACGCGGTGGCCTCGGAACCGGTGGACGGGTTGCCGAGCGCCGCGGAGATGTCCCGGCGCGTGGTGCCTCGCACTTCCGTCACGGTGAGCAGCACGTGGGCACCGGGCCGGACGTTGGGGTACTTTTCAATGAAGGTGCGGTCCATCAGCACCGAGGCGACCTCAATCATCAGCCGGCCACTCGACGGCATCCGCCCGCGTGCGTAGATGGCGACGTTGACGAGGATCCGTTCGACC
>CAZSNV010000529.1:0-2150 GCA_964608035.1 uncultured Gemmatimonadaceae bacterium | reverse complement strand
ATCGGTGATCACGCCGCGCAGGCGCCGGTTGGAGGTGTCATCGACCACCGGGATCGCGGTGAGATCGCGGCCGTCGTCAACAATGACGCGACTCGGTCGATTCGACGGCGGATTGAACGGGATTTCGACCTGGATGCGGCCCGTGGTTCCGTAGAGCTGCAGGGACTGATGCAGGGCGAGATGCCCCGCCGTGGTGAACGCGGCCTGTCCGTTCGGGAAGCGAAGCAGGCCTGACGTCAGGCGATCGACGCCGAACTCCGGATCACGGTCGATGAGCGCAACGACTTCGATCGGCTCGCATCCGAAGAGCCAACGCGCCAGCATGATCGGATAACACGCGATGTCCAGCAGCACACCGCCACCGTAATCCACGCGATTGCGCACGTCGGCAGGATCTCGCCGGCTGTAGCTGAAGTGACCAGTGATCAGCCCCAGCACTCCGATCCGTCCCGCACGGACAAGTTCGCGCACGTGCAGCCATTGCGGATGCGATCGTACCATGAACGCTTCCGCCACCTGCATGCCGGTCTGGCGCTGCGCCGCGAGCAGCAACCGCGCTTCGGCCGCATTCAGCGCAATCGGCTTCTCGCAGAGGACGTGCTTGCCGGCTTCCATGGCCCTGACGGACCAGGGCACGTGGAGATGATTCGGCAGCGGATTGTAGATCGCCTCGATGTCGGGGTCGGCGAGCAGCGCCTCGTATGATCCGTACGACCGGGGGATGCTGAACGACTGCGCGACCTCGGAAGCCCGTTCCGCATCGCGCGATGCGATCGCCACCAGGCGATGCTTTCCTCCGCGCGCCAGCACGGGAATGACCTGGGTGCGGGCGATGCGGGCCGTGCCGAGGACACCCCAGTTCAACGAAGAAGCCATTCGAATGCAGATTGCAGAATTGAGAATGCGGAATGCGGAACGGGAACGCGCCCTTTCATTCTGAATTCTGCATTCTGCATTCCGCGTTCTGCGTTCATATTTCTTCCAGCCATAGTAACCCCTGGGGAATCGATCATGCGCCCGTCAAGAACACTCCTCGTCCTCACCCTCGGTCTCGCGCCGGTTGCCTCGGGCGCACAGGCTGGGACCGCTCCGCCCCCGCCGGCGCCAACGCGCACAGCACGCGTCGTCCCCCCGGCGCCCACCGCAGCCATCACGCTCGACTCGGCCGTGTTCGCCGGACTGCGTTGGCGGGAACTCGGCCCCGCGCGCGGCGGGCGCTCGGTGGCCGCCGCCGGATCCGTCGCCAGACCTAACGAGTACTGGTTCGGCACCACCGGCGGCGGTGTGATGAAGACGACCGACGGCGGACTGACCTGGCTGCCGATGAGCGACCGCTTTTTCGGGGGCACCATAGGCGCGATTGCCATAGATCCGCGCAACCCCGACATCGTCTGGGTCGGCGGAGGCGAGACGTGCATCCGCGGGAACACCGCGCACGGTGATGGTCTCTGGAAGACGACCGACGGTGGCCGCACCTGGACACTCCTCGGCTTCCGCGACGAACACATCGCAAGCATCGAGCTCGATTGGCGGAACTCGAACGTCGCCTACCTCGGAGTCTTCGGGAACCCGTTCGCGGCGTCCGCGAACCGCGGCCTCTTCAAGACGACCGACGGCGGCCGCACGTTCAGCAAGGCGCTGTTCGTGAACGACTCGACGGGCGTGATCGACATCCAGATGGACCCGACGAATCCCGACATCCTGTACGTCGCCATGTGGCAGGCCTTTCGCACGCCGTGGTCGATGTCGTCAGGCGGCGCGGGCAGCGGGCTGCACAAGTCCACCGACGGTGGCGCGACATGGACCAATTTATCAACCCGGGCGCAGGGCTTTCCTCGCGGGGTTACCGGCAAGATCGGCATCGCCGTGTCACCGGCCAAGCCGAGCCGTATCTGGGCGCAGGTGGAGCACGATTCAGGAGGGCTGTATCGCTCCGATGACGGCGGCCAGAAGTGGGAGAAGATGAATGCCGACCGGCGCATGATGCAGCGCGCCTGGTACTACTCGCACGTCTACGCCGACCCGAAGGACTCGAACGTCGTCTACTCGCTCAACGTGGGCTTCCACAAATCGCGCGATGGCGGCCGCACGTTCACGCTGAACATCAACCCTCCGCACGGCGACAATCACGATCTCTGGATCGCGCCCGA
>CAZSNV010000528.1:0-2171 GCA_964608035.1 uncultured Gemmatimonadaceae bacterium | reverse complement strand
ACAGGGCGCGCCGCATCGCGCCCGTGATCGTCAACGCGTTGGGTTCGTACTCGACCACCGCGCGTCCCTCGGTGTCGAGACGCTGAAGCACCGAGCGGAGGTCCGGGCCGATTGCGCCGTGAGCGACGACCAGCCAACGCGCCGGCGCCACGGTCTGGCTGCAAATACTTTCCGCCAATTCGAGCAGGAGTGCGGCGTTCGATCTCGGATATACGGTCGTGATCAGGCAGAGCGGAGGCGGTGTTGCGGTCAGCACGTAACGGCGGGAGCGGGTCTGCAGATCGTGCTTGAGCCACGCAGGGTAGTCGGACAGGGCGGCGAAGACGCGCGCAATTTCCGTTTGGCGCGTTCCCTGAGCCACGGGCTGATAGGCGGACCCCAAGCTCATGCCCAAGGCTGGCGAATACCAGGAGGGCTCCGGAATCAAGTCGGAGAAGAAGCAGGCGAAGGCGGCCATTTCCACGACCGTGGCCGCCGCTTCAGGCAACGCGCTTGCCCTGGAGCGTATGAAAGGACTGAAAATTACGCGGCCGCTAAAGCGGCGCGCTACGGCCCCCAGCCAGGAGCCGAGATAGTTCAACGAGACCGGCTGGTCGCGCAGGGCTTCGCATGCGCGGACCAGAAACGACCGCTTCACGAAGCAATGCGCGGTGGATACCGCGCTGACGGTGTGTTGCTTTCGCATCTGCGCAAAGTAGCCGGGGTCCTCTCCCGTCCTGCCTGCGTCCGGGTTTCCGCAGGCACCCGCTAAGCCAAACACGAAGGCGCCCGCCAGAAGGCGGTCCTCGCCGCGCACCGGACCGCCCGCCATGACTGCGTCCGGAAACTGCGCGAACAGCCCGATGGCTTCCCAATAGGATTCTCCGCCGACCTCCTCTACGCCGTCCCACGTCAAGTGCACGACATCGATCTCTTCCGGCCAGCCGGACACGGCGGCAGCGAGTTCCGCGATGCCGCAATTGCGCGGCAGAGACACCGCTACATCGAGCGGGGTCAAACTTTCCTTCGGCGCGCTCGGTTCATTGCCGTCATTCCCAATATTCACGGTTGCCAAGGGCACAGGGGCGGTGTGCTGGCGACGGAACCACCAGTCGGGCGTGCCTTTGAACAGGGGACTCTCGACCACCTCGAACAAACCGGGTTGGGCAAAGGATGCCCTGAACTTCTCCAGGACGCTGCGATGCGAATCGAATACGAACGGCTTCGAACCGATGTTCGATGCGGTCGACGCGTGATGCATTCGCCACGTATAGAGAATCTCCGGAATATGGTGCGGGACGTGGCCGGCCAGGAGAAAGCGCATGAAGCTGTCCCAGTCGTGGCAGCCTTCGGCCTTTTCGTCGCTATAGGCGCCCAGGGCGATAGCAAGGGACCGGTCGATGGCGCACAAATGAGCGATGTAGCAGGAATTGACGAAAAGCACCGGGTCCCAGTCGGGTTTGCAGTAAGGGTCGCGGAACGTGCCGTCCAGCAGTTTGTCCTCGTCGCTGTAGAGCAAGGGCGGATGGCCGTTGCGAAGAATCGCGTCCGTGAACGTCAGTGCGCAATCCGGCGCGATGACGTCGTCGGAGTCGAGCGGGAGGACGTAGCGGCCCGAGGCCTTCTCGAGGCAGTACCGCATCCCGCCGACGATGCCCAGGTTTTTCTCCACGCGATGCAGGCGTACACAGGGGTGCCAGCCAATTTCTTCGAGCACAGCCCTTGTTGCCGGATCCGTCGAGCCGTTGTCCAGAATCACCCATTCGAACTCGGTGCCGCCATCCTGAAGCAGCACCGAGGCGACGAGCTCGCGCAAGTACTCGGGCGCGGTGTCGAAGATCGTCGTTACGAAGCTCAGGAGTCCGGACTTCTGGCGCCTCCAACGACCGCTGCGACGTTCGGCGAGCTGCGCGGCACGATAACGCGCGTAATTCTTGTTGCCGTCGAGAGCCCGGTCGCGGACGCTCGCCGGCGGTTCGGCCTCGAATTGGCACTTAACCTGGGCGATGCGCTCGACCAGCGCTGGCAGCACTTCCCGCAGGCTCTCGGACCAGGACGCGGGCAGGTTGCAGACCTCCGACCCGGACTCTCCGCTCTCGATCCTGTGAACGGTATGGGCGATCGCGTCGGCTATGCCCTCGATAGTAGCCGGTGCGACAATGATATTCGGAGAAATTCGTCCGACGCTTCCC
>CAZSNV010000527.1:0-2218 GCA_964608035.1 uncultured Gemmatimonadaceae bacterium | reverse complement strand
GATCCTGAAGTCCGCCTCGGCTTTCTTCGCGGCGGAGCTCGACCGCCCTCAGAAGAGATGATCACCTACATCGAAGAACACAAGGAGGAGTTCGGGGTCGAGCCGATCTGCAAGCTGTTGCCGATCGGCACCTCTACCTACTACGAGGCGAGATCCCGACCGCCTTCTGCTCGGCGGCTGCGCGATGAAGAGCTGAAGGTCCAGATCGCTCGCGTGTTCGCCTCGAACTTGTCCGTCTACGGGGCGCGCAAGATCTGGCGCCAGCTGAATCGCGAAGGCAGCACGGTGGCCCGCTGCACCGTCGCCCGCCTGATGCGTGAGCTCGGCATCCGTGGCACCACCAGGGGCAAGACGCCATTCACCACCACCCCTGATGTGCTCGCGCACCGCCCCGAGGATCTGGTGGAGCGAGACTTCAGCGCCGAGCGGCCGAACCAGTTGTGGGTGGCGGACCTGACGTACGTGCGCACGCATTCGGGCTTCGTCTACGTCGCCTTCATCATCGACGTGTTCTCCCGCTTCATCGTGGGCTGGCAGGCGTCGCGCTCGTTGCACGCGGAACTTGCCCTTGATGCGCTGGAGATGGCGATCTGGCACCGACAAGGAGATCTCGAAGGGCTGATCCATCACAGCGATCGAGGTTCGCAATATCTCGCGATCCGCTACACCGAGCGGCTCGGGGAGATGGGCGTGGTGGCCTCGGTCGGATCTAAGGGCGATTCCTTCGATAACGCCCTGGCCGAGACGATCAACGGCCTCTACAAGACCGAGGTGATCTACCGCCGGCGCGGCGGCTGGAAGGGCATCGACGACGTCTCCTTCTCCACGCTGGAATGGGTCGACTGGTTCAATCACCGCCGCCTGCTCGAGCCGATCGGGGACGTGCCTCCGGTGGAGTTCGAGGCCGCCTACTATGCAAAGGAGGGAGCGAAGGAACCCGACGGACTCAGAGCCCCGAGTCTCCGATAAACCCGGCTTGATTCAGACCGATGTTGATCGTCGCGTTGAACTTCCACTCGATGTCGAGCTCCATGTAATCGATGTACTTGCCTGCGAACGGCGTCTGACCCGGTCCGTTCTGAAGCTCCAACGTGAGCAGCTCGCTCGGGGCGTTGATCTGCGTGCACTTCCCGGTGCCCTCCGCCGTGTTGACGCCGAGGCCGTACTTCGCGGAACCGCTCGTGGAGTATCCGACCGCACTGGTCCCCGGTGTTGGGGAGAGGCTGACCAGGTTGAAGCCGGAAGCCGGCGACACCGGCGTGTACCTGCAGCTGCTGGCCCTGAACGTCTGACTGGAGTTCAGAGAATGGTCGGGGTTGAAGTACCTGAAGCGGTTCCCTAGCGGGTCCATCTGCAACCTGATGTACCCCGCGTCTTTGGGTTCCAACGTGAGCGGCGTTTGACCGGTCGCGAACTGGATCGGGATCACCGCCAGCATGCTGAGCACGGCAAGCGCGGCGATCAGCTTGATCTTCGGAGACCTGGTCTTCCAGCGTCGAGCCATGCAGTTTCCTCCTGGCATCGGGGGGTAGGGCTTCGAGAATGTAGGCCGGATGTCTCCCCCGGTCAACCGGCAGATGTGGCGTATGGCCTAGGCCGGTTGGCATATCCTTCGGCCGTGGAGCTCCCGGGCGCGCTCGTCGATCCACGATGGCTGCGAGCACACCTCTCGTCGCCTGTTTCCGGCGATCTGGTGCTCGCCGACGTGCGATGGGTGCGCGGCGGTACAGCGCTCGAGGAGTACGAGCGAGGGCACCTGCCCGGGGCGGTGTGTGTCGACGCCGACACCGACCTGGCGGCACCGGCGTTCCAAGGGCCCGGCCGGCATCCGCTGCCGAGGCCGGAAGCGTTCGCGGCGGCGATGTCTCGCCTCAGCATCGGCGACGATTCCGTCGTGATCGCCTACGACGACGTGGGCGGTTCGGTCGCTGCCCGGCTGTGGTGGATGCTCCGCGTGCTCGATCGGAAGGTGGCGCTGCTCGACTTGCCCTCGCTCGACGCTTGGATCCGAGCGGGTGGTTCGCTCGAGACGGGACCACCGCGCGGAGCTCCCCCGGCCTCGTTCACCGCGGCTGCGTGGCCTGCCGGACGCGTCGTCGACGCCGACACCGTGCTACGCACCCTGCGCGAAGGCTCGGCCGTGGTGCTCGATGCCAGAGCGGGGGAGCGCTACCGCGGCGAAACGGAGCCGATCGACCCGGGCGCGGGGCACGTGCCC
>CAZSNV010000526.1:0-2254 GCA_964608035.1 uncultured Gemmatimonadaceae bacterium | reverse complement strand
CACCGAACATGTTGGTCGTGACGATCACGTCGAAGCGGTTCGGATCGAGCACCAGCTGCATGGCCGCGGCGTCAACGATGCGCTCGTCGAACGCCACCTTCCCGTCGTACTCGTGCGCGACCTTCTGACCCACGGACCGGAAGAGTCCCTGCGAGTACTTCAGGATGTTCGCCTTGTGGATCAGCGTGACCTTCTTCCGTCCGTGGCGCATCGCATAGTCGAACGCATAGCGCACAATGCGCTCCGATCCGACGCGCGTGATCAGCGCGATTGATTCGGCCGCTGCCTGTGGATCGTCGCTGATGCGGATGTAGTGCTCGAGCCCTGCGTACAGATCCTCGGTATTCTCGCGGATCAGGACGATGTCCACGCCGTCGTACCGGCCGCCGGGCACGATGTCGCGGGCCGGGCGCACGTTGGCGTACAGGTCGAACGTCTGGCGAAGGGCGACGTTGACCGAGCGATACCCCTCCCCGATCGGTGTCTCGAGCGGTCCCTTGAGTGCGAGCTTCGTCCGGCGGATCGACTCGAGCGTCTCGTCAGGCATCGGGTTTCCCTTCTGCGCCACGCCTGCCGCACCAGCGACCTGCCGGTCCCAGTCGAAGTTGGCGCCCGCGGCATCGAGAATCGCCAGCGTCGCGTCAGTAATGTCCGGTCCGATCCCGTCGCCGGGAATGAGCGTGCACGGTGTTGCCATGGGTTCCTAGCGGGGGACGACGAGGTCGGTGAACCGGCGCGCGAGGTCGGCGCCTATCGAGGCGTTGTAGTCAGGTCCGTCATTGCCGACAATGTCGCCGATGAAAACCAGCTTCGACCCGCGTACGTCGAGGATGGCGACCCGAAGGATGGCGTGGCCGGTTCCGGCCGACCGGCCAGGCTCGAAGCGTATCTCGACCGGAATCAGCGCGTACCGGGCGTCGTGGAAGCCAGCGAGTGTGCGAAGCTGCCCTGCGACTGGTTCCGGGATCTCGGCGTCCCGCGTGCGCTCGAGGTAGCGCACCGCGTCTGCGGCGCGGACGTCGGCAGGATTCGTGGCGTAGAGCGGGTTGCGTCGTGCGATCCGCGCGAGTTCACTCGGCAGCGCCCATGCAGTGAGGCCGCGTTCGCGCACCGCGGACTCGAGCGCCGAATCGACCGACGCCAGGAATGCCCGTCGCTCACCAACCTTGGCGGCCCAGCCCAGCGCGTCTCCACTTCGCACGCTCTGCGTTGGGAGGACGATCACGCGCATGGACGCGAACGAGTTGAGTGGCGCGTCTTCGACCGGAGCAGATTGCGGGGCAGTTCGCGCGCCACCGCACCCAATCAGCGCAAACGCTACTACGAGAAGGCTTCGTTTCACACGTCTCCGGGAAGAAGCCGAAAGCTAAGGCCCCACCTGACGGCGCAAAACGGCCCCATTGCCTTGTTCGCACTGGACTTATGCGATGCGGGTGGCACCTTCCGGCGGGTGAGAACCGGACGGGCTTGGCGCACGCGCGCCGATGTGCCGAGTCACGAGTCACGAGTCACGAGCAACGAGTCACGAGATTGAACACCGCCGATCGCCTCGCCACCGCATTGCAAGGCCGTTACACGATCCTGCGCGAGCTGGGGTCTGGCGGCATGGCGACCGTTTACGTCGCGCATGACGTTCGGCACGATCGCGAGGTTGCGGTAAAGGTCCTGCACCCGGACTTGGGAGCGGTCCTCGGTGGCGAACGGTTCCTGAGCGAGATCAAGACCACGGCGCGGCTGCAGCATCCGCACATCCTGCCGTTGCTCGACAGCGGCGATGCCGACGGACTCCTGTTCTACGTCATGCCGCTCGTGGAGGGCCAGACGCTGCGGGTGCGCCTCGAGCGCGAGCGACAGCTTCCCATCGATGAGGCGCTCCGCATCGCGTCGGAGGTGGCCGGCGCGCTCGATTACGCGCATCGGCACGGCGTCATTCACCGCGACATCAAGCCCGAGAACATCCTGCTCCACGACGGCCGCGCAGTCGTGGCGGACTTCGGCATCGCGCTCGCCGTCAGCGCGGCCAGCGGCACCCGGATGACGCAGACCGGCCTCTCGTTAGGCACGCCGCAATACATGGCGCCCGAGCAGGCCATGGGCGAGAAGATCATCGATGCCCGGGCCGACGTCTACGCCCTGGGCGCGGTGACCTACGAGATGCTGACCGGCGAGCCTCCGTTCAGTGGAGCTACGGTTCAGGCGATTGTGGCGAAGGTACTCACGGAAAAGCCGATGAGTCCCTCGGCCGTGCGCGACA
>CAZSNV010000525.1:0-2260 GCA_964608035.1 uncultured Gemmatimonadaceae bacterium | reverse complement strand
CCCCGTCGGCGCGCGCCCCTGCAGCGCTTCGGCGAACTCTCGCGCCGTCGGCCAGCGATCGGCGGGGAGCTTCTCGAGCGCCCGCTCGAGGGCGTCTTCCACGTGTTCGGGCACCTGGGGCCGCATCGCGCGCACGCGGCGCGGCTGCTCGGTGAGCAGCCGGGCGATGACCGCCTGCATCGTGCTGCCGGTGTGCGGCGGCTCGCCGGTGAGCATCTCGTACGTCACCGCCGCCAGCGAGTAGATGTCGGCGCGGCCGTCGATCACCCGGTCCCCCGTCGCCTGCTCGGGACTCATGTACTGCGGCGTACCTAACGACAGTCCGGTCTGCGTCACCCGTTGTCCGCCGGCGTTGCTCACGGCAAGGGCGATCCCGAAATCGGCGACGACCGGCTGCCCCGCCTGCATCAGGATGTTCTCGGGCTTGAGGTCGCGATGGATGACCCCGTGGCCGTGCGCGTAGTCGAGCGCGCTGGCGACGGCGACCGCGATCCGCACCGCGTCGTCCACGGGGAGTTGCCGTTCGCGCTCGATGCGCGCGCGCAACGATTCCCCCTCCACGTACGGCATGACGTAATAGAGGAGCCCTTTGCCTCCGATCGTGTCGCCCGTCTGCCCCGAATCGAAGAGCGGTAGCAGGTTGGGGTGCTGGAGGTTCGCCGTGACCTGGATCTCGGCCAGGAACCGATCGACGCCGAGCACCGCCCCCAGCTCGGGATCGAGGAGCTTGATCGCGACCCGCCGGTTATGGCGGATGTCGCGCGCGAGGTAGACCGTGGCCATGCCCCCGCGTCCGATCTCGCGCTCGATGTCGTAGCGCCCGGCGAGTGACTGGCTCAGTTCTTCCAATTCGCGCATGAGGAAACCTGCGTTCCCCGGTGCTGCGGCGCCAGTCCTTCGACGGTGCTCCGGTGAAGGTCGTGACCGGATCGTTAGGCGGCCCGGTGATGGGACAACTATCGTCCGTCAGGTCCGGGCGTCGAGTCGCGGCTGCGTCGCATTGCGCTGCCGGATGGACCGGCCGGCATCGTTCCGGTCAGCGCTTCGAGGAAGGCGATGAGGTCGCGCCGTTGCTCGAGCGTGAGACCAAGTGGCCTGACCTCGGCGTCCAGGCCTGCGTGTGCGACTCCGCCGTTGTCGTAAAACGCGACCACCGATTCGAGAGTCGCCAGGCTTCCGTCGTGCATGTAGGGAGTGGTGCGCGCCACTTCGCGCAGCGTGGGCGTCTTGAACGCGCCAACATCGGCGGGGCGGCCAGTGACGCGAGCCCGACCCGAATCGAACGGCGCGGATCGAGCTGATCGCATCGCGACGCCTGTGTTATGGAAATCCTCGTCGGTGAAGTTGGGACCGACGTGGCAGGCAACGCAGTTCGCGCGTCCGGTGAACAGCGCCAGGCCCCGGCGAGCCGCCGGCGAGAGCGCTCCGACATCGCCATCGCGCCAGCGATCAATCGGCGCATTCCCGGAGCGCAGCGTGCGGACGTAGCTCGCCAGCGCCCGCGACACCGCAGTGGAGTCGATCTCGTCGCCGAACGCGCGACTGAAGGCCACGCGGTACGACCGCGCCTGGCGCAAGCGGTGTATCAACCCAGGCAATGGTTGCCCCATCTCAACGGAGTCCTGGATGGGATGCAGCACTTGTTTCTCGAGCGTAGCCGCGCGCCCGTCCCAGAAGAAGGCCCGCCCGTACACCCGGTTGACCAGCGCCGGCGCATTGCGCTGCCCGCGTCGGCCGTACACACCGCGCGAGATACGAACCGTGTCGCTGAATGCGTGCTCCGGCCGGTGGCACGAGGCACAGCGGACGGTGCCGTCAGCGGAGAGCGCGGTGTCAAAAAAGAGACGCTCCCCGAGCGCGATCTTCTCTACCGTTAGCGGATTGTCTTCCGGCACAGGCACGAGCAAGTCGAGTCCCGCCAGCGGACCGAGCGCCAATGCGTTAGGCGCATGGTCGCCACGCATTGGCGGGAGGCCGCCGCACCCGCTCAGCGCAACCACAAGGGCTGCACCGAGACGGGCAGAGGATGACACCGGGCGGGGTGACATCCCGCGGCAGCCAGAGTCTGGAGCCGGATGCCTAACGATTGCCGCCGGCCGCCTTGACGGCAGTTGACAGTTTCGGCGGTGACATCACCCATACCTCGCCGGCGAAGTCGCTGACCCCGAAAGCGATGCGGCGTCCGTCGGGGCTGATCTGGAACACGCTGAGTCCCGCGCGTTTCAGATCGATTGCCTCCGCGGCGCCACCCGCCGCTGGA
>CAZSNV010000524.1:0-2278 GCA_964608035.1 uncultured Gemmatimonadaceae bacterium | reverse complement strand
GTCTTCTACGACGGCCCGCCGTTCGCCAACGGCCTTCCGCACTACGGGCACCTCCTCACCGGATACGTGAAGGACGTCGTGCCGCGGTTCGAAACCATGCGCGGTCGCCGGGTCGAGCGTCGATTCGGGTGGGACTGCCACGGCCTTCCCGCCGAGTTTGAAGCCGAGAAACAACTCGGCATCAAGCACAAGAACGAGATCGAGGCGATGGGCATCGCCCAGTTCAATGACGCCTGTCGGGTCTCGGTCCTTCGGTACACGGCGGAGTGGGAAGCGTACGTCACCCGGCAGGCACGGTGGGTCGATTTCGACAACGACTACAAGACGCTCGACCTCTCCTACATGGAGAGCGTCATGTGGGCGTTCAAGTCGCTCTGGGAAAAAGGACTCGTCTACGAAGGCTTCCGTGTGCTCTGGTACTGCTGGCGTTGCGAGACGCCGCTGTCGAACACCGAGGTCAAGCTGGACGATGCCTATCGTGACCGTGAGGATCCGGCGGTCACGGTTGGCATGACGCTCACGTCCGAACGACCGGAGTTGAACGGCGTCCAGGCGCTCATCTGGACGACCACGCCATGGACGCTCCCTTCCAACCTGGCCCTCGCCGTGCATCCCGATGTCGACTACGTCGTCGTCGCGGCGAACGGCAAGCGATACCTCATCGCCGACGCGCGACTTTCGGCGTACGAACGCGAGTTCGGTGACGCTCCCGAGGTGCTGGCGCGATTCGTGGGGGCGGCCCTCGTCGGCACGCGCTACACGCCTGTGTTCGACTTCTTCGCCGGCCGGCCTAACGCGCATCAGATCCTGCCGGCGGATTACGTCTCCACCGAAGACGGCACCGGGATCGTCCACATCGCGCCAGCCTACGGCGAGGACGACAAGGTGGTCACCGACGCCGCCGGGATAGAGGCCGTGACGCCGGTCACTTCGCGCGGCGAGTTCGATGCGCAGGTCCCGCCGTACAGCGGCCAGCACATCTTCGACGCCAACAAGCAGATCATCCGCGACCTGAAGGCGTCAGGCGCGCTGCTCCGTCACGAGACGCATCACCACCCGTATCCGCACTGCTGGCGCTGCGACAATCCGCTCATCCAGCGCGCGGTCAGCTCATGGTTTGTCGCCGTGACGCGATTCCGCGACCGGCTGGTCGAGCTGAACAAGCAGATCACGTGGGTGCCGGAACACATCGGCGACGGTCAGTTCGGGAAGTGGCTCGAGAATGCGCGTGACTGGTCGGTATCGAGAAGCCGGTACTGGGGATCTCCCATTCCCGTCTGGCTCTCGGACAACCCGGAGTTTCCACGCGTCGACGTCTATGGCTCGCTCGATGAACTCGAGCGCGATTTCGGCGTGCGGCCCACGGACCTTCACCGCCCCGCCATCGACAACCTGACCCGACCCAACCCGGACGACCCGACCGGCCAATCGACGATGCGGCGCGTTCCCGAGGTGCTCGACTGCTGGTTCGAATCGGGATCGATGCCGTTTGCGCAGGTGCATTACCCGTTCGAGAACACGTCGTGGTTCGAGCACCACTACCCGGGCGATTTCATCGTCGAGTACAACGGACAGACCCGCGGCTGGTTCTACACGCTGCACGTCCTGGCGACGGCGTTGTTCGATCGTCCCGCGTTCCGCACCTGCCTGGCACATGGCATCGTGCTGGGCGACGATGGCCAGAAGATGTCCAAGTCACGCAAGAACTATCCCGACGTGAATGGGGTGTTCGATCGCGACGGATCGGATGCGATGCGTTGGTTCCTCATGGACAGCCCCATCCTGCGCGGTGGTGACCTGATCGTCACCGAGCGGGGCATCCAGGAAGGCGTGCGCCAGGCGCTGTTGCCCCTCTGGAACTCCTACTACTTCCTGGGCCTCTACGCGAACGCGGACCATCTGAACGGGCGGAGCCGGACTGATTCGCCGCACCTGCTCGACCGCTACGTCCTGGCCAAGACGCAAGCGCTGGTGACCGACGTCGAAGCGCAGATGGACCGCTACGACCTCGTCGCGGCGTGCGAGACGATCCGCGACTTTCTCGACGCGCTCACCAACTGGTATGTCCGTCGATCGCGCGATCGCTTTTGGGCTGGCGATCGCGATGCCATAGACACCCTGCACACGGTCCTGGAGGTGACGTGCCGCGTGGCGGCGCCGCTACTGCCTCTCACCACGGAAGTCGTCTGGCGCGGCCTCACCGGCGGGCGGTCTGTGCACCTGACCGATTGGCCGATGGTAGATTAGGTCCCGAACGATGCAGCACTGGTGCAATCAA
>CAZSNV010000523.1:0-2292 GCA_964608035.1 uncultured Gemmatimonadaceae bacterium | reverse complement strand
TCTTGCTTGGAAGGAGGCCAAGGTCCACCATCCCGGTCGCGGTCCAGCGAAACGCCCGCGAGTCGCTGCTGCCAACCACTACCGCGCCGTCCGCGCTCACGGCAGTGGCGATGCTGCCGGTCCCACCGGACAAGCCGCCGAGGCCGACGAGACCCGCGCTGGTCCAGCGAAAGGCCTGCGCCGTGGTCGCGTTATCGCAGTAGCCGACGATGACGCTTCCATCTCGGTTCACCGCCTGGGCGGTACCACCGGTGTACCCCGAGAGCAGGCCGAGATCGGCGGCTGGCCCGCTCGTCCAGCGCACGGGACGAATCGCCGAACCAATTCTGGATTGACCCACGATCGTCGATCCATCAACGCTCACCGCCGCGCCGACGGAGGAGTCTCCTCCCGGCAAAAAGCCGATGTCCAGCATCCCGCTCGCAGTCCAGCGGAAGGCGCGAGGCGGACCTTCGCTGATGCCCACGACGATCGACCCGTCCCCGTTCACGCCGTAGGCGTAACTCGAAGATTCACCGGCGACCGTGCCGAGGTTCTGCATGCCGCCGGCTTGCGTCCAGCGGTAAGCTCTGGCGTAGCCATCCGTGATCGTGCCGTAACCGATGACGACCAGACCGTCCGCGCTCACGCCATTCGAGTGACTCGTGTCGCCGCCCGTGAGAAAGCCCAGTGGTTGGAAGCGTCGCAGCTCGCAACGCTTACCGGTGAGGCCTCCGGTACACGCGCACGTGAAGTCTGCGACGCCATCGGTGCACGCCGCACCGCCCTGACACGGGTTCGGAGCGCAATCATCGATATTCGTGGCGCAGGTCGTCCCGGAAAACCCGGTTTTGCAGACACAGCGAAAGCTGCTTCCCTGCGGCATGCACGTTCCCGCGTTCAGACAGGGATTCGGTGCGCAGGGATCGGCCGCGTCGGGGTTACCACCGTCGGGGCTACCACCGGTCCCCGCTTGGCCTGCGGTTCCGGCATCGCCTCCGGTCCCGGCTTGGCCGCCGGTTCCTGCTTGGCCTCCGGTCCCTGCTTGGCCTCCGGTCCCCGCTTGGCCTCCGGTCCCCGCTTGGCCGCCGGTTCCAGCGCCCGAGCTGCCGCCCCCTCCTCGGCCGGAAGCAGCTCCTCCGCCTGTGCCGCCGCCGTCTTTATCGGGCACGTTCCTAACGCTCGTCGAGCTGCATGCAGCGGCGAATGCGGCGGCACCCAAACACGCGATCAGCTCTCGAGAAATTTCCATGCGTTTCCTCATCTACTCGAGCAAGAACACGAGACCCAGCGAGCTCTGGATCCTGACAGAGCTATGGGCAAAGTGCTAGACGAGCGCTAGCCGGAGCGAAAATTCGGCTCGACCAAAGCCAGCCGCTTCTCTGATACACTGGTCTCGAAGAGGGGTTCTCCGTTCCGTTCTGCAAGTTCGTACGTTCTCATCATTGATCGCTGCGTAGGTGTAACTTTGCAGCGACCCATCGTTCGGTCAGCGTCTCGAGTTTTTCGTAGCCCTTTGCGAGCGTCAGCCAGCCGGGCTCGCCGTTGTATTTGATGTGACCGCCGAGTGCGGCGATCGCGAGGTACACCTCGCGTGCAGTTGGATCCGCGCTGAGCTTGAGGCGGCCGCGAGCGCGCAGGACATCGATATGATCGGGCGAGATGATGGCGACTGCCTTCGCGTCCGGTGTTCGGCGGGCTTCGCTGCGGATCAGCAGTATGCGGTACGCGATCGGCGCAAAGGTCGCCAGCAGGTTAACCAGGCCTTCGTAGTCCTGAAGCTGTCGCTTTTCGAAGTCGCAACCAGTCTTGATTGCCTTGAAATATTCTTCGATCGTCCACCGCGCCCGGTAGTGGTCGACGATGGCGAGCTGTTGCTCTGGCGTCTCGATGGGCTCGGTGGTGTACAGAAACCACTCCACTGCGGGTTCGCCAGGCGGAGGCTCTGGTTCCCAGATGCGGACGACGTTAATCGCGAGGGAGTGCGGCGGATGAGTGTCTTGCACTCGGCGACGCTGCGGTCGCTTGAGTGTGACCGTCGCAGCAGCGACGGACAACGTCGCTGCTCGAGCGCTGCGAGGAGGATGGATCTTAGCGCTGATGGGATTTGATCTCGTTCTGCGTCGGGTCAGCTGAATCTCGCGATCGATCGTGGCTGAGACACGTGCCAGACGAGCGTGCAACTTCGCATCTCCAGACGAGTCATCGAGACACCGATCGTACTGGCATCGAGCCACAAAACGATGACCATCGCGGATCAGGGCGTAGAACATCTGGTAGTCGTCCGCCTCGCGATCCATCACGTGAATAGCG
>CAZSNV010000522.1:0-2309 GCA_964608035.1 uncultured Gemmatimonadaceae bacterium | reverse complement strand
AGCTCCTGCCTATGGAGGTTATACCACTCCAGAACGTGGGCCTGGGCTCGACGCGGAAACCGACCGCCAACCTGTCCGTCAGCGAGCCGAACGGTGATCTCGTACTCTCCATAGAACGCATGGAAGTGCGGGGGATCGTGTTCTCTGTGGAACATCGCGATCACGATTCCGAGGAAGCGGCTAAGCTCCGGCATCCATCGATACTGCGGCCGTCCCGGTCTCAATGGGTCCCCTCGTAATCCTGCGTTCGGACTCGGCAGGATGCGAATCAACGCCGCTGGAGACGCTCCCGAACCTGCTCCCAGGGTTCGCCCAACGGGCGCCGGCTCGAATATCCGCCTCAAGGTCGTCTATGCGCCTACCCAACTCGGCACGCTGTGCTTCGCTCACAGGAACACTCGCGGGGTGCTTGATCAGGCGCTCCCAGATCTCCTCAAGCAAGTCCAGCTGCTCGTCGGAACTGAGGTCGTCGAGATTGACCGCAGGGTGGCCCATTGGCGTTATCGTCCTCCACCCCGCAAGAGCATCCGCAATGAGGGTAGTGGGTCAGTTTGGCAGCAACAGGTAAACTGCGGCCATGGCCGTAAAGAAGAAGGTGCCCGACGTCCGCCTGTTGGACCGCCAAACGGAGATCCTAAAGGCCATAGCCGACGGGTATGACCCACGATCCAAGGAATACAAGGCCATTCGGATTGCGGCCCTCGCCCTTGTTTTTTCGGTGCTGGAACATCCCGAGGAGTTCAGAGCCTTCGATGGCCCACCCACCACCGAACAACGAAGGCACCTAAGAAAGCTCCGGCTTGGCTAAGTCCAAGAGGGCGACGATTTCGGCCACCGTCCAGTTTCAAACTGACCCACTACCGCAATGAGGACGGTCACCTGCTCCGGGGTGGGATGGTTCGCGTCCTACGCGCCCGCGGACCGTCCGGAGGTCGCGATCGTGACGATGGTGCGGCCCGGCGACAGCCACGCCGCGTCCGCCGTCGCCGGGCGGATCTACCAGCGGCTCTACAAGCCCGCCCCGCTGCCGATCGTGTCCGCCGGCGGCGGATAGCCGGGCGCGGCCGATCACTTGTCCAATCGCACTTCAGCAATCGCGATCCCGCTTTCCCCCGCTACAGCGTACAAAATGAAAGTTCGCCCGTTCTCCTCGAAGATGGCCGGATCGCGTAACTGATTGACGTGGCCGTAGGCAGTGCTCCTGAGGGATCGTTCCAACGGCGCATCAGCCCCCTCCCAATCGCGTTCGGGGCGCAACACTTCGACAGGTGCGCTCTCAGACCATTTCATCCAATCGCTCGCGAGCTCGATGGTACTTACCAGGATGCGCTCAGGGGTGTGACCAACTTGTGTCCAAAACACATAAAGCGTGTCACCACGTTTCAATAGCGCCGCGTGACGCATGTTCGCGTTGAACAGACGCGGCCCTTCTTCAAAGCCGCCGAGACCGTCCCTGGAGCGGTAGAACTGACCCGGCATCGCCATCGCGTACGTGTAGCCATGGTGCTTGAACGTGCGCATGTACGTCCGACCGAGCACCTCCGGTCGAACTCGGAACCGAATCCCGTCCGGCGACGTTGCCACTCGCGTCACCTGTCGCCCCAGCCCTTCCAAGCCGTGAAAATACATCAAGATCTGCCGGCCTGCGACGTCTACGTGCGCGTCGGGAGATGCGATGTGGGGAGTCGTAGCCTCGGTCAGCAGGTCGTGAGACCAGTTGGTCGGGTCCCATGTGGCGCGGAGCTTTGCCAGTTCGGCTGGCGGCGCGTCGGGGCGGCGTGTCAGGAAATAGGACCCTCGGATCTGCACGCTCCCTGGAGCGTGAATGCGCCAGGGCCCGCGCAGGTCGTCAGCATAAGCGAGGCGGATGTAGGTACCTTTGTGGTCGGCAAAATAGAGGTAGTACCGGCCAAGCGGCGCCTTGACCCAATCTGGAACTCGGATGAGAGATGGGCCTTGAATGTTCGTGCCGATGCTGGGATGCAAGCGAGGCGTAATGATCGGTCTTTCGAGGAGACGCTCAACGCGCAACGCTGAGGGGGGCGCCTGCGTGAAGGCGGTCCCGATGTTCCAGACGACGACTGCGATCATGATGCCGAGCCATTTTCCCTGCGCCAAGACACCACACCTCTTGCCCCAAGAGCCGGCCTAGCACGCGGTATCCGCGAAGGATAACGCGATAAACACCGCGCGCGCGTCCCACCCGAGCTGACTCGCTTCGGAGCGCGTTCACGCCCTCAGACGAAGGCACAGGCGAGTGTGCATCTGGACGATGCGAACGAGCAGGCTGCGGCCCCGGGCGCAGATGG
>CAZSNV010000521.1:0-2315 GCA_964608035.1 uncultured Gemmatimonadaceae bacterium | reverse complement strand
CTGGACGCTGAGCAAGTTCATCAGCGACAAGGCGGGCTTCATCGACCTGGCGATGGATCCGCGCAATCCGAACGTGCTCTTCGCGTCCAGTTACGAGCGCATGCGCGGTCCGCACTTCCTCAGGAGCGGCGGACCCGGGTCGGCCCTCTGGCGGACGGGCGATGGCGGGACCACCTGGCGCGAAGTGAAGGGCGGCGGTTTCCCCGAGACGACCAAGGGGCGCATCAGCGTCGTCATTTCGCCGAGCAACCCGAGCATCATCTACACGATGGTCGAGGCGGACAGCGTACGCGGGGAAAAGCCGCAGCGGCTGCGCAGCGGACTCTATCGGTCCACGGACGGTGGCAGCACGTGGCGCTGGATGAGCGTGACGAACAACCGGCCGTTCTACTTCTCGCAGATTCGAGTCGATCCGAAGAATCCGAACCGCGTGTACCGCATGGCGGTGGATTTCCAGCTGTCCGATGACGGCGGCTACTCGTGGCGTCCCGGCATGCTCGGCATCCACGAGGACTACCATGCCATGTGGATCAACCCTAACGATCCGAATCACTTCATTGTCGGTGGCGACGCGGGATTGTTCCAGACGCACGACAAGGGGGGCACGTACGACGGATTGAACAACATGGCCATGGGCCAGTTCTACGGCATCAGCTACGACTTCCAGGTGCCCTACCGCGTCTGCGGTGGCCTCCAGGATAACGGCACCTCCTGCGGCATCAGCCGGCGCAGGAACGGCCAGCTGCAGATGACCGACTGGTTCGCGATCTTCGCGGCCGACGGATTGCAGAGCGCACAGGATCCGATCAATCCCGACTTCGTCTACTACGAATCCCAGGGCGGCAACATCGCGCGCCGCAACCTCGGAACGGCCGAGACCACGAATCTCCGTCCGCGCACGGTGAGCGTGAACCAGTATGGGCAGCAGATCGCGCAGATCCGCGGCGACGGCACGCGCCCGCTGACCCCGGAGCAGGAACGCCAGATCGCCGACATCCGCCAGCGCATGCGCACCGACATGGCGGATCCAGCGGTCGCCAACCGGTGGAACTGGAACACGCCGTTCATCCTGTCGCGCCACAATCCGCAGGTCTACTACGTCGGCGCGAACAAGCTGTTCAAGTCCGTGAAGCGCGGCGAAAACCTCGTTGCGATCTCACCCGACCTATCGGCGCAGAATGCCGACTGGTTGCGCATCTCCAGCGGCTTCGACGCCGATGCAAATCCGGCGACCGACGCGTCGGGCGGCGTCACGCGCGATGCCACCGGCGCCGAGGAGAACGGCACGATCGTCACCATTGACGAATCGCCAATACGGCCCGGAATGCTGTACGTCGGCACCGACGATGGGAAGGTCTGGCTCACGAGGAACGACGGCGGGACGTGGGACGATCTGAGTGGACGTTTCGCCGGCGTCCCGCCCATGACGCATGTGAGCAAGGTGGCGCCATCGCACCATGACACGGGCACGGTCTACATCACGTTCGACAACCATCGGGTCAACGATTTCAAGCCGTACGTCTTCGTCTCCAACGATTACGGCAAGACCTTCCGTTCCATCTCCGCGGGCCTGCCCGCCGATCGTCCGGGATCCTCCTACGTGGTGGCCGAGGACCCGTCGAACCCGAACCTGATTTACGTCGGGACGGAGCTCGGCGTGTACGCGTCGCTCAACAAGGGCGGGGCATGGTTCCCGCTGCGGAGCGGGCTCCCGACCGTTCCTGTTTATGATCTCAAGATCCATCCGCGCGATCGGGAACTGATCGCCGGCACGCACGGACGCGGCATCCTGATTCTCGACGTGGCGCCGCTTCAGCAGATGACCACTGACGTGCTGGCGAAGTCGTCGCACCTGTTCGCGCCGGCGATCGCGCTCCAGTATGGGCAGCTGCCACCTCCGTCCGAGCCGCGCGCGCATCGGGCCTGGCGCGTGAGTGGCGGACCGTCCGGCGCGGTGATCACGTATCGCCTGGCCGCTCCCGCTGATTCGGCGCGCATCGCCATTGTGAACGCAGCGGGCGATACCATCGCGCGCCTCCGGGGACCTGGACTGGCTGGACTCAATCGCGTGGAGTGGAACCTCGTGGCCAGCCCGGGCGGAGTGCAGATCGCGTTCGGCGGACGTGGAGGTGGTTTCGGCGGGCAGGCGGCGGGTCCGGTGAACGAGCCGGGTTTCCCGCCTGGATTCAATCCGCGGCCAGCAGAGTCACGGGCCGCCGCCGACTCGTCAGGCAGTCCGACAGCGCAGGCCCGGACGTTGGCGGCGGGAGGTGCTGGCGGTGGTCGTGGGGGACGTGGCGGCGGCGGCGGAGGCG
>CAZSNV010000520.1:0-2322 GCA_964608035.1 uncultured Gemmatimonadaceae bacterium | reverse complement strand
AACAGGAAACCGTCCGCGTTCCCGGAATCGAAGAGCGGCAGGATGTGCGGATGGCTCATGCTCGCCGTGGTCTTGATCTCGACCACGAACCGGTCGGCGCCTAACACGGCGGCGAGTTCCGGCTTCAGCACCTTGAGGGCTACCTTCCGGTCGTGCTTGAGGTCGTAGGCGAGGTAGACGGTCGCCATCCCACCCTGCCCGAGCTCGCGCTCGATGCGATACCGGTCGGCCAAGGCCGCGGAGAGGCGTTCGGCGACGATCGCCATGCCTAACGCTTCCCTACCGTGGCGTTCAACTCGGCGGCCCAGTTGCGGATCACGCGCAGCTCGGGCGCGGCGGCCGGATTGGCCTCGAACATGAGGAAGTGCTCCCCGTCCGGCATGACGTCGTAGCTCCGGTCGCCATAGATGTCCTCGAGGAACGGCCCCCGGAAGAGTTCGCGCGGCGCGCCCACGTCGAGCGTTGGCGATGTGCGGATACTCACGACCATCATGCTCGCGCCGTTGCGGTAGTACAGATCTCCACCGCGCGGCCGCCAGGCGGGTTCGGTTCCGCCTTCCGTGGAGATCGGCCGCTTCTGGTCGAGTTCAGGATACGAGACCACATACACCTGCATTTTCCCGGTCTCATTGGACTGATAGGCGAGCCAGCGGCCATCGGGCGAAAAGCGTGCGTTGCGCGCGACTGCTGCAGTGTTGGTGACCGGATGCACAGTACGCGCGCTGTCGAGATCCACGACCGCCACGTTCATGCCGACCTTGCCACCGTAAATCGCGAGGTGACGTCCATCGGGTGACCAGTCGCTCGTCCATGCGTCGCCAAAGTCAGTGTCAATGATACGCGCGCTGCCGCTGCCGCTGGCGTTACGCAGCGCCGGTGGGTTGTAGCCGGTGGAGGTGTCGAAGACAGTATGCGCGAGACGCAGGCCGTCGCGTGACCATTGTGGCTCGGTGATGCTCGCTTTGGTGGTCAGCCGTGTCCAGGCGCTCGCTCCGAGATCGAGAACCCACAGGTCATCGGCGATGTTCATGGCGAGCCGCGTGCCGTCCGGCGAGAGACGCGGATGACGGAAGAGCCCCGGCGGCACTGGCAGGCGACGGCCGCGACCAGTGCGATCCACCATGACAAGGAGCCGGGGTGGCGCACCCGAGAACGAGAAATACGCAACGTCTCCTCGCTCGTTCAGCGTCAGATCGGACGAATTCTGTCCAATCCCATCCAGGACCGGCAGCAGTTTCCCCTCGGTGCGCCCGGTCGCGAGGTTGAAACGTGTCGCTACCGCTCCACCCTCGGGGCTTGAAATGAAGAATCCGGAAATGATGAATCCGGGCTCCACGTAGATGCCCCATGCGCTGTCCGACACCAGCCGCCACTCGTCATCGCCCGGAGCCATCACGACAAGGACGCCCTCACCGCCGAAGGCTGCTCTCCGGCTGGCTCGCGTTGCCAGGAGGCGGCCGTCGCGGAGTTCCTGTGGGAATTCGAAGCGAGTCCCGGTGCTCGCCGAATCCGAGGCGGAGATGGGCGTCAGTGATCCACCATTCTCCGGCACGGAGTAGAGCCCGCGCGCGTCGCTCAGCACGACGATGGTGCCATCCTTTCGCCATACGGCGCCCGACCGCCAGAACGGAATCTCGGCGATGGTGACAGCTCGCCCGCCCGCCAGGGGCAACTTCCTCAGTTGCCGCGACTGCGTGAAGTAGCCGACCCAGGCACCATCCGGAGAAAAGAACGGATACGTCGCCTCTTCGGATCCCTCGATCGCTTCCACGCGGAATCCGTCGACGGGCCGACGATAGAGCCGGCTGATGCCGTCGCTCGTCGCCGCGAATACCACCGTTCGGCCGTCAGGCGAAAGCGCCGGCCAGCGCGGGTTTGGCAGGAAACTCGTTCCCGCGAGTGGCGGAATCGTGAAGTGGAGCGCCGGCTCGGACGGTGTACGCAGCCATCCCCACGCAGCGATACCCAGCAGCGTCACCGCACCGACCGCCATCGGCAGGATGCGGCGCACGCCGCCTGACGCCTGGGTGAGCGTCGGTGCCGAGGGACGTGTGGTGGCCGTCGCCGTGAACGAGGTGTTCGCCAGCGCGTCGGCAAACTCTTTTGCGCTCGCAAACCGGTCCGCCGGGAGTTTCTCCAGAGCCTTCGTCAGAGCCGCCGCAACGTTAGGCGGCACTGCTTTTCGGTATCGCGTCACCGTATCCACCGGCTCGGCGATGATCTTCATGATGATCTGCTGCGCCGACCCGCCGCTGTGGGGCGGTTGTCCGGCGAGCATCTCGTACAACACCGACGCCAGTGAATACACGTCCGACCGCGCCG
>CAZSNV010000519.1:0-2338 GCA_964608035.1 uncultured Gemmatimonadaceae bacterium | reverse complement strand
GGTGCCTGACGAGTACATGATGTACAGCGGGTGGTCGAACGCGAAGCCTTGGGAATCGGGAATCGGGAATCGGGAATCGCTTGCCTCCGTCTGGCCTTCAGCCTTCAGCCTTCCGCCTCTCAACACCTCGGACCACATCGTCGCGCTTCGCAAACCCGTCACTGAGGGATCGCTGTGGAGGTAGGGCACCACGACCACAGATTCGATGGACGGAATCTGGTCGACAATCTCCCGTACGCGCGTCAGCGAATCGATTTCCTTCCCCGCATAACGATACCCGTCGGCCGTGAACAGCACGCGCGGCGCGATCTGGCCGAATCGGTCCAGCACACCCTTCACGCCGAAGTCGGGCGAACACGAGGACCAGATGGCCCCCAGGCTCGCCGTCGCCAGCATGGCGATGACCGTTTCGGGGATGTTAGGCAGAAAGCCTGCAACCCGGTCTCCCGGAACAACGCCATGGGCTTTCAGTGCTGCGGCGACGCCGGCTACAGCGGTGTTGAGCTGCGCATACGTCAGCGCCGACCGCCGGCCCGATTCATTCCACGAAACGAGCGCTTCCTGCTCATCGGAGAACCGCAGGAGGTTCTCGGCGAAGTTGAGGCGGGCGCCAGTGAACCACCGCGGCCCCAGGATCTGATCGGGTGGCGCCATCCGGTTCAGTCCAATCACCACCTCGTCCCACGGATCGCGCCCGACTCGTTCGTCGGCGGTGACACCGCAGTAGCGCCAGATCTCCGGCCAGAATCTCTCCGGGTGGTCGACCGACCACTGGTAGAGTCGATCGTAGTCGACTCCCCCACCGCTCAGCGCGTTCACCCCACCGGATCTCGCGACGTGCTCGGAGAAACGGCGCATGTGCGACGGCGCCACCGCCTCAGGCGATGGGACCCAGAGGGGAGTTGAGTCAGAGGCCAGAGGTCAGAGCTCCGGGATCAGGAGAAACATCGATGTGCGGAGTCACGATTCACGATTCACGATTCACGATTCACGATTCACCAGTTCACGCCGCGCGAGTCACGAGACAACGACCAGGTCCCGCGTCAGCTCCGAAACATTCCGCGCACCTGATAGCCCCATCGCCAGGTCGATCTCCTGGCGTAGCAGCTCCAGCACGGCGCTGACGCCCGACTCGCCATCGACCGCGAGACCCCACAGCACCGGCCGGCCGATCAACACCGCACGTGCGCCCAACGCGATAGCCTTGATGACATCGGTGCCCCGCCGGATTCCCCCATCGACGTACACCTCCGCGCGGCCGGCCACTGCCTCGACGACTTCGGGCAATGCCATGATGGACGGAATCGACGTGTCCAACTGCCGCCCGCCGTGGTTCGACACCACGATGCCTTGCGCACCGTGTTCGACCGCGCGCACGGCGTCATCGCCACGCACGATGCCCTTCACCACCACCGGAAGGCCGCTCACGTCCCGCACCCACGCGATATCGTCGGGCGTGACGGCCGCGTCATGCAGCGAACGGAAATGCAGCATGAGGCCCGAAGCGTCCGCACTGGCGTCAGGCACGACTTCCATGCCGGCATCCGCCGCGTTCGAGATCGTCAGGTGCGGAGGAAGCGAGAAACCCAGGCGAATGTCGCGCTCGCGACGTCCCAACAGTGGCGCGTCGACCGTCAGCACCACGCCCGAATAGCCGGATCGCACGGCCTGCTCGATCAGGGCTCTTGTCGTGTCCCGGTCCCGGTAGAGATACAGCTGGAACCACATTGGACCCGGTGAGGACTCGATCACCTCGGCCAGGCGCGTGGTTGCCGTCGTGCTCGTGATCATCAGTGTGCCGGACGCTCGCGTCGCGCGTGCCGTCGCGCATTCGCCCTCTGGGTGGGCGAGCTTCTGCATGGCGGTCGGAGCCACCAGTACGGGCATCGAGACGGGGGCGCCGAGGACCGAGGTCCGCAGGTCTCTCGACGTCACATCGACCATGGTGCGGTAGCGGATGAGGATGCGGTCGAACGCCGCGCGATTGGCGCTCAGCGTCACTTCATCGTTCGCCCCGCCCGCGATATAGCCCCAATGCGCCGGCGGAATCCGGCGCTCAGCCTCCCGTTCGTAGTCGAAAAGGTTGATCAAGTTTTCGTGACTGGTGACTCGGGACTCGTGACTCGTGACTCGGCGAAGGAAGCGCTCGCTTTGCACTTTGCGCTATCTGTTATACGCAGCCCCACTCCTCAGCGGCGCCGTGCACGCCGGCCAGCCGCTTGCCCCGCCACGGCCTCCGCGACCGCCACCACGCCCTCCCCGACCGAGTGCCGCCGCGGCCGGAGAGTCACCCACCTCGAACCCCCGGCGTTCGCGCGGCACCGTTTCCGGATCTTCC
>CAZSNV010000518.1:0-2346 GCA_964608035.1 uncultured Gemmatimonadaceae bacterium | reverse complement strand
GCCCGCCAATCGGCGCCGTGCTCGTGCGGCCACAGTCCGGTGAACAGCGAGGCGTGCGCAGGCAAGGTCCACGGCGCCGGGCTGATCGCGCGCTCAAAGAGGATCCCGTTCGCGGCGAGCGTGTCGAGGTGGGGCGTGCTGGCCCGGCCTCCCAGCAACGAGAGACTCGCGCCTCGCACCGTGTCCAGAATGATCAGCAGGACGTTAGGCGCCCCGGCCTGCGCCGCAACTCCTGGCGACGCGCGTTCGCGATAGACTTTCGTGACCTCCAGCGTCCCGGCTGTGACTACGTACAGAACCGCCAGCACCGTCCCGGCGCGGATGACGACCGCCTGACGCGCCGCGGGAATCAGGAGGCGCGACGCCTGCGTCGCGATCCCGGCAGCGAGAATGAGCAGCGGCAGCGGACTGCCGGGACGGAGAAGCAGCAGCGGAGCCGCGGCCGCGGGAAAGGCAAGGCAGAAGAGGAATGCCCTCGGGGGAAGGGCTCGCAGGATCACAGCCGCCGGCACAAAAAACACCAGGTTCGCCATCGGCTTGGACCACGCCACGTCACTGCTCTGGTACACGGGCCGATCCGAGGCAAGCCAGACAACGAGGTGCACGATCAACTCGAGGGCGCTCGCCACCATGGCCATGGCAGCGGCGAGAGCTAACGCCCGTACAAGTGAACGGGGATTTGTGCCCGGCAGGTTCGTGGTGATTCGGGTGTGAGGAGCGCAGGCGCCTAACGCTGGCTCCGAGAGACTACTGACTCGACGGCCTTCCGGTCAAACGGTGCACGAGGAGCTTCACGACGCCCACGAGGCGGCGCCAGAACATCAGGACGAATCCGGCCACCGCAGCGAACACGGAGGCAATGGGCATCAGCGTATCAGGTCCGATATACAAGCGGCATGCTCTCCGTGGATGTTGCTACTCGCGTCCGGTGTGCGTTGTTCAACGCCTCACGCCTGGACTCGGTAACCTCAGGGCTGTCACTCCCTACCCGGCAACGGTATTGCGTTTACGTTGCCGTTGGTAGTTGACGCACGTCCTGTTGCACGTTTCCGGCCATCGAGGCCGGGCCGGGACGGGTCGAAGGCACACCGCGGGCTGCCCCGCTGCGGCAACGACAACTCGATGCAATACAACCGGTTACATTGGCTCGCGACCGGGTCCCCGAACCGTCTGAATACAAGAATGTCCAAGGGAGTAACTGTCTGGTTCACCGGCCTTTCCGGGTCCGGCAAGACGACCGTCGCAACTCGCGTCCATAACCTATTGCGCGAGCGCCACATCCACGCCGAACGGCTCGATGGAGACGTCGTCCGCCAGAGCCTGACCAGGGACCTCGGCTTCACGAAGGAGGATCGCGACAAGAACATCGAACGCGTCACCTTCGTTGCCAAGCTGCTGACGCGGAACGGCGTCGTCGTGCTAACCGCGTTCATCTCGCCGTACCGTCGCATGCGCGACAATGCCCGCGCCGAGATTGGCGACTTTCTCGAGGTGTACGTGCGCACCCCGATGGAAGTGCTGCTCGAGCGTGACGTGAAAGGCATGTACAAGAAGGCGATGGCTGGAGAGATCCAGAACTTCACCGGCGTGAACGATCCGTACGAGGAGCCCGCGAACCCGGAGTTGATTCTCGATACCGCTGCCGAATCGATCGAGGAAAGCGCCCTTCGCGTGATCGCCTTGCTGGAGGAAAGAGGCTTCGTGCCTCACGGATCAGCGAAGTCAGTGGCCGCCGTGGTCGAACAGGCCACCGAGGCCCAGCGGCACGCGGAATCGCCACGGACGTCCGGACCCAGCGTTCCACACGGTGGCTCGCTCGTGAATCGCGAGCTGCAGGGTGAGGCGCTGAAATCGGCCATTGCTCACGCGAGGGACCTCACCAGTCTCACGCTCGACGAACGTGAACTGAGTGATCTCGAGTTGATTGGCGTGGGAGCGCTATCGCCGCTGACCGGGTTCATGCGCCGCATGGACTACGAGACCGTCGTGGAGAGCTTGCGTCTCTCGGACGGATTGATCTGGGCCATGCCCGTGACGAAGGCGGTGAGCGCCGAACAAGCGGCGTCGCTCAAGGAAGGTCAGGAGATCGCCCTCGCCGACGAATCCGGCGACGTGCTGGCGATCATGCAGGTGACCGACATCTTCTCATACGACAAGGCGCGCGAGGCGCAGATGTGCTTCGGCACGACCGACGCGGCACATCCGGGCGTCGCCCGCCTCTACGCCCAGGGCGAGATGCTGATCGGCGGCCCGGTGCAGGTCCTCCGGCGGCCCTCGTACACCCAGTTCAACGAGTACCGTCTGACGCCCCTGGAAACGCGCCAACAGATGGATGCGAAGGGCTGG
>CAZSNV010000517.1:0-2361 GCA_964608035.1 uncultured Gemmatimonadaceae bacterium | reverse complement strand
GGCGATACCCCGTTCTGGATGGGAATCCAACGATACGTGAGGGACCGCGCGGGCAGGGGAGCGCGCACGGAGCATCTGCGCGCATCGCTCGAGGCTGCGAGCGGCCGCGACCTCAAAGCATTTTTTTCAAGGTGGGTCTATACGGCGGCGCCCGATCTGTAGATCTGGTGCTCTTAGCGTGTTGAGAAGGACTCAGTGCGGTACGTTCTCGAATCCCTGTAGTTCTCGAATCCCTGTGTTGCATAGAGAACCCGCTCCCCGTTCTCGGGCAGCCGCATCGACGGGGGAACCGCTCGGCGGATAGTCCTGGCCGCCCCGACGCCCCCCGTGCCAATGACTGGCGAGACAGCGGCATTTGGAATTCAATGTACGAAACCCGAGGGCGGGTGGAGTTCCGAACGTGCCGAAACCGAATCCAAACTCAGAGACCGAAGTGGTTCCCACACCCCAAAACGATCGCCGACAGCGACGGCGGTTCACACCCGAGGAGAAAGCGCGAATCGTGCACGAGGCCGACCGATGCAAGGAGCGAGGGGAGCTTGGAGCGCTGCTCAGGCGCGAGGGCATCTACAGTTCGCATCTGACGAACTGGCGTGCCCAGCTGCATCGTGAGGGACTGGCGGGCCTCGCGCCGAAACGCAGGGGGCCGAAGCCTGCCAAGGATGACAAGGACCGACGAATCGAAAAGCTCGAAAAGGAGAAGGCGAGGCTCGAGAAGGAACTTCGCATCTCGAAAGGGCTCATCGAAATCCAGTTAAAAGCACACGAGATTCTCGGGATTGCGCTGCCGAGAATCGAGGAAGCCACCGAGGACGACTCATCGAGGTCATCCAACAGCGCGCCCCGGAGGTCCCGATGAATCGGGCGTGCGAAGCCGCGGGGCTGTCGCGTGCGACCGCATATCGACGGCTGCATCCGAGACAGCGGCCACCTTCCGCGCCGCGAAAACCGAACGCCCGCAGCCTCGCGCCGCGCGAGCAGAGCGAGGTGCTCGCGCTGCTCGATTCCGAGCGCTTCATCGATCAGCCGCCGCGCGAGGTGTACGCCACCCTGCTCGACGAAGGGCGCTACGTTTGCTCGCCTCGCACCATGTACCGCTTGCTCGAAGAGCGCGGTCAGCTTCGCGACCGGCGCGATCACCGCGAACGCCAAAAACACGCAGTTCCTCGGCTCGAAGCCACAGCGCCTAACCAAATTTGGACGTGGGATATTTCGAAGCTCGCCACCTTCGTTCGCGGCTCGTTCTTGAACCTGTACGTCATTCTCGACTTGTTCAGCCGCTACACCGTCGCCTGGATGGTGGCCGAACGCGAGAACAGCGCGCTCGCCAAGCAACTGTTCGTCGAGGCCATCCATCGCTACGGCATCGAGCCAGGCAGACTGCTGGTTCATCAGGATCGCGGCGCGCCGATGACCGCCCACGGCTTCACTGAGCTCTTGGCACAACTGGGTGTCGACCGCAGCTACTCGCGCCCACGTGTCTCGAATGACAACCCTTTCTCGGAATCGCAATTCCACACACTGAAATACCAGCCGGACTACCCCGGTCGCTTCCGCGATCCTCGACACGGCCGGCGGTGGTGCGCCGACTTCTTCGCCTGGTACAATGACGCCCATCACCACGAGGGCCTGAACTTCTTCACGCCCGCCGATGTCTTCTTTGGCCGAGTCGACGTCGTCGCAGCGCGACGACAAGAAGCTCTTGCCGCAGCCTTCGGCCAGCATCCCGAGCGCTTCCTTCGCGGGCCGCCCGTTGTTCGTCGGCCGCCTTCCCGCGTCGTGCTCAACCCCATCGACCCCGGCGAGCAGCCCGTCACCGGACACCAAATCATCGTGGCTCGGGACGAGGCGTTGGCGTCGCTTTGGACGCCAATCCCTCGTCCGAGCACGGCGCCCGTCATTCACCTCCCTGGTGCCCCCAACCCCAACCCCGGCGCCGCGCCGCCTCCACCCTTTTCTTCATAGAACTCGTGACCCCGCTGTCTCATTGGCCTTGACACGTTCCGTGCCTTGACTGTACCTGTTGTCAAGAAGAAGGACTTTACAGCGGTCAGGTGCGTATTCCGGACGCACTTGGCCACGGATTCCGGCGTGACCTGGGCACGAATTCCGGTGGCACTTGGGCATCGATTCCGGAGCTTGGGCAACCATTCCGACGCACTTGGGCACCGATTCCGGAGCACTTGGGCAAGGATGACAGCCGGGCTTGAGTCCTGGACGCCGGCGGCGCTGAACTGACGCGCGCCGCGGTCGCCCTCGGAGCGACGACGACACGGATGGTCGTGACGAAGCTGAGCTTCTCGGTCCCCTCTGGGGCGCGCGAGAGGCCACGTGTCGGAGCGCCATACCATGCGACAGATT
>CAZSNV010000516.1:0-2376 GCA_964608035.1 uncultured Gemmatimonadaceae bacterium | reverse complement strand
CTCTGGCCTTCGCAGGATCGGGAGGCAGTGCCTCGTCCTCGTCTTCCCCTTCAGGGACCGCGGGCGGCGGGTAGGGCTTCTCACCCTCGACGTCAACCGCGCCCGTGATACGCTTGTATGCCGCGACGGCCGCCGCGCCGAGGGCGCGATCAGACATCAACTCCAGCAGCAGCGGAACGGTACTGACCTGTCCCATCGCGCCAAGCGCTGCGATCGCAGCAAGAGCGTGCTCGGGATCGCGCACGGCCCCGGTCAGACGCGCGCAGTCGCGAGGGTCGCCCAGCGCACCGAGGAATTCCAGAGCCACCGGATCCGCCGTCGCGGACGCCCGGCAGATCGCGGGGAGATTCGGCAGCGCTGCCCGAGCGGCGGCTCGCAGCGCGGTGACGCGGACGAGCGCATCGGCATGGCGCAGCGCAGCGGCGAGCTGGTCTTCGCGCAGCCGACCGCTGCGTCCCGCCGCGCCTAACGCGAGTGTCAGCACGCTGGCGTCTTCGGTAGTCAGCAGGTGATCGAATGGCGGGACATCGACACGATGAAACGCGAGCACATCGGCGGCGGCCGCCGCAACGCCGGGTTCAGCGGTCATCGCGTCGCGCAGTGGCCCCCCGAGATCCTCGAGAGGAAGGTGTCGCAAAGCGATCCGGATTCCCTCACGAACTGGTGGATCACCGGAGCAAAACTCACGCAGCACGTCGTGACGGGCCTCATGGTCGTCGCTCAGCCACAGCACGAGCGCGGCCGCAGTAGCGGCCGACGTCTCTCCGGTGCTCAGTCGGGCCTGTGCGAGGTCCACGCCATGCCGTTCAGCGAGGCGCAGCGCGTCCAGATGCGCCTCCGCCCGGGCTTCGTGCTCGGCCAGATCACGCAGCGTCCAGTCGGACGTGTAGACGTTGGCCTCCCGCACTTCCCACAGGAAGTCGAGCTCGTCGAAGTGTTCCTCGACGATGTCTGGGATGACCGGGGGACGGCCTAGTGGCGTCACGACATCAATTGATGAAGACCGACCCGCCCTTGATCTTGTTCGCGCCGCTCGAGCGGGAGACCACGTGCGTCCCTCTGATCTCGATCCGTCCGTCCTGACGCAGCGACACCTTCGCGTCGCCGCACAGGAGGAGGAGTTCGCGGGTGCTCTCGAGACGCAGCGTCTCCGGTGGTCCACTCGCCACGCGTGGGGCGTCGAGCAGGCCGAGGACGATGGGTTGATGTTCATCGCCTTCGATGAAGCCCAGGATGGCGCGGGCACCGACGCAGTCGTGCCAGCGCGGTGCCCCCGGCATCCAGGCTACGAGCGCGACGACCGGTGCTCCGTCATTCCAGCGCACACATGGCGCGCCAGTCTCGCTGACGGACACGATCTCGCCAATCAGGACGGCGGGCAATTGCATCAGATCATTGGTCATCGCGGAGCTCCAGGTGGCGGTGCGCGGACCTGCCGGTGTGGGATGCGGATGGACTCAGTTCTGCGTGATCTTCGAACCTTTCATGACGAGGTCGCCGCTCGCCTTCACCGTGATCTTCGCCGAACCTTCAACGGTGATGTTCTTACCCTTGATTGTGATCGTGCCGTCCTTCTTCATCGTAATGCTCGCATCTCCCGTGGAGATGCTGATCTGATCGCCCGCCATGATGCCGAGCTTCTTGCCGATGCTCAGCAGGTCGTCCTTGCCGATCTTGACCTCTCGCTTCTCGCCGACCTCCACCTTCTCGTTCTTCGCGACCGATTCCGTCCGCTTCCCGCCGATCTCGATGGTCTCATCCTCGCTGACGTTCTCGGTTCGCTTCCCCCCAACATTCGTGGTCTCGTTCTTCGTCACGCTCTTCGAGCGGTTGGCGCCGACGGAAAGCGCCTGATCGGCGCCCACCTTGATGGTCTGGTTCTTCCCGATGGAGATCGTCTCGTCGTCTCCCACCGCGCGGGTGCGGTTCTTCTCCACCGAGATGCTCTGGTCGTTGCCCACCTTCACGGTCTCGTCGTTCCCCACAGTCCGGTTCCGGTCGTTCTCCACGTCGTGCTGCTCGTCCTTCTCGGCGTGGATCTCCAGCAGCTCCTTGCCTTTGGTATCGTCGAACCGCAACTCGTTCGCGTTGTCCGCCGTTCCGCCCTTCGTGCTCCGCGTCAGCAGCCCGCTCGAATTCTGCTCGTCAGGCAGCGGATACGGCGGCACCTGCTCCGCGTTGTATACGCGCCCCACGATGATCGGCAGATCCGGGTCGCCCTCCAGGAAGTCCACCAGCACCTCCTGCCCGATCCGCGGGATCTGGATGAAACCCCATCCCTTGCCCGCCCACGTCGACGACACCCGCACCCAGCAGGAGCTGTTCTCGTCCTTCTTTCCCTCGCGATCCCAGAAGAACTGCACCTTCACCCGGCCA
>CAZSNV010000515.1:0-2379 GCA_964608035.1 uncultured Gemmatimonadaceae bacterium | reverse complement strand
CACTTCGTGTTCGTTGAGGGCGCTCCTCCGGTCTGCGCCCCGGTTCACACCCGATCGACCCCGACTCATTAATCAAGCCCTGACCGGGCCCCGCCTAGGCGGGAGGGCCCCATCGTCAGGAGCAATCCACTCATGTCTTTCGACAAACTCGGGCTAGCCCCCGAACTTCTTCGCGCCGTGGCGCAGCAGGGCTACACAGAGCCCACGCCAGTGCAGCGCGAAGCCATCCCGCTCGTCCTCGAGGGCCGCGACGTGCTCGCCGCCGCCCAGACGGGCACCGGCAAGACCGCAGCGTTCGTGCTGCCCATCCTTCAGCGTCTCCAGGAGAACCTGGCATATGCGCAGACCAGCGGCCGGCGCCCCATCCGCGTCCTCGTCGTAACCCCGACCCGTGAGCTCTGCCTCCAGGTCGAGGAAGCCGTCCGCACGTACAGCCAGCAACGCCCCATCCGCTCAACAGCGATCTATGGCGGCATGCCGTTCGACCCGCAGCTGCGCAAGCTGCTCCAGGCGCCCGAGATCGTCGTGGCCACGCCGGGCCGGCTGCTCGATCACGTCGAGCAGCGCACGATCGACCTCTCCAAGGTTGAAGTGCTCGTCCTCGACGAGGGCGACCGCATGCTCGACATGGGCTTCATCCCCGACATCCGCCGGATCATCAAGCTGCTGCCCACCCAGCGCCAGACGCTGATGTTCTCGGCCACGTTCTCCACCGAGGTACGCAAGCTGGCCGGCGACTTCATGCGCCAGCCCGCCTTCGTGCAGATCACCCCGCAGGGCACGGCTGCCGAGCTGGTGCGCCAGATAGTCATCCCGGTCGATCGCAACCGCAAGCGCGAGCTGCTCAGCCGACTGATCCGATCGGGCCGAATTGAGCAGGCGCTCGTGTTCACGCGGACCAAGCACGGCGCCAGCCGGCTGGCCGAACAGCTCGAGCGGGACGGCATCAACGCCACCGCCATCCACGGCGACAAGAGCCAGATCCAGCGCATACGGGCGCTGAACGAGTTCAAGAACGGCAAGGTCGACATCCTCGTCGCGACGGACGTCGCCGCGCGCGGACTGGACATTGATGCCCTCCCCCACGTCGTCAATTACGAGATGCCGTCGGTGGCGTCCGACTACGTCCACCGCATCGGCCGCACCGGTCGCGCGGGCACTGACGGCGATAGCATCTCGTTGGTCAGCTACGAGGAGCAGCCGCTACTGGCCGATATCGAGCGCATGCTTGGGCACCGGATCGAGGTCGAACACATCAGCGGGTTCGCGCCCGACCGAGCCGCCTCACGCCAGGCCCCCGAGCCGCGGATGCGCGGCTACCGCGAGCCTCGTCGCGACGGTCGTGGGCCGAGTCGTGGACCCAGCCGAGTTGAGCGACCGCAATACGACCGCCCGCAGTTCGATCGGGCGCCGCGGAGCAATCCTGCCGGTCAGCCGGCCCGCAGCGGGGCCAGCCGGCCGCTCATTGCAATGCCCGGAGAGCGCCTCTCCCGCGCATAACTCGCGGTTGCCAAACCGCGCAGAATGTCGCGGTGGAGCTGGATGGCCAGGGTTTGACCGACGCTGAGATCCGGTACGCGCGAAACGGCGGCGTCGCGATTGCCTATCAGGTCGTGGGGAATGGGGACATCGACCTCGTGTGCGTTCCCGGCTGGTTCTCAAATCTCGTCCACGACTGGGAGTCTCCGCGCCGGCGCGACTTCTGCCTGCGCCTGGCCCGTTCGTTCCGGCTGATCCTGTTCGACAAGCGGGGGACGGGGATCTCTGATCATGGAGGCCAGTTCGCGACGCTGGAAACGCGGATGGAGGACCTGCACGCCGTTCTCGACGCCGCGGCGTCGTCGCGTCCAGTGATCCTCGGCGGTGAGGAAGGGAGCGGGATGGCCGCACTATTCGCCGCCTCATATCCGGAACGGACCCGGGCGCTGGTGCTCTTTCACGCCTCGACCGGCGGCGAGGGGTTAACGGAATCCGATCTTCAGGACCTGGCGGAGCTCCGGGAGCAGTGGGGCACGCAGGAGTTCTGTGACGACCTTCTCAGGAATGTGTGCCCGTCCCTCGCCGACAGCGAGGATGATCGCCGCTGGTTCGCGAACCGGTTACGCGTTGGGGCGAGCCCCGCCGTCGCGTATGCGCTCAACCGTGCCGCCAAAGAGACTGACTTGCGCGACGTGCTGCCGGCCGTACGTGTCCCCACGTTGCTCCTCTACCGCCCCGCCTTCGAAGCCGCCACGATGGATGTGGCGTCGCGCATTTCGAACGCGAGGACGATGCGCGTCTCAGGCACCGACCAATCCATCATCGAACTCTCACCGGACATCGCTGACGAGATCGAGCGATTCGTCGCAGGCGAAGAGGCTCCGTCGGTACCCGAAAGTG
>CAZSNV010000514.1:0-2389 GCA_964608035.1 uncultured Gemmatimonadaceae bacterium | reverse complement strand
CGCCGGATGCGAAGGGCCGCATCAAGATCCTGATGCAGCTCCTCAGCGGGCAAGCGGTGATGGTCGACGTGCCCGTCCGCTACGTAAGGAGCAGCTGGGTCGTCTAACGCCGCGGTAGTGCAGTTCGCGGCGACATAGAGTCGGGCTTCCGGCGGCAGCGTCCGCCGGCGAGGTCTGGCTCGGCACATATGGTCGTGCGGGGAGGGGTTCTCACCTCGAAGGGCGGAGCCATCGGCTCCGGCCGGTGACCCGCGGGTCAGAGCCGACGGGCGGAGCCATGGGCGCTGACCGAGGCAGCCACTGGCGGGGGATATGGGTATGAAAGGATTGCACTCCACAGCGCTCGGCGCTCTTTGTGTGCTCGCGCTATTCGGATGCGCATCGGCTCCGGTCCAGGATCCCGTAGCCGTCGTCAACCACAGGGTCGTCCCTCGTCCCTTCGATGTGGTGTGGTCGGAGTTCATCGCCCACCTCGCGTCGAAGCACATTCACATCAAGACACTCAGCAAGGCGGACGGCTTCATCGACACGGCGTTCCTGACGCTGCCCGAGGACGCCCTCCACGAGTATGCACGGACGAGCGGGCCACCCGCCGCCATGACGACCAAGGCGCGGGCCAAGGCCAACATCTACGTCAGGAAGCTGTCGGAGCGGAGCGTGGAAGTCACGGTCATTCCGCGGGTGCAGGTGTTCGAAGACCGTGTCAGTCGGTCTTTCCGCGGCGGCTGGCGCGAGGCCAATTCCACGGGAAAGTTCGAAGCCGAGATCCTGGACATCGTCCGGCTCATCGCCGAGTCGGGCCCTCGCGCCGGTCGTCCATCGGGCGACCAGGATCTGGACAGCTCGAAGTGATCGGAGGAGAGCAGATGAAAGCGTTCGGATGGTCGTGTGCGGCGCTGGTGCTCCTCCTAGTCACTGTGAGCGGGCCGGCGCTGGCCCAGCAAGCGCCGAAAGCCACCGATGGCCAGCGTCAAGCAGTCGGCCCGCGTGAATACCGGATCGGGCCGGAAGACTTGCTCGAGATCGTGGTGTGGAACAATGCGCCCCTGAGCCGGCTGGTGCCGGTGCGACCCGACGGCCGGATCACGCTGCCGCTGCTCAACGATCTCGAAGCCGCCGGCCGCACGACCTCCGAGCTCCGGATTGAGCTCATCCAGAAGCTGAAGGAGCACATGCCGTCCCCTGAGGTCTCGGTCATCGTCTCGGACGTGAGAAGCCTGAAAATCTCGGTGATCGGGGAGATCGTCCGTCCGGGCCGGTACGAGCTGAAGAGCTGGGGGACGGTGCTCGACGTTCTGGCGCTCGCCGGCGGGCTCAACCAGTTCGCATCGAAGTCGCGGATCACGGTCCTCCGCCGGGACGGTGACTCCGTGAAGTCGATCCCGTTCAACTACAACCGGGCCATCTCGGGCGAGGGCGCACACGAGAACATCTTTATGCAGCCGGGCGATATCGTCCTGGTGCCCTGAGTCGTCGCCGCTTTGTCGTGGCCTCCCGAAGGACACCGGGCCGAAAAACTGGGGACCGTCTTCGGATGGAATGTGATAGAAGCGTGGGGGAGGCTCCGACACGTGTCTCGCCTGCGCGCATACGGGATGGTGATCGCAGCAGCAATCCTCACGCTCACCCCGGGCTCGGCCTGGGCCCAGGCCGGGTGGTACCTCATTCCCTCGTTCAGCGTCCGGGAAGAGTTCGATGACAACGTCTTCCGCAGCACTTCTGACCGGCGGTCGGATCTCATCACGCGGTTCACGCCCGGGCTGAGCGCAGGCTATCAGTCCGAGCCGCTCACGCTCCTCGGGAGCCTGGAAATCGATGCCGAGATCTTCGCCAGGAATCCCGAGCTGAGCGACGAGGCCAACCGCATCCGGGCGGGGCTCGACTTCCGCTACATCCCGACGCGCGGCCTCACGCTCACCCTGGGGGCCGACTACACGGAGACGCAGACCCCGACCGAGCTGGAAGAGGAGATCCTCGAGATCGGACGGCAGAGGGCCACCCGGATTCGGGTGAACCCCACGGCCTCCTATCAGTTCGATCCCGCGACCACGGGAAGTGTCAGCTACCTGTTCCGGGAGCGGGAAGTGTCGAGCGGACGCGAAACCATGACCCAGCGAGGCCAGCTCACCCTCAATCGCCAGCTCACCCCGCTGGACCTGGGATCGCTCGGTTACCGCCTGACGGTCTTCGAGGCCGACGGCGCCGAGGTCGTCTCCCACACTCCGACGATCGGATGGAATCGCACCCTCACGAAGGACACGGTGGCCGGTGTGCATGGCGGCCCGCGGTTCACCGACGGCGACGTGGAGCCGGAAGTGGGCGCCTTCCTCGAGCACCGGCTGAGGATGGGCAGCGTGCGCCTCGACTACGCACACACCGAGGCGCTCGT
>CAZSNV010000513.1:0-2396 GCA_964608035.1 uncultured Gemmatimonadaceae bacterium | reverse complement strand
CCCGAGCGCACGGCCCGCGGACGTGTGGGCCTTCGTTCAGTAGCGGCAGTGGTTGCTGATGTCGCAGGCGAGGAAGCTCAACATCCGCAGCTTCGGCGGGACGGTGCCCGTGTTGAGTGCGTCGCGGAGGCCCCAGTAGGCCTTCTCGACCTCGGGCGAGTGGTTCAGCAGCTTGCGGAACGACGAGGCGCCCTCCTTGTAGGAGATCCGCGCCATCAGCCCTTCCTCCGCTGGCGGTAGCGCGAGATCGCGAGCTCGCCGAGCGTGCGCCCGCGACGCGCGCGCGCCGCGTGCTCGAGCACGATCCGCTTGATCTGCTCGTCCGTGACGATCGGCGCGATGCGCCGCCGGCTCCGCGGACCGGCGATGCGCCCGCCCAGGGCATCGACGACGTCCTTCACGCGCTCGTCCACCTCGTGGATGTCGAGGGTGCGGTCGCCGAGAGCGAGCGAGATCCGGAGCTCGAGGCGGTCCGCGTCCTGATACCCCACGCCCCGGCGGGTCTGGGCTTCCAGGACCGCGGTGTGGACCTTGCGCCGCCACTCGTTCCGCGGCCGGGCATACGCGGGCAGGAGCACGGTGATCGAGAAGCGCCGCTTCGCCATGTTCGCGTGAGGCTAGAGCATTGCGTGAGGCTGGCACCGAAGTGTGATAGCTGCGTTCGGGCGCATCACGGAATCCACCGCTCAATGGCCTGACGACACGCATCACGCATCTCGTCTGCTGCTGGTGCGTCCTGAGGGAGTTGCTGGCCACGCTGTTCCTCCCAGATACGGTGGCGAACGTCCAGCTTTTCGAACGCCGCGCCCTGGTGGCCTTTCGCAGCACCGACCTTGTGCGGAACGATCTTGCGGATCAGGTCGTCGTCCAGTTGGGCGCGCGCGTGCCAGAAGAGGAAGACATCGTGTCCGTCTCCGACCTTCGTCCGCTGTATCAAGCACCGCATCTTCTCGGCTACCTGCTCATTCAGGTCGATGTGAGTGATCTCGAACTCCGGAACCAATCCGGACCGCATGACCCTCCGGTGCGGATCGAGTATCAAGTTCTCACGCAACGACAGATCGATCGATGTTCGGACCTCGCCAGCTTCCGGATCAGTCCAAGAGATCGGGGCAAACGACAGCGAGTCGTCGCGCGCATCGAGGTAGGCCTTCGGAATCTCAATGCCGAGATCTTCGCAAGCCTTCATGAGCCGGAGCCGGATGCGCTTCTCGTCGACGCGGTCCCGGTCGATGCCGACGGTCGCATCGAGGTCACCCGAAGCTCGCGAACTCTGAAGCACGAAGCGCATGACGAACGCTCCCTTCCAGACGCAGAGAGAGCGCAGTTGGTCGTCGCGCGAGGTCGCTTCGGCCAGGCGCAGCTGAAGGTAGTCGCGCCAAGCGACCGGGGCCGTGACGCCGTACCGGTCCGAGTACGTTGTTATCTCCTCGTGAGTCGGGCGCCTCACGTCAGTTCCCGCGTGTTCTCGAGCACCGCCCATCTGCTGTTGCGTGGCGCTCCGAGGCTCGGTGCCTTGGGATCAAGGGCCACGTATCCCTGCGGCCCGACGAGCTCCCGGAGCGGCTTCGCCAACGGGTCGTTCCTGCGCTCCGCGATCCAACCAAGTCGACGTACTGCGGCCTGGGGAGCGGTGCGCATCACGCGAGCGAGCTCCTTGCGGCTGAGCACGCGGAAGCGCATGCCTCGCTCGAAGGCCTCTGCCGCCGTCTCGATGTCGATCGCGTGCCGACCGGAAAGGACGCCCACCAGCGCAAGCTCTGGGGAAACGATGTGGGCGAGCGCGCGCGCGCCCGGAACTCGCACCTCACGCGCCACTGGGAGCTTATTGGTTGGCACATAGATGAACCGGTACACGACCCGCTGTTCGCGAAGGTTGAGTCGACGCCGTGCGAGGAGCACGTCGACCCGTGTCGGCGGATGCCCGGTCAGATTCCAGTGCGCCAGGGCGAAGAAGCCACTGATGACATAGCGCTCACCGTCCAGCCAGTCCGCGACCACCGCGAGGGGGTTGACCGTCTCGCTTCGACCTAGGCCTATGACCACGTAGACGCCCTTTTCGAGTCGACGGAGCCACCCGCCGTCCGCCAGCCCCTTGAGCACCAATCGAAGACTGTTGGCGCCGAGATCGCCGAACATGTGGCGGTCGCGGTCAATACGAACGACCGCACGGCCGGACCGCGCGATCCGTTCGAGCACGGCCAGTTCCTTCGGGCCAAGCCTCCGGACCGCTCCAGATACTGTCGTCATCAGGTCTCCTGGAGACATTATGGCGTCACTCGTTGCAGGAGCTCTCTGCGGCGCGCCGCGTCGCCGTTGCCCACGCGAAGGCGGGCTCGGTCGCGATGCCAGGCGCTAGGAGACCGTCACCTCGCGCGAGTGGTAGCCACTGGAGC
>CAZSNV010000512.1:0-2405 GCA_964608035.1 uncultured Gemmatimonadaceae bacterium | reverse complement strand
CTTCTTGAGCGGAATCAGCTGGTGGTTCAAAAACTTGATCCCCGCGCGAAACGGCGCCTGAAACAGCCGCGCGTCCGTTGCGGTCACCGTGTTCCAGCGCAGCGCGTGCAAATAGGCCGCAAAGTGACGCGGCGGATCCAGCCGCGTGACGGCCCCCAGCCCCTCCGCACCGGGATGCAACACCCGCGCCCCAAGCTCCAGCTCCCAAAGCACCTGCAGCTTCCGCGCCTGATTGTCATCATCCAAGCAAACCAGCTCGACCCGCGTCGCATGATGCGGCTCCGGAGGCGGCGCCACGCGCTCCACCAAATACTGACGCTGCCGAACCTGAACCACGTCCCCCTCACGCGGCGCATGGCGCGCGAACGGGCGGGCACCAAACAGCCCCTTGGGCCGAATGCTCTCCGGCACACCAAACGCCTCGAGCAGCCGCGCAGCCAACAGCGGCCGCCCGCGTTCCTTCGCTTGTAGACCATGCCGTTCGCACGCGCGTCGCAGCTCATCCCGCCCCATCCAGCCCACGACCTGCGTCAGCCGCACCTGACCGGACGCCTGAAGGCTCTTGATGTGATGCTCCTTCGTCTGCGCGTCATCGAGCCGAACCCCGAAGTACCGCCCGAGCTCGAGCAAGCGAGGCTTGGGCAATGTCTCCAGAACGGAAGAAATCGTCGGCGCGGTCATCATGTCCCCCGGAGCGCGCGTGGCTCCCGAGCGAAACGGTACAGCATAAACTGGGCCGCAAGCGGAAGGGAAGCGTGCCACTACTACGCGCTCGGGGCCCTGAGCTCACCCGCTACCGGACCGACCCGTGCTGCGCGCGGGCTGCCTCGCGCACTGCCGGGGAGGCAGCACGCCAACCTCCTGAGGCACTTTCTGCCGACTGCGCAGTCGATACCGGCAGCAAGATGTTCAGACAGCCAGAAAAGGTGCTTGCTCTGGTTTGAAGCAGTCGCTAGGAAAATTCCATCCTGACGATCGTTTGACAGACGCATGCTGCCAGTACTGTTTACTGCCTCTCCGTCCTTCACCGCCCCCGTCACATGCATCTGATCTTCAAGCGTCGAATCGGCTCTGGCGCCTTCGGTGAGGTCTGGCTCGCGGAGGATGAAGTTCTGGCGCGCCCAGTGGCGGTGAAGTTCCTTAGCAAGGCAAGCGCCTTACATCGACCCGCGTTCATGATCGAGCAGCAGGCACGCGCCCTTGCCCGGGTGCAGCATCCGGCCGTTGTTACCGTGCATGCCGTTGAGGAGCAGCTTCACCCAACGACCGGTGAGCGGCAGTCATCGATCGTAATGGAATACGTTCCCGGAGAAACGCTTAACGAACGCACGGAGCCGCTATCGCTCGCCCACTCACGCGCCATTGTCGACGCACTCACCTCAGGACTCAGGGCAATCCATGATGCCGCCCTCGTACACACTGATCTGCACGAGCGAAACGTAATAATTACCGAACGCGGCGCCAAGATCCTGGACCTCCTGTACAACGTGAGCATGCGGGACGTTGACTCCTCGACGCGTGATGATGCTCACCAGTCCGATCTCCGCAGTCTCGCAACAATCCTGCGGCTGGTATTGGAGAAAACCGAAGGCATTTCCCAACACGGCATCGCCGACGCGTTCTACGAGGCGATGCGCGCGCGCTCGGTATCAGAGCTTGCTGCTCCCTTTCAGCGCCTGCTGCCGCCTACCGATTTTGCGCGTCTCGGGCAAGCATTTGAGGTTTATCTCGTTTGGTTCGACGAGCCGGGCGGCGTCACCTCGACCCGGATCTATCGGACCGCGACAGATGGGCGCGTGATTTTCGCGGGAACGGCCAACGAAGTACTGCACGCACACGGCGGGCGTGTGTGGGAGCTGCGACCGCGAATGCGTCCGCTACGCATACTGACCGAAGCGGCGTTGGACCGATGGTGGAACGATCAGCACGATTTTTCGGACGCGGACTATCGCACAATCGAGCTGTCGGATCCCGTTCTGCGTTCTGCTGGTGATAGCTTAGAACTGAACCTTGGTGCGTCCGAGCCGGAGTCATCAGTAACGCATGACCTATTTGAGATCTCACGAAGCGTTACAATTCGCGGCGCTTTTGCTCAGTGGATTTTTATCGAGGAGCACCAATACACTCATGGTGGCGGTGCGCACGGTGGAGTGTCCGCGGTGTTCCGCTTGGTCGATGTCGAGCTCGCGACTGTAGCGGACCAGGTCGAGAACATCTTCACGGAGAACGAGCTTCGCGAAGCGAGAGAACGGCATGGCGCGATAGTTCGGTCGATGTTCGAGCAGCTGCGAGCCGACGACGTGTTCGATCCGACGGAAGTTTACCTCGTGTCTGCTCGACCACGGTTCTCGGTCGCACTGGGCGCCTTTGAGTTGATACTGACCTTTGTAACCCCAACCTCATAC
>CAZSNV010000511.1:0-2413 GCA_964608035.1 uncultured Gemmatimonadaceae bacterium | reverse complement strand
GGTTGGAAGTCAGCTTCCGCCAGGCCGTCTTCGCTAAGTCGCGCCCCGACCACGTGGCCGAGCCGACGCGTCGAATCCTCAGTCGTTGGTTCGCCAAGACGGCGATGCTGGTGGCTCACGCGGCAAGCCACGAACTGGTGCCCGAGGACCAATGGCCGGAGCTCACTGACGCGATGCCCGGCGGGATCCGCGTCGGTCTTGCACGCGTACGTCGCCCGCGCCAGCCGCTGGATGTAGGACTCGGGTACGGCGAGCCGGACGGGAAGCATCCAGATGGAAAGCTCACGAGCGTCGCTGTGCAGGTCGACGACCTGGTCGCGATCGTCACACGACAGTCCTCTGTGACGCCGGCAACCACGCTGTGGCCGATCCGCTCACACGTCCTGCGCTGGACGACGTTGCCGGTCGTGAACCGGCTTTCTGATCTGACGAACGGCTAGTTCGAGGGAACGATTCCGCCTGAATCTTGTAGTTGGTTCGGGCGGATGACCATTGACGATTGAGGAACTCGATGATCCGCGCGATAGCCGCGCGGAAACAGCCTGGCCGTTTGATTTGAAGCGGGTGGGCCGCCGGCGCTTGCTGGCAGCTACAGCCGGGGCTCTATTCGGACTAACGGTGGGGGCGGCCGTCCCGCTCGCCTCCGGCCAGGTGGTCTCACGAAGCGCGCCGTCAGGTTGCCAGGCGCAGACATTGGAGAGTGTGCCGACGGGTCCGGTATTCGTCGCGCTCGCCGACCAGGGAAGTCATGGAGTTGCCTTTCTCTTGAGCGCCACCAATGGTGCCCACCGTGGGCGCATCGACATCTCGGGATCCCCGCAGGCCGCGCTCGACTCGGTGGGTGGGCAGCTGCTGTTGATCTGCGATGACGCGGGAGCATCGCACCTTGTGAGTTACGACCTCGGCACGTTGCGGGAGCGATGGCGCGCACCCATCGTGGACCGCCAACTCACCAAAGCACCTGGTGACATCCCCGCCCTGGCAGTGAGCGGCGAGAGCCAACTTGCCTTCGTCATGCACTACAAAGTGCTTCGGCCCGGCGATGCGAATGCACCGGGTGCGTCCCGCTACTGGATGAGCGCGCACGACGCTCGTGATGGAACAACCCTCGCAGAGGTCGAGCTTCCCGATTGCGGCATTGGTTCGGTGCATGTGGGTTCCAGAGCCGCAGTCTTCGTGCTGTGTAGAGACGGCCTTCGCGTGATCGATACGGGCTGGCGAGTCGCGCGAACATACGCTGTGCCTGCGACCTTGCGTGCGGTCGGAATCGTTGGCGGGTCGCGCTTCCTCGGCGTCACTCGCGAGCTGCGCGTCGTCGGCCTCGACCTGAAGACGGGTGCGGTCGTCGAGGATTCCGATTGGGGCAACGACAGAAGGGCGACAGCCAATGCCTGGGGCCGCCTCGCGATCGCCGCCGATGGCTGCTGCGTCTGGGTGCTTGCGAAGGGCGATGGCGACCCGAACGAGTTTGGGCCGGACTTCATCGCCTTCATCGATCTACAGCAGAGATTGCGCGCTGACCTGCCAGCGACCAACGTACGCGGCGTCGGTGTGGTCGGAACGCACTTGGTCTACATCCGAGATGGAGTTGTCCACTCGACAGGCGGAGCGCTCGACACGCTGCTGCCTTCAGAACGCGTGCAGTTCTGGCAGATCCTCGGCCCGACGCCGTTGACCGCGTCACGCGCTAACACGGATGCGACGTCTCACGGCTGTAAGCCGACGACCACCCGCGATGCTTCCGGCGTGATCACCGTCGATGGCAAGATCGGGATCGTGGGCGACACGTTCACGCGCTCGGGTGATGGCTCGTTCCTGGTCCTCCGACGCGGCGCCGTCTTCGGCGAAATCGCCAGCCTCCAGTTCACGCAGATCGGCACGACCGCTCCCGCAACCTGGGTCCAGTACAGCTCCTCCGCTGATCCCCAGTCGGCGCTGACTCCGTGGGGCGATCAGGTGGCGTTCGCAGCCGGCTGGAAACCGATCGCGTTCGAGGGTAGCTGTTGGCGACTCATCGTCGACGGCACGGACAGTGGCCTTGTTCTAGAGGTCGGGCCCTAGCGATCGCGCTCCTCGCATGCGGGTTGATGGCGGCCCCCGCGCGCGCAGCACGTCAGCCACCTGCGTCGGCGCGAGCCGATCGATGCGCAGCGTCGCGTGCTCCACGTTCACCGCCTCGAAGCTCAGCGCCCGCGGCGCGCCCGTGGCCATCACGGAGCCCACGAAGGCCGGTCGGACCGAGGGATGATAAGCCGGGGTGGCGAACTCGTACGTCGCGTCCGCGCTCAGCGTCTGCGCGAAGATGTCCGTGGCGCCCGCGGCCAGGATCACGCGGTAGCGGGTCGACGGGCGCAGGTCGGCCAGCGTCACCGCGGCGACCGGCGGCTCGTCCTCGGCGAGGGTGATCGTCGCC
>CAZSNV010000510.1:0-2418 GCA_964608035.1 uncultured Gemmatimonadaceae bacterium | reverse complement strand
GGTAGTAATCGAAGTAGTCGTCGCGCGTCTCGAACACGCGCCAGTAGTACGGATACTCGTCGGGCTGGAAGGAGTCCTTCCCGAACAGGATCCGGTCCTGGTACTTGATGAAGAAGTCGCGTGCCGCGCGAGGCTGCCGTCCGATGTCGTACAGCACGGCGCCAACCTCGGTGTACACGTTAGGCAGATCCAGCAGTTTCCCGAGTGTGGCCAGGTCGTTGGCCTGCCATCCCATGTGCGCGGCGACGAATATCGTCTTCGGGTGGCGCCGGAACAGGTTGTCCCGCTCCGCCATCAGCGAATCGAACCGGGGAACCTGATCCTCGGCAATGCGCCGTCCCGGAAAGAGCGCCAGCTCGAGCCAGCGCTCGTTCTGATTGTCCATCGGCTGGTAAAATTCCGCCGGATCACCGGTGTGGATGAAGACCGGCACGCCAAGTCGCGCCGCCGCCTCCCAGATGGGATCGAGCTCCGGGTCGTCCATACGCAGCCGTGAACCGTCGGCTTTGCGCGTTGTCTGGCCAAAGCCCTTCCCGATCTCTCCCACGCCAACGGCGCCGGCCTTGATGTCGGCTTCCAGGCGCGAAACGGCGCGCTCCTTCCAGCCGGGACCGACGTTCTGGAGATCGAGGCCCGTGAACACCGCGACGCGACCCTTGAGCGGCGAGGCATTCACCAGGGCAAGCGTGCGCGTCAACCGCTCACCGCTCTGGTTTTCGGCGGCGATCATGAGGCCGAGATTCAGGCTGTCCATCGCCGCTTTCAACGTGGCCAGCCCTTCGGCGGAGTTGAGCAGGTTCTGCGGATGACCATGAAAATCGATGGCCGGGTACTTCGCGCGCGGCACCACATGCTCCGCGGTCACCAGCGTTGAGCGCGGCCGATAATCGAGGATACTTGGCGCTGGTATTTGCGGCGCCATGCAGCGCAGCGGACGGATCTCGGTCATGCCCGCGGGACATTGCTGGCCAGGCGCGATCGTGGTTTCTGGTCCACCACCGCGACCCTGTGCATGAAGGAAAGCCGGGCCACCCAGGATGAGAACGGCGCCCAGTCCAATTGTCAGTGAAGCACTCCGCATGAACACTCCATAAGCGCGGACTCGGAATCTGCCTGAGGGAACCGAACCGGGGAACCGGTTTGGGGCAGGCCGCAATGCTGCGATGGGGGAGGGGGCTTTGCGGCTTTGCGTTCAACTCTCTTTAGGGAACGGTCCGACAGTACGCGCCCCCGGTACACGTCTCCGGCACATAGGTCTCGCTCTCCACGAGCCAACGCCCGTTCACGCGCCGCCACTTGGCGAAATAGCTCCCGCCAATCCTGATCTTTCCGTCCGAGTCGGTCCAGCGCCCGCGTTCCGACGCCATGGCCCAGGGCACGAAGACGCGAACCTCGTCCGGCGTGCGTTCATACACAACGTCCGGTCGTGTTCGGAACTGATCGGCAAAGCGCTGAACGTTCGTCGCCCGACCGATGGCGTGCACTGAATTGGAGGTGACCACAACAACATCTTCGGCGAGGATCGTACCCACGCCCCCCGTATCGTGGCGGGCGATCGCCGCGTTCGACGATGCGCGAAGACGCCGGATCGCGTTTGCGTCAGACTCTGATTGGGCATCCCCATGAACAGCCGTGATGACCAAGCAGAAGAGCACGAGGGAGATGGTCCGCATGTGTCAATTCGAACGGGCGCGTTGCGCGTGGAGCTTCATGATAGCCGCTGCTGGCGGCCAGCCCTGATGATGCCGTATGCTACCCGCCATGGCTACCGATCTCGCCCGCCTTACCACCTCATTGTCGGGGCGCTATCGCGTCGAACGTGAACTCGGCGCCGGTGGAATGGCCACCGTGTACCTGGCCCATGACGCGCGCCATGAACGGCGCGTCGCACTCAAGGTCCTTCGCTCCGAGTTGGCCGCGGTCATCGGTGCCGAGCGGTTCCTGCACGAGATCAAGACGACGGCGAACCTGCAGCATCCGCACATCCTGCCGCTGTTCGACTCGGGCGAAGTGGACGGCACCGTGTTTTACGTGATGCCGTACGTCGAGGGAGAATCGCTCCGCGATCGTCTCAATCGCGACAAGCAGCTGCCAGTCGAAGACGCGGTGCGCATCGCGCGGGAGGTGGCCGACGCGCTGGACTATGCGCATCGACACGGCGTCGTGCACCGGGACATCAAGCCGGAGAACATCCTGCTCCACGACGGGCGGGCGGTGGTGGCGGACTTCGGCATCGCGTTGGCCGTCAGCCGCTCGGAAGGTGGGTCGCGGATGACCGAGACCGGCATGAGCCTCGGCACCCCACACTACATGAGCCCCGAGCAGGCCATGGGAGAGCGCGAGATCACCGCCCGCAGCGACGTCTATGCGTTAGGCTGCGTGCTGTACGAGATGCTGGCCGGCGAACCGGCGTTCACG
>CAZSNV010000509.1:0-2423 GCA_964608035.1 uncultured Gemmatimonadaceae bacterium | reverse complement strand
GGCGGCCATGTCGATATCGTGCCGGGCGCGGTGCATGGACTCGACCGAAGAGGCGAGCCTGATTCCGACGCTCGGATCGTCCAGCCCGCCGTCGGTCGCCAGACGCGCCGCGATGATGTGCGTCGCCCCGCGTACTAGATCGGACGCCCGTTGAAGATCGTCGGGGAGTTTCATGGCTGGATTGTACGTGGCCTCACACCACAATCATCCCCGTCGCCTCCGCGTGGTCGCGGAGAAACTGCTCCGCCTCGGCGCCGACGATGAACCGCGGCCCGCTGACGATCGCGCCGTTCGGACGGCCGTACAGGTCGGTCCCCTCGGTCCAGGCCTGCACCTTGTCGCAATGGGCACAATAGAGCGCCCGCTCCACCGTCAGCCCCCTTGCGTCCCGGTCCCACTTCGCCGGCGTCGTGACGATCGACCCGTCGGCCACGATCAACTCGCACCCGGCGCACTGGGCCCGCCCGCCGTTGGGCCGCGCCCGCGTCTCGACCTCGTGCTGGTACGTGACCGGCACTTCCCGCTGGGCCGGCGCTTCGAGCGCCGCGGGCGCTTCTTCGTCCGGCGCCGAAGCGGGGACCGGCGCGCCACGATCTTCCGGCGTCGGCGCCATCGGCCGCAGCCGCACCAGCGCGGGCACGCCGCCCTGCTCGTCCAGGTCGCGCATCGTCTGCTCGGTGACGGCGGCGAAGAACGACGCGGCCTCCTCCTCGTTCGCCGGCCGCGGGAACTGGAACAGCCAGCAGTGCGTCAATTCGTGCAGCAGCACCTCGAGGCGCTGCTCGGCGGCCACGCCCGCCCAGATCAGGATCTCGCGGCCGTGCAAAACGGCCTTCCCCAGCAACGTGCCACCCGTGGCGTCATCAACCGGCGGCTCCTCCGTGACCCGCACCCGATAGGCGTAAGGCCCGACGCGAAAGCGCATTGGCGGATCTCCTTTGCCGAAGAGTCTTATCCGAACAGATACCGAACTAGCAAGAATAAACCAGCGGCGCGACAGGGGTTAATTCAGCGGTTTGAAAACAGGGAAGGGGTGACGTGATGCGACGGAAGTTCTCTCGTCAACGAAGGGTAAGATCTCGCGCAAGATCGGTGTACCGCTGACGCGAGGTGGGCGACAGAAGAAGGTAGGCAAAATGATGGGGTGCTGCGTGCCGCTGGCGATCGGAGTGACGGTCCTGGCGGTGCTCTCTGGCCTGCTCGGCTGCGACATGCCCGCCGACTCAGTATCCGGCCCGGCCCCAACCCCGGCGGACACGCAACCGGCCGCGCCTTCGCCGCGCGCCGCCCGAAAGGAAGCGATCGAGGCGGTGCGGCAGGAGGCTTGGCACCAGGAGCTGAGCGAACAGGTTTCAGCTCTGGAGAAGAAGAAGGAAGAGAAGGGAGGGACGTTGGCCGAGAGAGTTGCCGCCAGCGGGGAGTGGAACAAGGCGCGCTTGGAGCTGGAGCGGCGGGAGGCGTCGGCAGTGGAGCGGTCGCCGGCAGTGTTGGCGGCAGAGAAGAATCGCGCCGAAGCCGACGCGCAGCGGCGGGACGAGAACAGGACGTACTCGGCCGACCAGGTGGTCGCGTTCTACGACGCGAACGAAGTGGCTGGGGATGACGCGCTGAAGGGCCGTGTGTTCAAGATCGAAGGCGTGGTCGAGAGGGTGGGCAAGGACCTGTTGGGCACATCCTACGTCGCGCTGAAGGCGGACCGAGCCGGCGGTTTGCGGGCCGTCCAATGTTTCTTCAGCAAAGACAAGAACGATCAGCTCGCGGCGCTCCAGCCGGGCCAGCACGTGGTGATTAGGGGGAAGTGTTCGGGCCTGATGATGAACGTGCTGATGAAGGAATGCGAGCTGGTCAAATGACGCGCAACAAAAAACGCCGCCCCGGAGGGCGGCGCTGCTCGCTTCAGATTGTCAGATCCGACCGGTCGGCTCACGCCACGTAGGTCCGCTCCCAGTGCCGGATGACGATCGGCGCGCTGGTCCCGTAGGCCGGGCTGACCGCGACCCACCAGCCGGCCTTGTGTTGCTCGCCGTCGACGGTGGGCTGTGGATCGGTGGGCCAGCCGGCGCCGACCATCGGAAAATCTTCCAGCGGGTCGATGGGCACCCGGTCCGACGAATCGTACGAGTATGGCTTTGTCGAAAATTTGCCGAAGGCGCGATAGGAGACGTTCATCCCATAGTTGTTGAATCGCATGGTCGTCGGCTCGGCGGGGTAAATGCCGTCCGACTCACCGAGGTCGAGCTTGTCGGTGCTGGTGTAAATGTAGGCGTCGGAACGATGCCGCAGACGAGTCGTCTGGATTCCATCAATCACGGCGTCATAAGCTTCCGCCCCCATGGAGGCGTCCCATTTGATAATGTCGTCTGGGAATATCTTGCCCAGCAGCGTCTTTTGCGCGTAGGGCACGATGTTGACGAATGGATCGG
>CAZSNV010000508.1:0-2425 GCA_964608035.1 uncultured Gemmatimonadaceae bacterium | reverse complement strand
GTCCCCGCGAATTCGGGCAAGGCGTGGGCGAAGGCGCTCCGGGTCACACAGCCGCGCGGGATCAATGATGAGGTGGTCTGGATCCGTGACGACAGCGTCGCGCTCCCATGCAACGGCGCGATACGCCTCCACGAGAAGGTGGTGGTAGGCGGGATCGTGTGGATCTCGTGGCGGTGCCAACTGCTCGACCAACCACAACGCCGCAAGGGTGAGAAACCCCTGGCTGTTCGGTGGGGCGGTCCACCCTGTGTGGCCGAAGAGATCGGCGCGCAGCGGTGCAACCCAGTCCGCGCTGTTCGCGAGCAGGTCGCCGTCCGTGATTCGCCCCTCGGTGGCCTCAACGATCCCCCTGCCCCCGTCACCGGCATAGAACGCGTCGCGCCCACCCTCGGCGATCGAGATCATGGTGCGCGCGAGGTCAGGACGTCTGACTCGCGCTCCCACCCTTGGCGGCGCACCGTCGGGGTAGAGATGGGCTGCCGGTCCCTGGGTCTCGAGGATCTCGCGATTTGCGGTGAGTATTCCAACGAGCTCGGCAGATGCGGGATAGCCGTCCTCCGCGTACCGAATTGCAGGGGCAAGGACGGCCGCCATGGGGAGACGACCCGCGGACGCCGAGAGCGCTATCCAACCATCCAGGCAACCGGGGACCGTGATCGGAAGTGGGCCACGGACCGGAAAGGAGGACTGCCCGGCCCTTCGCAGCATCGCTACATCGCGGAGCACTCCGGAGCCTGCGCGCCCGGTCGCGTTGAGGACCTGAGGCGCGTCCTGGCCGGGCCGGTGCACCATGGCGAAGAGATCCCCACCGAGGCCGCAGGCCGTTGGGAGTACGACGCCCAGTACCGCGTTTGCCGCGATCGCCCCATCCGCAGCCGAACCGCCGCCGGCCATGACCTCGATCGCCGCCTGGCTCGCGAGCTCGTTCGGCGAAACCGCCATCGCACCGAATCCACGCGCGACGCGAGGTGTGACCAGCTCCGCAGTCGTGAGGGTCACGCCTCAGTCTCGATGTGCGTCATCAACCAGGACTCGGACTTCTCGATCCACTGCGCTGGATCGGGCTGGAGCGCCTTGCGTCCATCGGAGGTCATATAGCGCTTGTACAACCGGTCCCAATCCTCTGTGCCGTCGCTGGAGACGATCCACACGAATCGATTCTCTTTATCCATGATCCACGCGCCGTCGACTTGGTAGCCGAACGATCGTCTCAGCGGGGCTATGCCATCGGTCCAGCCCTTGACGAAGTCCTTCATCCTCCCGGACTTGATGGTGTAGATGCGCAGTTGGGATTGCCGGGCCACGTGCTGACCTCCTTGGCGTTGGGGGACTGGGCCGGGTTGGCGTGTCGGGTCCACGCGCGTGTAGGGGAACGGGCGGCGCCCGCGCGCGGCGTACAATATATAACGCATGACTTCGCCCCGGTACGGAGGCACTCTGTGCAGCTCATTCGATTCCATGCCCCGGACTCTCCCAGAATCGCCGCGGTAAGGGAGGGGTCCATCATCGACCTCGAGATCGCTGCCACACGCCACAGCGACAGGGGCGGCCGCACCGATTTCCTACGGGGACTCATCACGGCTGCGACGAAGAACCCCAAGGCCCTCCTGGCATCCTTACCGGCGTTGGACGCGTTCTTCATGGAGGCGGTCGCATACGACGATGGAGCCGGAGTCGTGAGCGACAGCATCGTGGACCTGCGCCTCCTCCCCTTCGTCCCCGATCCCGAGAAGGTCATCGCCCTTGGATACAACTATCGGGCGCTCTGCGAAGAACGAGGAGTCCCGATTCCGGCCGAGCCGTTCATCTTCTCCAAGCTGCCGTCGTCCATCACCGGTCCGCGCGACGAGATCGACGTGTCCGCCACGATTCGGCTCGTGGATTTCGAGGCCGAGCTGGCTGTGATGATCGGAAAGGGGGGCCGCAACATCTCGGTCGACGACGCGCCATGTTCGATAGCCGGGTACACGGTGATCAACGACTTGACCGCAAAGGCCTTCCCGCGGCCGGAACGGCCGGTACGGGAGCCAGCGCTGCCCCAGAACAAGGGCCCCGATGGTTTCGGCCCGATGGGCGACATCTTCGTCACCGCCGATGAGCTCTCTGACGTTGAGGCGGCCGAGATCATCTGTATCGTCAATGGTGAGGAACGGCAACGGTTTCCGGTCGGTGATTGGGTGTTCAGTGCGGCGGAGTGTGTCGCCTATGCGTCGCAGACCATGACGCTGCGGAGCGGCGACATCTTCGCCATGGGCAGCTCCCTCGGCATGGGCGATCACGACGTCCCCCCGCGGCTGCTCGGCGATGGAGATGTGGTGGAATGCCGGTTGGGGGAGATCGCGGCGACCCGCAACATCATTCGGTATCGCCAGTAGCCCGAACGCGGTTCGCCGCGGCGCGGGAATCAAGGTCGAGGGCGGGCGGG
>CAZSNV010000507.1:0-2431 GCA_964608035.1 uncultured Gemmatimonadaceae bacterium | reverse complement strand
CGGAACCTGGCTCGATGGTTCTGCTGGGCACGGGCATGTTCGCGCTGGCCGGTGCCGCCCGGCGTCGCTTCAAGCTCTTGCGCAAGCGCGCCTAGTCCTAGTCAGGCGTCGCTTGACGATTCAGGGTTCCCGGTTCTGGGCGCAGCTCAGAGCCGGGAACCCTGAATGCTGTACGGCTGGCCGCCCCTGAACTGCGGGCCGGCATTGAGCAGCCAGAGCCGCCGTGACTAGGTAACAGCGTTCCCAAAGTCAGTCCCGATACTGGCCGGCACGGTGTGATTGAAGTTCGAAGGCCACGGGACGTCGTTTTGAGGCCGGGCATCCTTCTTGCAAACCTCCAAACCAACGTTGTCACGACCAGGCTAGGCGGCTTTGGTTTGAGTCGACGCCGTGATTCAGAGTGCGTGGCGGGACACGACCGTTCGGGAGATCGAGCATGATGTTAAGAGCTTTCCTCAAGCGAGTCGCCGTCGTGGGGACGACAGCGCTGGCTCTCGTCGCGTTCAACGCGCCCAAGGCGGACGCGGCCTTCATCGCGTACATCTGCGACGATGCCGCATGCACCGGCGGCGGCGACACGATCGTTACCGACGGCGGTGCGGGTGACACGTCGTCAGTGACAGGAGTTATTGCCTTCAGTGCTACGACTGGAGGTCTGAGTTTCGTGGGAAACACGTCGTTCAGCAAACCCAACATTGGCAGTGCGAGCTCGCCTCAGATGGACTTGGTCTTCAGCGCGAGTGGAATCGGTGAAGCCTGGTTGTACGCGAGTGATACCGGCTTTACCGGGGCAGGTCTACCGTTCCAGGGCGTCGTTGACGGCAACGCCACGGGCGGTTCAACGCTCACCGTGGGCCTGTTTGGGGGTAACTCCAATGCGAATCTGGATCTGACGTCTGGCGTGACGAGCGGGCCCCTCACGAGCAGCTCATTCCACGCAAACCTGACCAAGGGTGCGGCCAGTGTCAATCCATACTCGCTGACGCTGATGGCGCAGATTGCCCGAACCTCCAGTGGGATCACCTCAGGTGACTTCAATGTCACGGCCGTTCCGGAACCTGGCTCGATGGTTCTGCTGGGCACGGGCATGTTCGCGCTGGCCGGTGCTGCCCGGCGTCACTTCAAGCTCTCGCGCAAGCGCGCCTAGTGGCCTGTCCCGGGGGTCAGGCCGGCCGATCAAATCCATCCTTGCCAGCGGTAGTAGCGGAGGGCCGCGTGCTCATATAGCGCGTCGCGGCTTGCGCAGAGCGCACCATAACTTGGAATCAGCCGCCAGATGCCGGCCACCCGGGGTTCGTGGTCGAGCGGGGACGCAATCAGCGTCACGCCCGGAGCCGCCTTAGCCATCAGTGCCAGGACTCTCGGCGCCTGCAGGCGAGACACCACGATCGCCGTGTGACCGGCCTCCGTTTCGGTAACAAGCTGCTGTACCCACGCGATCTGGGCGCGCGTGGTCGCCGGCGCCGGGTGATGAATCACCCGTCTGAGCATGGCGTCGCTCAGCACATCAAGGATCCACGGGCTGCCTACGACGTGGACGGCACGCGGCGACGCGGCGGCCACCGCCTGTTCGGCCGCGCGGGCGCGTCCTTGGCGATTGTCGCCGTCCAGGACGATCAAGGTATCGAGCGCGCGGACAGCTGGGGTGCCGGCCGCCGAAGGCGCCTGCAGGCCCCAGGTAAGTGCCTGGGCGGTTGGCGGCCAACTGAGGACGAGATACAGACCGAGGACGCCAGCGAGCCACGCGCGTCCGACGCGGGGCTTCCTAGGCCAGACGTACCCGATCACCAGTCCGGCGGCAATCGATACCGCGAAGAAGCCGAGCGAGCCCGGCGGGCCGATGGCCTTCAGAATGGACACGGAGCTGGGGTGGACCTCGCGCCCTACGAAGGGGAGTCCAGGCCCCGCTCTCGATCCGGGCTGATGACCGTCGGACGGTCGGCTCGCTGACCTCCGGCGCTGGCTTGCGCCATTCGGGCGCCGGCGTGGCACAGCACCAGTACTCCACCCATGACCAGACACTCCTGCAGGATGGCATGCACGTTGTGCGGCCGCAGCAGGCTCGCGAAGAAGCCTGTCGCCGCGGGGTCGCGCTCGATGTTGAGAAAAACGGGCCAGGGCACCATCACATGCTTGGCCAAGAGGGGCCAGAGGAGCGGCACGCCGTTGAACCGGACTGGATCAGCCGTGAACATGTCCAGGATCGAGTGGCTCGCGAACGCCAGGCCCATGGCCAGTCCGGCGCGACCGGCGTTCCGAAGACCCGCGACGCGCGCCAGCAGTCCGGCCGTCGCGCCGAAGATGGCCGCGGCCAGGAGGCTGTGGGATGGCCCGCGGTGAAACTGGTCGGGGTAGCCGACCAGGATGCCTGCCAGGAAGTCGAGGTCCGGCGCGCAGGCGGCAAACATCAGCGCGCCGGTCAGCAGGAGGG
>CAZSNV010000506.1:0-2441 GCA_964608035.1 uncultured Gemmatimonadaceae bacterium | reverse complement strand
CTCGCGCAAAGGTCTGCGCCGCGACGCGACCCAGACCTCCTCCGGTGCCGGTGATGAGCGCGACCTTCTTGTCGAGTATTCCCACAGGTGTGCCTCACGCCTTGTTCGCGGCAGTAAAGCCGTGTGGCGTCTGATACTCGGGGGCACGTTGCAGAGCGGCGATCTCGTCGTAGTACTGAGGGGCAAGCTTCCGCCATGCATCGGCCACTGGAAGCTTCCAATCGAGGAACCACTCGGCAATCATCCCAACGGTGGTGTTCGGGATCGCGCCAGCATGGGCAAGTCTCAGAACGGCCGTGTCATGCTGTCGCTTGGAGCTGTCGCCGACGGCGTCTTCAATGAACGTGACTTCATAGCCGTGAGCGAGCGCACTCACCACTGGATAGGTCAGGCACGCCGACGTGGAAATGCCGCACATCACCAGTCTCTTGCGGCCAGTGGCCTTCACCGCCGCCACGAACTTCGGGTCGCCCCAAGCGTTCATCGTTGACCGATCGATATCCTTGACGTGCGGCAGCAGGGATTGCAGTGATTTGATCGTCGGGCCGTTCGCGCCCATCTCTACCCCAACCGTGCTCAGGATCACTGGAATGTTGAACGCGACCGCCATCTTCGCCAGCGTGCGGGCGTTCAACTCAATGACTCGCCGATCCTGCGCGAAGATGACATCGAGGACATGGTCCTGATAGTCGATCAACATCAGCACGCATTCAGACGCATCCCATACCCTCAGCGCTTTCGCCTCTGGCATCACCCACCTCCACGGAACTCCAGGCAAGGCTGGCGCCACCTCAGTCCGTCGTTCGATCTGGGCTGGATCCCGAGGCGCGCGACTGACTTAGCGGAGAGCCGCGGGCGAGCGGCGCGTGTTGGTTTATTGCGTCGGTTGGTTGCGGGCACACAACTGCGTGTGCGGCGCACATCTCGCTCGGCGGGCGGCGACGACAAAACTAGCTCTTGTGAACCACTTCGAACGTGTAGCCATCTGGATCACGCACGTCCGCAGCGTAATAGCCGGGATAATATTCCAGACGCGCGCGAGGCGAGATATTGTCCTTTGCGCCCGCGGCAATTGCAGCCTTGTAGAAGGCATCGACCGCTTTATTGTTTTCTGCGACGAAGCCCCAGTGGATTGAGGCTGGATCAGGCTTACCCTGTTTCAGCCAGAAAAATGCTTTTCGGCCATCACCAAAGCCCCAGAGATCTGGATGTCCGTCCGCGCCTTTGTAGGGCATGAACATTTTGACCTTCAAAGGCTTGAGCGCTGCCGTATAGAACTTCAGCGAGCGCTCGACGTCGCTCACGGTCAGAATAATGTGATCAAGCATTTGGACTCTTTCTTTCCCGCACCGCAGACGCGACGCGTGTGCCGATCGCTTCAATCGCGGTCATGAGCTTGGCGTGCGGCAGCGACGACGCGTTCATTTGAAAACTGATCCGCGAGATCCCACCGAGCACCTCGTCATAGCGAACGATCTTTTCCGTCACCTCAGCGGCGCTGCCAATCAGCAGTGCGCCATCGGGTCCCAGCTGCGCGTTGAAGCCCGCACGGGTCGGTGGTGCCCATCCGCGCTCCTTCCCGACATCGGCGACGGCGCGAGCGTAGCCCGGATAGAAGTCGTCGGCGGCCGCTTGCGCCGTCGCGGCGACATAGCCGAGCGCATGGACGCCGACCGTCAGCCGATCGGCTGAATGCCCGGCACGCAGGCCGGCTTCCCGGTAGAGATCGACGAGCGGCCGGAAGCGCCGTGGCTCCCCGCCGATGATCGCGACCATCAACGGCAGCCCCAGCGCGCCGGCACGCGCGAACGATTGCGGCGTCCCGCCCACGCCCAGCCAGATCGGCAACGGATTCTGCACAGGCCTCGGGTACACACCCTGCCCGGTCAGGGCCGCGCGATGCTTGCCGGACCAGTGGACGTGCTCGTTGTCACGGATCGTCAGCAGCAGATTGAGCTTCTCCGCAAACAGCGAGTCGTAGTCTTCCAGCCGCAGGCCGAACAGCGGAAACGCATCAATGAACGAGCCGCGGCCAACCACCATCTCGGCCCGGCCCTGCGAGAGCAGATCGAGGGTCGCGAAATCCTGAAACACCCGGACCGGATCGGCCGCGCTCAGCACGGTGACGGCGCTCGTGAGGCGGATGCGGCGCGTTCGGGACGCCGCCGCGCCGAGAATCACGGCCGCCGAGGAATCGAGATATTCCCGGCGGTGGTGCTCGCCGATGCCAAACGCGTCCAGCCCTACCTGATCGGCGTGTGCGATCTGCTCGACCAGATTGCGAAGGCGGTCCGAGGCGCTGACCGCCAGGCTGGCATCGTCGTAGGCCGCAGCGAAGCTATCAATGCCAATTTGCATCTGGGTCACAGTCTGGGGTCACCCTTCCACAGAGCCTCACCACGCATATCTGAGTTCGACGCCAACGTAGTTGGCGTCGTGGC
>CAZSNV010000505.1:0-2442 GCA_964608035.1 uncultured Gemmatimonadaceae bacterium | reverse complement strand
ATCGCCTGATGACCGAGACAGACGCCGAGAATGGGGATCGTGCTTCCCCACCGCCTGACGAGTGGAACGGAGATCCCTGCTTCCGCGGGGGTGCAGGGGCCTGGTGAAATCACGACGGCTTCGGGTGTCATGGCGCCGACGTCATCGACGGTGATGGCGTCGTTGCGCCTGACTTGGACGTCGAGACCGAACTCGCCCAGATACTGGACCAGGTTGAACGTGAACGAGTCGTAATTGTCGAGGACGAGAATCATAAGAGATCGGCTGCGTGCTGATTGCTGCTTACTGCTGCTGCCACTGCGTGCTGGTGCTGGTGCTGGGTCAGCTCCAGCAGGCGGCATGTAGTAAGCAGCAATCAGCACGCAGCTGTCAGTCAGCCTCGGGGGTGATACTGCTTGTGGACACTCCGAAGATACTCGCGATCCACATGCGTGTAGACCTGCGTAGTTGATACATCGGCGTGGCCCAGCATTTCCTGGACAGCCCGCAGGTCAGCGCCGCCTTCCAGCAAGTGCGTCGCGAACGAATGCCGGAGCGTATGCGGAGTGACCGTCTTCTCGAGACCTGACCGTCGGACGTATTTCCTGAGAATGGTCCACGCGCCCATTCGAGAAAGCGGCTCGCCCCGCGCGTTCAGGAAAAGTCTTCCCTTCCCGCCTCCCCGCTCGAGTCGCGGACGCAATTCACGGAGATAAATGGCGATTGCGGCGGCCGCTGAGCGACCAAAAGGGACCAGTCGTTCCTTGCCTCCTTTCCCGCGAACGCGCACCAGGCTCTCGTCGAGATGGACGTCGCGAACCGTTACTGAAGTCCACTCCGACACCCTGAGTCCCGCGCCATACGCCAGCTCGAGCATGGCGCGGTCGCGGTAGTACATCGCGTCGTCCTGCGATGGCGCCGCCAGGAGCTTGGTCACCTCGTCGGCCGAGAGCACCTCGGGCAGCGTCTGCCAACGTTTGGGCAGCTCCAGGCGGTCGCTTGGGTCGCCGGGGATCACGCCTTCCGCGACGAGAAACCCGAACCAGGTGCGAAGCCCGGCGATCGTGCGCCGGATGGACGACGGAGCCAGTCCGACGTCCTTCAGGTGATAGACGAAATCGCGAAGGTGAGCCGGCGTGAGTTCCTGGGGCCGACGGGCCGAGCGACTCACGGCGTACGTGGCCAGCCGCAGGACATCTCGCTGGTACGCCTCACGAGTCCGGTCGGCGCTTCCATGTTCCAGCGACAGGAAATCGTCGAACCGCTCGACGAGGAAGTCACGCACGATCTCGTCAGGCAGTACGGTGCTGATCACGGTTTCTTCTTCCGGTGTCGATACCAGAGGAAGCCCATCCCGGCGATGAGCACGACGGCGACGACCGCGGTGATCGTCCCCATCCGGCCCACGGTCTTCACCAGCTCTTCCCAGTTGGAGCCGGCACGAAACGCCAGCCACGTGATCAATCCGTACCACGCGCCTGACGCAAGCGTGATGGCGGCCAACGTACCGAAGAAGGAGGCCCGCAGCGCACCGGCGAAGGGCGCGACAATGGCTCGTACTCCCGGTATGAACCGCCCGATCGCCAGCGCGAACAGGCCGTAGCGGTCATACATCCTGCTCAGCGCGTCATCCGCGGATTCCTTGTGCTTGAGGTGAAACCGCTTCTCGGTCCATGTCGCCCCGTACTTGCGGCCGACGGCGTACATCGCCATGGCACCTGCGACATTGCCGAACAGCACGGTAAGGAAGGCCGGTATCGGTGAAGCGTCGGACCGGGCGGCGAGGAACGCGCCTAACGCGATGAGCACGTCGGCGGGAATGGGCGGAAAGACGTTCTCCGCGGCGGCCAGCAGCGCCATCACGGGAAGAAGCGTCGAGGGCGGGAGCGTGAGCAGCCAGTCGATGATCGACTGCAGATTCACGACGCGTCGCTCCGCCGCCTGACGGAGACCGTCGCAAGGCAGGCGAGGCCTTCGCCGCGTCCAACCCAACCCATCCCTTCGTTGGTCTTTCCTTTCACATTCACGTCGGTTGGCGCTACGCCCAGTGCCTCGGCCAGCTCAACACCCATCGCCTTGCGATACGGACCGATCTTCGGCGTTTCGGCGATGATCACCACGTCGGCGTTCACCACTGCGTACCCCGCTTTGCGCGTCCGGGCCACAGCCGCCCGCAGCATCTCCATCGAATCGGCGCCGCGAAGGCCGGGATCGGTGTCGGGAAACATTTCGCCGATGTCCCCGAGCGCGGCGGCGCCGAGCAGCGCATCGGTCACGGCATGGGCGACGGCATCACCGTCGGAATGGCCGGCGAGGGAGAAGTCGTTGGGAATGCGGATCCCGCCGAGTACGAGCGGACCCCCGGGGGTGAAGCGGTGGGAGTCGTAGCCGATGCCAACTCGTGACTCGTGACTCGTGACTCGTGACTCGGCCATTATCCCTTCCGGTTTGTGCGCGTGGTCA
>CAZSNV010000504.1:0-2461 GCA_964608035.1 uncultured Gemmatimonadaceae bacterium | reverse complement strand
CGAGCACCACCGGACGGAGAAGATCTGCGTACTTGACGTGGGGAGGGCTGATAGGGGTTGGGCAGCCTCTCTCCGGACCATGCGATCAAGTGCACTCGCCGAGCACGATCACATGACCATCCGGATCGATCACGATGAATTCCTCGCAACCGTACTCGGTTGTCTTGACAGGCCCGACATCGGGCACCTTCCTGCGGACCGACTCCAAAAACTGGCGAACGTCACGGATTCGAAGGTATGCGTCCCAGCCCCCGCCGGCCCTTGTCGCCGATCGTGGTTCTCCGACATCCGCTCGCACCTTCTGAAGCGCAATCTCGACGCTGTCGCGACAAAGCATCGCAAAACTTGGATCCGCGGGGTCTCCGAATGGATCCGCAGAAAAGCCGAGGACGTCTCGGTACCATGGAATCGAAGCCGCTACGTTCGCAACACGGAAAACCGGAATCGCTGCCTGCAGAGTTCGAGAGGCTGCGGTGACTGTCGCCTCAGGCATAGCTTTGGTCTCCCAACCTGATCTTCTGCTTTCGGTCTACCCAACAAATACTCGCTCGTTCCGCCGAAACCGGCTGCGGTACTCGCGCCGCAAGAGAGCGCGACGGTCGGCTCGGGACGACTTGGCGCAAGTTGTAGCAGCCTCGTCGATTGCCGTCAAACCGACCCCCACAGTCCACACGATAGGCAGCTTCGGCGGCCGGCCGACGCGCGCGACCGTATGACCGCGCGAAGGCTGGGGTCAACTCCGAGAGGCCCCGCGACGTCCATTCAAGTGCCGTCCGGGATTGGGCCTTCGGTCAGCAACTCGACGAGCGCGCGGTCTGCGGCGGGGAAATCAACGGCCGACAACTCTTCCCGCGCCGCCCAGCGCAATTGCTGGCCGAGCATCGGCCGTGGTTCGCCGGCGAGCGCACAGCGCCTGAAGTGCAGCCGGACCGTGCGTTCCGGATAGGCGTGTTCCGTGACCAGAAGTTCGTCGCCCACGACCGCATCGGCGCCGAGTTCTTCCAGGAGCTCGCGGGCCAGGCAGGCTTCGTGCGTCTCGTCGGCCTCGCACTTCCCACCGGGAAACTCCCAGACGCCTGCCAGGTGGGTGCCCGCGAGCCGCCGCGACAACAGGAAGCGCCCGCGCCGCTCGATGATCGCGGCGACGACGATGACCGGGGTGCGAGGATTAGGGGCCATCGGGCAGAAGGCGCGTCCTCCATCCGGGCGACGCGTAGGCGAGACATTTCGACGTCATCGGGCAGGCGGAGCACCGGGGGTTGCGCGCCGCACAGATCATCGCCCCGAAATCCATGAGGGCCTGATTGAAATCGAAGACGTGTCGGTGGGGGAGGACCGACCAGGAGAGACGCCAGAGATGTTTCTCCATCGCGTGGCTCTTCCGGTCGCCGCGGCCGACGAACACGCGGAACAGGACCCGAGCCACATTGGTGTCGAGAATCGCGGCCCGCTTGCCGAAGGCGAAGCTCCGCACCGCGCCGGCCGTGTACGCCCCGATCCCCTTGAAGGAACGCAGAGTCTCTTCGTCGTCGGGCAGCGCGCCGCCGTACGTGCTGACCGCCTCGCGCGCGATCGAGTGCAGCCGCCTGGGCCGGATGTTGTAGCCGAGTGGGTACCAGGTCCGGACCACATCGGCCTCGGCGGCGCCGGCGAGCGCTTCGAAGCTGGGGTAGCGATCGAGCCACTCCTGGTACTTCGGCAGCACGCGGTCAACCTGCGTCTGCTGCAGCATCATCTCCGAGACGAGGATGCGATACGGGTCGCGGGTCTCACGCCACGGCAACGAGCGGCCGTGCCGGCGGTACCACGCGAGCAACCGGCGCCGAAACCACTGGCGCAGCGGCGGAGCGGGGAGCGGCCGCATCTTTCGTTGCCGAGGCACGGTGCCATAATAGGCGGGCGAATCTGTTTTCCCCAGTTTGGGGGACAGGTTTCGTCGAGCCACCTGCCGTCCCGAGGCGTATCGCCAGCAGGGCCATCACCGTGGAAAGCAAACCCGTTCCCCTCTACACGAAGACCGGCGATGCCGGCGAGACCGGCCTGTTCGACGGTACCCGCGTGTCCAAGGCCGACCCCCGCGTTGCCGCTTACGGCGACGTCGATGAGCTGAACGCGTGGCTGGGTCTCGTCCGGGCCCACGACTTGGACGCCGAGACCGACGGCATGCTGGAGCAGATTCAGCGCGATCTGTTTGCGCTCGGCGCGCTCCTTGCCGATCCCCGCCATCGCATTGCCGGTCGCGTCGAGAAGGCCGCGGTGACCGAGGCGGATGTGACGCGGCTGGAGCGGTGGATCGATGGATGCGAGGCGCACCTGCCCGCGCTGCGCCGCTTCATCCTGGCCGGTGGCAGCGAGACGGGCGCGCGGCTGCACCTGGCCCGCACCGTCTGCCGGCGCGCGGAGCGCGCTGTCGTCCTGCTCGGCGCGGGCGTCGTACCCCCGATCGTCGTGATCTATCTGA
>CAZSNV010000503.1:0-2477 GCA_964608035.1 uncultured Gemmatimonadaceae bacterium | reverse complement strand
GTTAGGCGGGGTCCCCGGCGTGCCGCCGGCCAAAGTCGTCATTCTCGGCGGCGGGATCGTCGGCATCAACGCGGCCAAGGTGGCCGCCGGGATGGGAGCCCGGGTGGTCATACTCGACTTGTCGCTCGAGCGGCTCCGGTACCTGTCCGATGTGATGCCGGCCAACGTGCAGCTCATTCACTCGAATCGTCACAACATCCTCGACGCCATCGAGTCGGCGGACCTGGTGATTGGTGGGGTGCTCATCCCGGGCGCCAAGGCGCCCAAGCTGGTGCGCCGCGAGGACCTCAAGCGGATGAAGCCCGGTTCGGTCATAGTGGACGTGGCCGTGGACCAGGGCGGGTGCGTAGAGACGATCAGGCCGACGACGCACGAGGACCCGACTTACGTCGTCGACGGTGTGATTCACTATGGCGTGGCGAACATGCCTGGAGGCGTGCCGCGCACGTCGACCCTGGCCCTCACCAATGCCACGCTGCCGTACGCGATGCAGCTGGCTGGGAAGGGGTGGAAGCGCGCCCTCCGCGAGAACGCGGCGTTGCTGAAGGGACTGAACATTGCGGACGGGAAAGTCACGTACCCCGGCGTGGCAGAGGCCTTCGGTTTGGAGCTACATGACCCCTCGAAACTACTAGGCTGAGTTGTGTGCTGTTTGCCAGGGCTAGTTGCTGGGACTGGAGCTTGCTGCTGATTGCATCCAGCTCCAGTCCCAGCAGCCAGGCCCAGCAAACAGCACTCACGACACAGCGCGTCGTCATGGAAGTCCGTCTCACTCGCCTCGCCTCCAATCCGGACCTTCCCCTTCCGTCCCGCCAGAGCGCGGCGGCCGCCGGGTACGATGTGGCGTCCGCGGAGCCGGACTTCGTTCTGGCCCCTGGCGAGCGACGCGCGGTAGGCACCGGTCTCGCCTTCGAGCTGCCCGTGGGTTTCGAGATGCAGGTGCGGCCCCGATCGGGACTCGCGCTGCGCCACGGCATCACGCTGCCTAACGCACCGGGCACCATTGACGCCGATTATCGCGGCGAGCTGAAAGTGATCCTGCAGAATGGGGGCGCGGAGCCGGTGACGATCCGCCGCGGTGAGCGCATCGCGCAGCTGGTGTTCGCGCGTCACGAAGCGCCGGAGCTTACGGAGAGTGACGGTATTGGCGAAACCGCCCGCGGCCTTGGTGGCTTCGGCAGCACCGGACGGTAGGGGGGCGAGCGCAAAGCGCAGAGCGCAAAGCGAACCGGGTTCGCCTCGTCGTGCACGACGACGGACTTCTCGGCAGTCATCGTGGCGACGCGCCAGGTTTAGCCCGTCGCTTTGCGCTTTGCGCTTTGCGCTTTGCGCTTTGCGCTTTGCGCTTTGCCGTGCCCCGGCCCGGCCGGATGCTTCACGGCCAGGCACGGAGCCGACCAGAGGTTACTTGCGGAAATACACCAGAACGTCGCCGTCGGCCAGGATATCCACGGCGATGACATCCTTGGCTTCCGGTTTTTCCTTATGCGCGGCAAGCGCGACCGTGTAGGCCATGTTCTTGGCGACAGCGGCCCGAAGCGCGGAGATCAACTCCTTGTGCTGCTCGAGCGCGGCCTTGATCGGCTCATCGTTGTCCGACCCGATGACGGTGTTGGCGTCGACCACACGGATGTCGGTCGCGGTCACGGCGCGGTTGCCCACCTTTTCCGTGGCCGCCGGCGTCGCGGCGAGCGCGGCGATAAGGGATGAGTAGGACGGCGTGCGAGCAAGCACACCCGCGCTGCGCACCGTATCCTGGGCGCCAGCGGTGTCCGTGAGAAATGCCGCGGCCGCCATCAACAACGAGCCGATGAGGAGGTTGCGTTTCATTTCGTCGCTCCTTGAGAGACCCGCAGGGCCCCGACTGCGGCGAACCTCGGCAGTATGCATCAGGGGCCAGGGATGCCGAACGATGATTGCGTCGTCACGCGCAGGGGCGCTGCGACGCACGTCACCACGAGGCGTATCTCGTTAGGCGGGCGGAACTGTGGAAATGCAGAATGCAGAATGCAGAATGCAGAATGCAGAATGCAGAATGCAAAATGGCGGACCCGGCACCTACCACGCCCACCGGCCGGAAGCGCACTCAGCCCCACGGCGGTTCATTCTGCATTTTGCATTCTGCATTTTGCATTTTGCATTTTGCCATATTTGTGCCCTGATCCGCTCCTCGCGCGTCATTCAAGGATCCCTCCAGCACTGCGTCAACCGACCCGTCTTAGGTTGTGGAAAGGCAATGTCTTGCGACACTGACAGGGCGTCACTAACTTACGCGGCGTCCGTCGCCGTCCGTCCGTTGGCTTCCGACGCGCACCACGCGTCTCCTGATCAATAAATGCGCTGGCCATTCCTGACGGCGGGGGGGTTTTTCCCCGCCAACGCAATCGCGGTCGACCTCGGCACTGCCAACACGCTCATCTACGTGAAGGGCCAGGGCATCGTGCTCAACGAGCCCTCGGTGGTCGCGATCGACCGCG
>CAZSNV010000502.1:0-2493 GCA_964608035.1 uncultured Gemmatimonadaceae bacterium | reverse complement strand
CGCGTCGACGCCCCTGATTGAAGGCCAACTCTTAATCGCGAATGTCGGTGCCCCGGACGGTCCGTGCGTCGTTGGGTTCAATAAAACAACCGGAGCCGAAGTATGGCGGGCCGGCAAGGACTGGGGGCCGGGCTACGCATCGCCGGTGCCCGCAGTGATCCACGGAAAGCGCCGCCTGTTCGTTTTCGCCGGAGGCGACTCGAATCCGCCGACTGGCGGTCTGATGTCGATCGACCCATCGAACGGTGGAGTCGATTTCGCCTTTCCATGGCGCAGCCGCTCGTACGAGTCGGTCAACGCATCGTGCCCGGTGGTCTTCGACAACAAGGTGTTTGTCTCGGCGAGCTATCGAACGGGAGGCGCGCTGGTCGAGATTCGGCCGGACTTCACATATCGACAGCTCTGGACGACGCAGGAGTTTGGACTGCATTTCAACACGCCGATCCACAAAGACGGATATCTGTATGGGTTCGACGGGCGGAACGAGCCCGACGCGTCGCTCGCGTGCGTCGAGGCGGCCAGTGGAAAAGTCGTGTGGCGCGAAACGCCCGAATGGACGGAGACGATCGAGGTCGACGGCCGGCGCCAGCAACAGGTCGTCGGGACCTATCGGGGATCGTTGCTGGCGGTCGATGGGCAGTTCCTGTGTCTCGGCGAACTCGGTCATCTGCTGTGGATGGACCTGACGCCCAAAGGATACCGGGAGGTCTCGCGGGCGTGGCTGTTTGCGGCGCGCGAGTCGTGGGGATTGCCGGTGCTGAGCCGTGGTCTGCTGTACGTCGCGCAGCACACCCAGGACCTTCTGACCGGCAGGCGTCCGCGGTTGCTCTGTTACGACCTGCGGGCGTGACCACTCGACTCGGGTACGTCGCCGACTCGCTCGTGGCGAGTTACCGGGACGTCAACGCGCGCAAGTGCACCCGCGCCACCATGTGCATGTAGCCGCCATAGGGTTCAAAACGATCGGCAGCGGCCAGCGTGATCTCCGAGAGCGCGCGCTCCTTCATCCCCAGCGCCTCGAAGTACAAGCCGAGATACAGGTGCCCGTAGAACTGTCCGGCCGGCTGCGATCCCGCGGCTCGGAGCACCTCCTCCGGCGTGAGCATGCCGCGGAACATCTGGTAGACCTCGCGCATCGGCACACGCGCATCGGGCCCCACCGGCAGGAGCGCCTCCCTGGCCTTCGTCGGCGACTCGGCTCGCGCGACGCACAGGAAATGCCAGGCGGCGTTTTCCACATCCGCTGGATTCACCAGCCGATGCGACTCGAACTGGCGTCGGCAGTCGTCGTAGCGGCCGGCGTAATACAACGCGATGCCACACTGCCAGAGGTAGGGCGCCTGATCGGGAACGGCCTTCGCCAGATTGTCAAACGCCGCGGCGGCGTCGGCGAAGCGACCGTCTTCAAAATCCGCCACCGCGCGGTCCATGATCGCCTGCGGACTTTGCGCCAGCGCCGGCACTGCGGACGGGGCACCCAGAATCATGAACCCCAGAATCAGGAACCGTTTCATTCCCGCAATTTCACAGCCTTACCGGCGCCTTGGACCGCCGGGCCGACATCACGCGGTCGCGCAAATCATCGACGGCTGCTGCCGTGTCTCGATCCACCTCACGGAGCTGCTCCAGGAACCGCGGCGACCATTCGTCGGCTGTGGTTAGTTCGCGCTCGAGTGCCCGGACGATCAGGAAATTGCGGCTAATGCGCAAGGCTCTAGAACGACGCCTTCAGCTCGCTGGACCTTCGCGTGTCCAAGCACATCGACACTACTCCGGCTTTGCGAACGCTCTAGTTCGCGACTCGAACGATCCTGCCAACCCAGGGTTCATGACGTCGTCGCGATTCGGCACGCCAGTCAGCACCGCCGGTGGCGTATTCGGGTCGGGCGGGGCGCGCGCGCTGCAGTTCGGCGCGAGGGTCAGCTTCTGAGGGACACCGTCGGACGGCCCACCGGGGCGCCGACGCTGACTGACACCAATGGCACACATCGCACTGCTCGACGGGCTACCGGGGATCCGGGGGCTGCTGAACTTCAGTCCTCTCACTGCGAAGCCGATGGGGGAGTTCGCCGAGGCGCTCCTCCGAGGGCCAAGCACGCTGACGCGCGGCGAGCGGGAGATGATCGCCGCCTCGTGTCGGGCAGGAACGATTGCCACTATTGCCAAAGCGTCCATGCGGCGATTGCCGCCGAACACCTGGGCGGGGCCGAGGAGCACTACGCGCTCGTCGATCGCGTGCAGCGCGACGCTGAGGGCGCCCCCATTTCAGACAAGCTGAAGGCCCTGCTCGTGATCGCCGGGCGCGTGCAGCAGGATGGCAAGCTGGTGACTGCCGCCGACGTGGAGCGCGCGCGGCAGCACGGCGCGACCGATCGGGAGATTCACGATGTCGTCCTGATCGCCTCTGCCTTCTGCATGTTCAATCGCTACGTGGACGGACTGGCCACGTGGCAGCCGCGCGACCCTGCGTTCTATCGTGAGGCCGGCAAGCTG
>CAZSNV010000501.1:0-2495 GCA_964608035.1 uncultured Gemmatimonadaceae bacterium | reverse complement strand
TGCCACCTCGGCCCCGAACAGACCGATCACAGCATCAACATCTCGCACGGTCTGTTGAAGAACGATGCTGAGTTCGAGTATCCGACGCCTCCGACCGTTGCCGACCCGACGACTCCGCCCACATTTGCGGACGGACGGCTGCCGGCACCTGAGCCCTCCGGCCAGTCGATGGTCGTCGGGGGCCTGATCCTGGCCGAGGAAGTTGGAGAGGGTCCGGCGCAGGATGCGGTGGAAGTCGAGCCGCGCGGCTTTGCGATCTTCAATGATCCCAGCACGCCGTGGGATGACCGGGTTGTCGCACAACCAGGCAACTTCGCCTTCGGCGACCAGGGCGTCTACAACATCGGTTTGCGGCCGATTCCGGACGATGTCGGTCGCGGCGGCAATGACCCGTTCGGCTGGCCCCTGTCTCTGGCGGCCTTGACGCTGAAGAACATCGGCGGCAGGAACTACCAGCCGTGCGACGGCAATCCCGGTGAAACGAGGGCGTCCTGTTCAATGAACAACTTCGATCCGGACAATATCGAAGCCGAAGATGAGCTAACGGGTGAACCGATCCCAGGCCAGCAGGGCTTCGAGCACACTGGCGACGGCGCTTTCTACCCGGGCACGACGCATACGCTGCAATCGATCAACCCCGGATTCGAACGAGATCCGATCCTGCCGAAACTGCCGGACTACCTGCGCTTCTGGACGCACAGCCTGCCGGCCGGCGAGCTGCACCCGCAGATCGACGAAATGGCGGGCATGGTGCCGAATACGATCACGCCACCCAATGGGGGGCCTGGCATCGAGTTTCCGGAGATTCTGTTCGGAGCCGACTTCCATTGCGCGCGGTATGACCCGGCTATTTTCGGCAACGGTCCGCCGAACTTTGGCTGGGGGCCTCCCACGTCCGACGAGCGACTGTGCCCGCAGCACCAGTCCGGAGTTGCCGGCAACCACCAGTTTCCGTCGCAAGGAACGTGGCCGGTACCGAACCGTGTTCTCAGGAACGGCGCGTTCAAGGCACCCGCGTTGCGCAACGTCGAGCTGACGGGTCCGTACTTCCATACGGGGAGTTATCTGACCCTGCGCCAAGTCGTCGACTTCTATATGCGAGGCGGCGATTTCCCGAACGCCACCGCCTCGAACCGCGACCCGCATATCACCGACGTCAACATGCAGGCGTTTGCCTTCGGGCGGACCACTGGCGCTGACCTCACGGCGGCCATCAACCACGTGTTTAGCGGCGGGCCGGGACAAGGGTCATTTAGATTGGAAGGGACGTTCGCCGACGGGCTGCCGGACACGGTCTTCCTCTATAACGAAATGCCGGACACCACGCATCCGATCACGCCGGAGGCGGTGCCACCGGCGGGGGCCGGCACAGATCGCGAGCGTGCGCTCGAGGATGCGAAAAACGCTTTGGTGAAGTTCCTGATTGCGCTCACCGATCCGCGGGTGAAGCTGGAGAAGGCTCCGTTCGACCGTCCGCAAATATTCGTGCCGATCGATGGCGCCGCACCGGAAAACACGGGTGGCCGGACGCAGCTGACTGCGCAATCGGGCGTCGCCTGCCCGGCGCCGGGTTCGACGGGAACTTGTTTCAGGAATGTTCCGGCGGTCGGTGCGGGTGGGTCTGCGACACCTGTGCCGGCGTTTTTGAATGTGACGAACATTCCGCCGGGAAGCCCGGGCTACAACTGCAGCGCCGGTGCTGGGGCGGTGAGTCACTTCTGCCGTGTCGTAACTCCATAGCCTGGAGCCAGTGATAGCCAACCCCTCCCCTGCCTCGGGGAGGGGCCTTTTTTTGAGACACATTACGGAGCACACCAATGAGGCACGACTTGATGGTCTTATCACTTGCCGCCGGCATGATGACGTTGATGCTCGCGACCACGGCGCACGCCGCCGATGAGCCCACGACCGCATCGAAGACGGACGCGCCTGTCATCGGCGCGCCAACGTCCTCAAAAGCACAAGACGCTCGGCACCGGCGCAAGGTGTATCTGAATTCCCAGCGCGCGGCACGGCAGGACGCGCGCAAGCAGGCAGCGGCGCAGCAGTCGGACGTGATGCCGGATGCGTCCGGGCCACTCGCGGACGTTGCCGTCTCGTTCCAGCTTGATCCGCGCCTTACCAGAAGCTTGTACATGGGGGACCGATGGTTTTCACCCGCGACGTTCACCACGACTCAGGACGTCGATCGGATCAACGTCGAGGTTCGTGCTGTCGGGCGGGATGCACATGGGCAGGAATCGAAGGTCGATCCCGAATGGATTGCCGCAGATCCAAAAATGGTGACCGTGTCGCCCGCTCGAGGAAGCCAGGTGACCATCACGGTTCATCGGGCCGGCGAGAGCAGCCTGCGACTTGTGCAGCCACTGACTGCGAACGCACGCCCCGTCACTGGTGACGGCCGCAGCGGCGAGCCCGCCATCGTCAAGGAATTGGCGATTCGCGCGTGGAAACAGGGTTCAGCGATTCAGGCTGAGATTTCTCAAAAGGATTCG
>CAZSNV010000500.1:0-2515 GCA_964608035.1 uncultured Gemmatimonadaceae bacterium | reverse complement strand
GAGGCGGTCTGGATCAACGCGCCCGAGAAAACGGCTCACCAGGATGCCCCAGGATCGACGATCGTCGCCCCGGACGACCCAGAGGTCGTCCCGAGTTGCACCACTTACGGGCAGTACCCCAAGCTCGGGGTCAGGCCGTGGGAGCTGGCCACGTCCCCCGAGACGACTCAGTAAATGCCAGCAGCGGCTGTCTCACAATCGTTGACACGCACCGTTGGCCATGACGTACATGAGATCGATGTCGCGTTCGGCGTCATCGATCAGGGTATTCAGCATATCCTGCGGGGCGGCGGTCGGTCGTCCGGCCGTCCATTGGGACTCGCGGATCTCGAACACCTAGCGGAAGTGCAGCAATGTGCCGAACTCCTTCAACGCCATAGCGGTGACGAACCGGCCATAGTAGAAGAACGCCATATCGAACGCCGGACGCCGCCCGGAGATGCCACGGAACGTAGCGACGACGTGCTCGGCTACCTGGCGGGTAAACGCGTATTCTGCTTCTTCGTGAGGTTGCGCGTAGACTAGCGCCGGACTGTTCCGTGTGTCGTGCCAGGACCATCCTGCCACCGTGGCCAGAAACACGAGCAGCGGAGCTCCCGCGCGCGTGGTGACGCCCCTCGGAGCGGATGCATCCGTGAAGCGGATCACGAAGGGGGCGACGGCGAGCAGGAGGACTCCGGGCAGAGCGTACGCCATCTGCGGAGGGTCGCCTTCCACCTGTAGGACGAATACGAGGAGGAACACGTGCGCGAAGGCAGCCCAGAGTGTCTCCGCGAACGACCACATGTTTCCACGCGCTGGCCGGTTCGCCGCGAAGTAGAAGATGCACAAGAGGCTACAGATTCCCGCAGCCGTGGCCCCCACATACTTTAAGGCGAATTCCACCACGGTGGTGCGAAACGCGACCCCGCTGCCCTGTCCCATTACGTACCCGGCGTGCGCGTAGAAGGAGAGGTTTGGCGCGGTAAATCGCAGCATGAGGTTGGCGCATAGAGCCAGGGGGACAACCACCGCCACGAGTGACAAGGCCGTCTCGAGTACCCTCCGCTGCTCTCGGCGGTAGATGTCGATCAAATAGCCGAGGAAGATCGGCGCGCAGATCACGAACACGTATCCCGCAGCGATGAACCGCGATAGGGCGGAGAAGCTCACGAAGAGGCCGAACAACACCAGGCACAAGCGATTCCGGCCTTTTTCTGAATTGAGCAGCGAGAAAAGCGCAGCTCCGACGAAGAAGCTCGCGGGCACACCGGGGAGCTTCGAAGGAAGTTGATAGATCGGATCGAGGAGCCCCTCGAACAAAAAGGGGGACCAGGATGGCCGCTGCGGCATAAGCCGTGGAACGCGTACGCTTGTAGACGCACCACCCAAAGGTAGCGAGGAAGGCGAACAGTGCGATGCCGGAATAGTACAGGTGCCCGTTCATCGTCAGCAATTGTTGGGGCCCGAGCACGAGATAGGAGAGGTAGATGCCGGGATTCCTCGGGTTCCGGGCGAGTTGCTCCAGGAGCGCCGCTCGATGGCCAATAACCTCCCCGCGCAGCCACACGCGCTGCTGGAAGAGCCAGTACGAGTTCGTATCGCCGATGAACGGGTGCCGCTCGTTAGACGCGATTGATGGTCGCGGCCGCCCAGATCGTCACTGCCGTGACGAGCCCCGCGAACACGACTACCAGCACAGGTTTCCATGGGAGGCTTGCGACACGCCGCTTTCCATCCGATATGACGAGCAACAACCGCTTCGGAGCTGGCGATGCTGATGCGGAACGACTCACAGCCGACAGCGGATCACGGCCGCGAGCGGTCACTTGCCCAAATCTGGCGCAGAAGGTCGGCCAGCAGCCCGAGGCAGAAGATCAGCACACTGACGAGGACGGCCGCGACGCCGACGAGGAAGGCCCCATCGAGATGCATCACCAACATGACGGCGAAGGCACCCATTGAGAAGATGAGGCTCATTGCGCTCATGAGCAGGAAGAGCTTGAGCGGATTGTAGTAGAGGATCGCCTGGACGATGTACTGGAGTGTCCGCAAGGAGTCACGGAGCAGACGAACCTTCGTGGGCCCGATGCGTTGACCGTAGGGAATGGGTACGTAGGCCACAAACTTTCCCTTCATCAGGTAGGCGAGCGTGAGCGACGTGGTGAAGCTGAAGGTATCGCACAGCGGCGGGAGGAAGGGGACGATCGTCGCCTTGCTGAACACCCGCAAGCCAGAGTTGACGTCCGGCACCGGCCGGCCGGTGGTGAACTCGACGAGGAAACGGAGAACGCCACGGAGCGGCCCCTTGACTCTGGATTCGACGTAGTGCTCTCCCGTGCGAGCGCCGACCACCATGTCGAACCCCTTCCGGTACTCCTGCAGCAGGACCGGCACCTGATCGAGGGGATACGTGCCGTCGGCATCGGAGATGATGATCGTGTCGTGGCGTGCGGAGAGGATGCCGTCCTTGACCGAGCGGCCATAGCCGACGTTCTGAGGGTGGCGGACGACGCGTGCGCCTGCCGATGCCGCT
>CAZSNV010000499.1:0-2550 GCA_964608035.1 uncultured Gemmatimonadaceae bacterium | reverse complement strand
CCCGATGGTCGCGGACTTCGGAATCGCACTGGCCGTGAGTGCTGCCGCGGGCGGCCGGATGACGGAAACAGGTCTGTCGTTAGGGACGCCCCACTACATGTCGCCCGAGCAGGCGACCGCGGACAAGGAGATCAGTGGCCGGAGCGACGTCTACTCCCTGGCCAGCGTGCTCTACGAGATGCTCGCGGGCCAACCGCCGCACCTCGGCGGCTCGGCGCAGCAGATCATCATGAAGATCATCGCCGAACAGCCCCAGGCGGTGACGGTGCTGCGCAAGTCGGTGCCACCTAACGTGGCCGCAGCGTTGGCAAAGGCGTTGGAGAAACTCCCGGCGGATCGCTTCGAAAGCGCGAAGGCATTCGGCGATGCTCTATCGAATCCGGCGTTTGTGCATCGCGCCGGCACAACGGCGCCGGCCGCAGTGTCAGGCCCGCCGCGCACATGGAACCGCGTCACCGTGGCACTGGCGGCCATCGCGACGGTACTCGCGCTTCTCCTTGGCGCCAAGACCATGACTCCATCCAACGACCGTGGCAACACTGATCCGGTCGTGCGCTTCTCGCTGGCCGACGATCCGTCCCTCCGCATTGAAACGGGGATGACCAGGCCGTTCGCCATCTCACCGGATGGCCGCACGATCGTCTTCCGCGCCTCAACGGAGTCGACGCCTCCGCAACTGTGGGTTCGGACCGTCGATGACCCCAAGGCACGCCCCCTGGAGGGCACGCGCAACGGCGGCAACGCCGCGATTTCTCCCGACGGCAACTGGGTGGCGTTCGTCGTCGGGAACCTGTCGCTCAGGAAGGTGCGCATCGCCGGCGGCGACGCCAGTCCAATCGCCCAACTCGACGCGGTCACGGCCGCGATAAGCTGGGCGTCAGACGACGAGATCGTCCTTGAGCAGATCGCGCCCGACGGTGGGATCCACCGGGTGAACGCCAGCGGCGGCCGCCCGGCATTGCTGGTACCCATCGATTCCGCGGCGGGAGAGACACGACAACGCCGGCCCGTCGTATTGCGCGATGGCGGCGTAGTCGTTTACGGGAGTTACACCCAGGATGCCGACGAACCCACTCTGGTGCTCTATCGAATGTCGGATGGGCGCCGCGCGCGGCTCGGAATCGCCAGTAACGGGGCGCTGGCCCTGATCGATGACCGTCTGGTGTATTCGATGCGAGATGGCACACTGATGGCTGTCAGGATCGATGTGCAGGGCCTGAAGATGATTGGCGCTCCAGTTCAGATGACGCCACGTGTAGCCTCATTGGGCACCGGTAACACCGTCGGTTTATCGGAAGCCGGTACTCTTGTATATCGAAGCGCAGGCGCGACTGGCGCCGCGCGTCTCGAACTCACAGACACCTTGGGGACTCTGCGGCGAATTCCCGGCGAGTTTGCCATCCAGAGTGCGCCCAGGTTCTCCCCTGATGGTCGGCGACTGGCGGTTGGCATCATCCCCGCTGGAATCGGGTCGCGCGTGCCCGGTTTGACCTCCGACCTCTGGATCATCGATGTCGCGACCGGTGAACCGACGCGAGTCACCTCTGGTGATCGAGCGGCAGCTCCCGAGTGGTCGCTGGATGCTAGACGACTCATCTACCTGGCGGCCGTCGACACCGGTTTCGAAGTCTGGTCAGCGGCCGTGGATGGGAGCGCGCAGCCCGGACGTGTTGCGTCGGCGCGTGGCTTCTTTTCCGCCATGAGCATGGTTCCGGACGGCAAGTCGGTGATCGTGCAGGCGATCGAAGCTGGAGCGATCGCGCGTGGAGCCGGATTGCTCCGCATCTGGATCGACGGCAGCGAGCGCGTGGACACCGTGATTGCCCCCACACGCGGCGGGCTGCGCCCCGAGGAGCCACGCGTTTCGCCTGACGGACGCTGGGTTGCCTTCGTCGACCGGACCACAACACAGGTCTGGGTGCGTTCCCTTTCCGGACCCACGCTGCTGCAGGTCTCGACAACTGGCGCCGGCGGGAACCCGGTCGTGTGGGGCGCCGACAGCCGTCGCTTGCTGTACGCTAGTGCGGCCTTGCGAGTGACCGACGGCGACCAGCCGCGCGCCGGCATGGTGGTGATCGAGCTCGAGACGGAGCCAACCCTTGCGGTCGCCCAGCGCCGCCTCGTTCGCGGCCTGCCACCTAACGAGGGCTACGACCTGCATCCGGACGGCAAGACGTTCGTGGTCGTTACGACGGTGGGCACAGCGACGCCCATCCATGTCGCCTTCAACTGGGCGAACGAGGCCCGGCGCGCGTGGCGGGCGGCGAAACAATGAGCGCGATCAACGAGCGTCTCTCGACGGCACTGGCCGATCGCTACCGCATTGAGCGGGAGCTCGGGCAAGGTGGGATGGCGACCGTGTATCTCGCCCGCGATCTCAAGCACGACCGCGACGTCGCCATCAAGGTTCTCCACGCCGACCTGGCTCGCTCGCTCACCGGCGAACGCTTCCTCCGCGAGATCGGCATCACCGCGCGACTGAACCACCCGCACATCCTCGCGCTGCTCGACTCGGGGGAGGCCGCTGGCGGCGAGCTGCTCTACTACGTG
>CAZSNV010000498.1:0-2571 GCA_964608035.1 uncultured Gemmatimonadaceae bacterium | reverse complement strand
GCTGCGGGTCTTCACCCTGCTGCACGATGCCCGGCCGGTGCTACTCAACTTCGGTGAGCCCGGCGGCTTCGACATCAAACCATGGGCGGATCGGGTTCAGCTAGTGGACTCCATATTCTCTGGTCTGTGGGAGCTTCCGGCACTCGGGGCGGTGCCTGCTCCCACCGCCGTGTTGATTCGGCCTGACGGATATGTGGCCTGGGTGGGAGACCTGACCCAACCGGGCCTCGCCGACGCGCTAACCACCTGGTTCGGACCGCCTACTGCGGCGTAGCGAACCGGCGTCGAGCGGGATTCAATTCCGCGATCACGCTGACGTTGGGGTTGGGCTCCCCTATTGGTAAGCCATATGAAGAGTGCGCGCAATGGCGCCGCACTCAACGACATTTGACACGAGCCAGGGAGTCCAAGGCCAGTTTCGCGATTCGAAGCCGGCTTGCCGAGCGAGCACAGTCGTCACACCCGGCGCCAAAATCAGAGATGTTGCGGTAATCTCCAATGGTCGATTGCAATCTACGAATCGTTGAGCACGACGAAACGACGCGAGCATGCTGAATATCCGCAGTAATTACGGGAGCCGAAGCCAGGAGGCGAACCTTGAGGACGGTCATATCGGTCCGTTGGCCGGCTACTAAGGAATCGGCGAACGCCAACACCGCTCGGTAGCGAGCAAGTGAATCGGCGCCAGCATCCTGTGCGGCGCGGAACTCTCGGAGCAATCGCACCAACGTTGCGGAATCGGGTGGTACCCGATCACCACGTTGGCCACTAGCCGCGGGGCTAAATGTGACCGCAGCAATGACAAGGAGCAGGAAGCTTCGCATTGTATTGAGCGGCCTAACGCCAAGTAGATGGGTCTTTAGCTAACGGAATGCGTCGCTAAGCAGGAGAAATGGCCAGCACACGTAGGGGGCTCCCGCTACCGTTCACGATCCTGAGGGGAGCCGCAATGACAATTGCGCCGGTTGGGGGCAGCTGGTCCAGGTTGCAGAGGCTGGCGAGGCCGAACTTTCCCGCACCGTGCATGATCGTGTGATTCGGAAACGGCGGATCGAACATCCCTGCCTGCCCTGCATCAGTCCCCACCGTCTCCACGCCGACGCCCAGCACGTCACGGTCGTGCGCCAGCAGTTCGGAGGTCGTCTTGTGGAACCCCGGGCTGTGCGGACCATCGGGGCCGACATTCAGGAATGACGCGGCATCCGCGCGCTGGCTCCAACCCGTTCGCAACAAGACCCACGACCCGGAAGGGATCCGGCCGTGCGTCGCCTCCCACGTGGTGACATGCTCCGGCATGAGAAGGAAGTCGTTGTTCTTCGCGACCTCCTTCGTGACGTCGATGACGCACGCGGGCCCCACGAAGCGGCGCGCGGGAATGGTGTCGCAACAGTTATCCGGAAGGTCCTTGCCGGTAATCCAGTGCACGGGCGCGTCGAAGTGCGTTCCCGTGTGCTCACCCAGGTGCAGCACGTTCCAGTACCAGGCAGGGCCCTTCTCGTCAAACTTTGAGATCACTTCCATAGTCACGCCCGGCGACGACCCGAACTGCGGCGGCAATCCAATGACGGGGGTGTCCGGACCGAGCGGCTGCGTGAGGTCCACGATCCTGAGCGAGCCGGCGTTCAGCTCGGCGACGAGTTGTGTGAGCACCGACATCGTTAGGCCCCGTGCGTGAGTGACTGCAGGTGACGCTGGAACTGGTACCTATTCTCGAGCAGCGCGAGGTCCGTGACAAACGCCGCCGGGCCGACGGCCTCCACCTTCACGACCAGCGTGGTCAGGTCGTCCGCCCTGAGCGCCTCGTCGAAAGCGGTCGTGAACTCGTCAGGCGTCCGGGCCACGGCGGTCCGCGGAATCCCCGCACCCTTTGCCATCGCGGCCAGGTCACTGCCGGTGGATGTCGCCGTGGGAAACCCGCCCACGGAAAGCAGGCTCTCGTTGTCGAACACCACGTGAACCAGGTTACGCGGGCGATAACGCGCGAGCGTCGTCAGGCCGCCCAGGTTCATCAGCAGAGACCCGTCGCCATCCAGCACGATCACCTTGAGCTCCGGACGGCAGAGGGCGATCCCCAGTCCGACCGAAGGCGCGAGTCCCATCGCGTGCTGCAGGTAGAAGAAGTTCGCGCGATGCCCGAGTCCCTGCAGCTCCGCCGCGACGGCGCCCATGATCGTGACGACGACGCGCCCTTCAGCCTCGAGGTCCGGGTAGACGGAGCGAATCGCATCGACGCGCCTCACGCGTCCTCCCACATCAGGTCGCGACCCAGCAACAGCGCCACCGGCCGACTGGCGGAGTAAGCCAGCGTCTGCGCCTTGCCGATTCGTTTCGCGACGTGATCGCCGGCATCGAGCCGATCGTGCGGAATGCGCAACGCGTCGAGGACGTGCGTAGTCACCAGGCCGCCCTCGGTCTGCCACGGATCGCGCTCGCCGAACTCGCCGCGCGCGCTGATGAGCATCAGCAGCGGGATACGGTACAGCTGCGCGCACGATACGATGCCGTTCACGCTCGCCAGGAAGCCGTGGTTCTGCATCAGCATGGCGGACTTCACGCCGGCGAAATGCGCCC
>CAZSNV010000497.1:0-2617 GCA_964608035.1 uncultured Gemmatimonadaceae bacterium | reverse complement strand
AGCATGCCGGCGATGTTGTGGAACGGCGTGATCCAGTGGAACCCCATGTGGCCCCATCCGGAGTAGACCGCGTCGCTGATCACGCCCGACATCCCGTATTCCTCTTCCTTCGTCGCCATGTGCCCGCCGTACCACGCGAGCTCACGCCAGACGAGTGGGTCGGCGGAAGGCCGCACGGGGTCCGCGTAAGGCGGCAGGTAAATGCGCGCGCCGTTTCCACCCATGTGGTGGTGGTCGACGTACGCCTGCGGAATCCACTCACGGAACATGAGTTTCGCGATGTGGCGGGAGTCCGGGAGGTTCTGCTGGAAGGCGTCGCGATTGTTGTCGTGACCCGCGTATTTCTGGTACAGCCAGGGTGGCGACGTATTTTCGGCTTCGGTACCGAGTGTCTTGCGATACCACTCCGTCACCATGACCTGGCCATCGGGATTGAATGACGGGATCACGATCGAGATGACGTTGTCGAGGATACGGCGTGCTTCGTCGTCATTGCGGCTCAGGAGGTCGTACACGAACTCGACGGCCATCTGACTGCCGCCGACCTCCGTCGAGTGCATGGTCATCGACTGCAGCACGACGGCTTTCCCGCGGCTGGCGAGGACCTCGAGTGAATCGTCAGCCACGCCGCGCGGATCGGCAAGCGTTGCATTGATCTGCCGTAGCGCATCGAGGTTCGTGAGGTTGCCCGGCGACGAGATGAACAGCGCGTAGAACGGTCGTCCTTCCGACGTCTTTCCCATATTGACGACCTTCATGCGATCGCTCGCCGACGCCAGCAGGTCGTAGTACTTCACCATGTCGTCCCAATGGGCCAGCTTCTGGTCGGCGCCCATTTGGAAGCCGAAGAATTCCTCCGGCGTCCGCAGACGCACGCGTGCCGGCTCGCCTTTCCGCGGGGGGCCGACGATCGACTGCGCGCCCAGGCCCTGCACACTGAGGAGAACCGCCAGTGCTACCAGGCGAACCACGGCCGGCGTCCGCTGAAGAAGATTTCGCACACTCGCTCCGCTGCGGAGGATGAAGTGTCGTGCGGGAAAGACGGGTTCAGTGTATCAGAAAGCTGATCGTCAATGCAACGTCAGAAACTGATCGTCGTTTGGCGGGCTTCAGGACCTTCCGGACACGTGGTTGCCGTCGCAGAGTTCCGGGGAGGCTGCGGATGGCTTTCGAACATTTTCGCGCTGCGCCCGCTCTGAGCCTGATACTGCGGCCGATGCCCCCTGGAGGGATTGTTACATGATCTGCTGCCGTTCCATCGCGCTGCTGTCGCTCCTGCCCGTTGCGGCCACCGCACAGAGCAACGGCGACGCTGGCAAGATTCGCGAACTCGACGCGTACTTCGCGAAAGCGGCCAAGGACTGGAACGTGCCCGGGCTGGCCATCGGCATCGTCCACAAGGGACAACTGGTCTTTGCGAAGGGCTACGGGGTGCGCGATGTCGGCACGAAGGAACCCGTCGACACGCAGACGATCTTCGCGATCGCCTCCACAACCAAGGCCATCACCGCCGCGGCGCTCGGCATGCTGGTCGATGAGGGCAAGGTGCGCTGGGACGACCCCGTCACCAAATACGTGCCGACGTTCCAGATGTCCGATCCGTATGCGACGCGCGAAGCCACGGTGCGCGACCTCATCACGCACCGCGGCGGGCTCCCGAACGCGGACTACCTCTGGACCGGTGGCGACAACGCGCGCGAGGAAGTGATCCGGCGCATCCGGTTCATCCCGCCGGCCTATTCGTTCCGTGCCGGCTACATCTACCACAACGTGATGTACACGGTGGCCGGGGCGGTCATCGAGGCGGCCAGCGGCATGTCGTGGGACGAGTTCCTCCGCCGGCGCATCTTTCAGCCGTTAGGCATGACGCGGTCGGTCACGACGCTGGCCGAGGCGGTCACGAAGGACAATCGCGCCCAGCCGCACGGCCGGCAGAACGACACGTTGCGCGTGAGCGGCAATTCGCTGGCGGACGGCATCGGGCCGGCCGGTTCGGTGTGGTCGAGCGTCGCCGACATGTCGAGATGGGTGAAGTTTCTGCTCGACACCGGCAAGGTGAACGGGCGTCCGCTGCTGACACAGCAAACGTGGGCGGAGCTCTTCAAACCGGTCACGCCGCTTGGCCCGTGGGGCAACAACTCGGCGCCTCAGTTGCGCATGTCGAAGCCGCACTTCCGCTCGTATGCGCTGGGTTGGTTCCAGCAGGATTACATGGGCCGCCAGGTCGACTTCCATACAGGGTCGTTGACGGGCATGATCGCGATCAACGGGCTCATTCGCGAGGAAGGCATCGGGGTCTACATCATCAGCAACACCAGCTCCGAAATCCGGCATCCGTTGATGTTCAAGGTGTTCGACACGTTCCTGGGCGCATCCGCACGCGACTGGAGTGGGGAAATGCTCGCCATGCAACGGGCCGACGACGCGCGTGACGACTCGTCCAATACGCGGCAGCAAACCCAGCGCGTCGAGGGCACGAAGCCCAGCCTGCCGCTCGAGCGTTATGCAGGGACGTTTGCCGACTCGCTCTACGGCAAGATCGCGATCACGATGGAGAACGGCGCGCTGCGCTATCGTTTCAGCTCGACGCAGGCGGGAACGCTCGAGCACTGGCAAT
>CAZSNV010000496.1:0-2617 GCA_964608035.1 uncultured Gemmatimonadaceae bacterium | reverse complement strand
GACATCGGCGCCTTGGGAGGGGCTACCGCCATGGAGCCCCCCGGTAACGAACTGGATGATTTCTGACTAGCTGGAATTCGCGCCAGTCCTTGCCCGCCTGTTGAGACCGCCGGAAGAACCTATGGCACCCGGGGTGCCTCGATGGCAGGGGCCCCCGACCCCTGATTGGATGACGCGAAGGGAGCTCGAGTGCAGACGTCAGCAAGGCGCCTCCGATGCCCGGTGACGCATGGTGTACGTGTACGCGTGGTGACATGACTTTCCAGGTAACGTTTCCATGCGCGTGCGCGGACGCGCGTACGCGTACACAACCGCGCATAATGTGTACATCTGTACACCTGTATTGTAAGTAGATAATAGTTCGAGATAATTTCGAGGTGACGCATCGGTGTACGCGTTTTTTGGTGTACGTGACATGCGTACACCAGTGACATTTTGTGTCACGCATAATGACACTCGGGGTGAGCGTCTATAGCTCATATCTTTTCGCTCTGGTCATTTCGCGTTCTCACCGAACGAAAACTGATCAGGGTCGTCCTCGCCGGGCGCGCGCTCGTCGGCCGGTCGAGGCGTCGCGGAGAGGGTGATTCCCCTCCAAAACCGACCGTGTTTGGTGTGCCCGGGGACGAAGCCGCGCTCGGCCAACTTGGTGCCGAGCATCTTCTTCGAGATCGGACGTTCGCCCGTCTCGTGGGCCCATGTGAGGTACGCGCCATACAGCGCGCCGGGCGTCACGGATTGGTCCGGATGGACCTCACAGCGGTCGAGGAGAAAGTCACCGATCGAGTCCATCTCGATGCGGTATTCCTCGTTCGATTCCTTCACGGTTTCGGGCATCTTTAGGCCGTCCTCCTTCCACAATCGGCACCCTTCGATGGCCCACGCGAGGATGCCGGGCAGCTCAGCGGCGAGCTTCGATTCCAGGTCTTTGTCCTGGCGCTCATCGGGGATCGTGACGGTGAACGGGATGAGGCGGATCCGGCGCCAGATCGCATGTTCGTTGCCCCGGATCCTCGGTTTGGAGTTGAGACCGAGGAAGATCTTGAAGCGCGGCGTGAACTCGAAGAATTCCTTGTGCAGGAACCGGGCGACGATGGTGTCGCCCCCGGTGAGGCTCTTGATCAGGGACTCGGCGAGCTGGCGCTGGCTCTCGGCTTCGCTGGCCGAGACGAAGCGGACGCCGTGGAGGCGCGCGATGTCGTTGGGGATGACCTCGCCTTTGCGTTGCATGAACGTATCCATGGGTGACTGGCGCGCATAGTCGCCGAGCATCGACATCAGCACTTTCAGGAAGGTTGTTTTGCCGTTGGATCCGGCGCCCCAGAGGATGAAGAACACCTGCTCGCGCGTGAGTCCGGTGAGCGAGTAGCCCACGGCCTTTTGCAGGAAGCGCACGACGTCGGTCTTCCCTGCCATGATCTCGAGGAGGAACGCCTGCCAGAGCGGCCACGTGGCAGCGGGATCGTAGGCGATCGGGACGAGCTTCGTGATCATGTCGTTGGGATGGTGGGCCCGGAGTGTCCCGGTCCGAAGATCGACGGTCCCGTTGGCGACGTTCAGCACCCATGGATCGTTGTCGAACGTGTCGGCGAGGACGGGGATGCCGGGCTCCGAGCGGGCGAGCTCGAGCATGGCGCTAATCTTGTTCGCCGACTCGGACCGCAGGGCGTGCTTGGCGAGTGCCTTCCGCTCGTCTTCCGTCTCGGCGTACTCGGCCTCGCGGAAGATCCCCTTCACGGTGTGCTTGGCGCGCTCGACGGCCTGGCCGGATTCATCCATCGCCCAGCGCTTACCGTCGTAGATGACGTACGCCTTCCAGGGAGGCATATAGCGGATCTCGTGACGCCAGTCGGCGACGAAGCGCCGGCCGTTGCCAAGATCGGTGAGACGGGGAGCGTCCTGCAGCGCGTCGCTCGGCTTGACATCATCGCGCAAGGTCATTCGCGACGTCGCTCCACCAGCAGCGCATCCTGCTCGGCCTCCAGGATCACGACGTCGCGCTCCACCGCAGCGGCCAGCTCAGCCAGGTCCCAGGCCAGCGCGACGTCGCCCAGGCGGGTCGTGGCCGTGCGCAGGAAGGCCACGGTCTGCAGTCCCTCGCGGATGGCATCACTGACCGGATAGACGGCGTCCTGGAACTTCTGAGCGCGTCTGGCGGTGCGCCGGACCTCGGCCAGGGCCGCCGCGAGCGAGTCCGGATCCCGTGGCCTGGCGCCCTGGGTGCGCGTGGTGCGGCTCGACGGCTCGAAGAGGTCGGCCGCCTTCAGCTGCGCGCCGCTGAGGATCTCGTTGATGCGGCACCCCGCCCGGCAGATCACCAGGCGGCGCTGGTCGGTGCCCAGCTTGATGCTGAGCGTGTTCCGCGAGCGATCGCCGTGGGCCGGACATGCGGCGGTCCAGGAGCCGCGAGTCTTACGGAGGGAATGGAAGTGGCTGAGGAAGTCGTCGAGGCTCATCGGGCGCGCGCCGTCACCGGCCTGGCCATCCGTGCAGTGAGGACCTTCCAGCCCAGCACGAGGTCAGCCTTCGCCTGGTTGAGCTCGGTCCTCGCCGCGCGCGCGGCGGCACCGCGGGCCTGGATCCAGTCGTCGAGCGCCTCGATCGACATCGCCTGCAG
>CAZSNV010000495.1:0-2624 GCA_964608035.1 uncultured Gemmatimonadaceae bacterium | reverse complement strand
TTACTCGGCATCTACTGATTCTCACCGCCGGGATCTTGACCGCGGCGTGTGGACGCTCGGAGCAGCCAGCGACGTCCACACGGACGGTCACTGTGTACGTCTCAACGGACCGAGTCTTTTCGGAACCCGTTCTTCAGGAGTATCAGCGCCGGTCCGGCGTAACGGTAAATGCCGTCTACGACACCGAAGAGACAAGGTCGACTGGCTTGGCCAATCGGCTGCTCGCGGAGCAGGGCCGCCCGCAGGCGGACGTGTTCTGGTCCAATGAACCCGTGCGGACACTGGTACTCAAATCGCGCGGTGTCTTGGCGCCGTATCGGTCTCCCGGAGCGGAAGGCATTCCGTCGGTGCTGCGGGATCCAGACGGACAATGGACCGGATTTTCCGCCCGGATGCGCGTCATCGCGTACAACACGAAGCTGGTGCGCACGGACGAAGCGCCGCAATCGGTACTCGACCTTGCCGATCCACAGTGGAAGGGTCAGGTCGCGATTGCCGATCCCAGGTTCGGATCGACCTCGTTTCACGTCGCGGCACTCTACACCGTGCTCGGCGATGAGAAGGCGGACGATTTCTTCAAACAATTGAAGGCCAACGATGTCCGGATCGTCGATGGCAACTCTGTCGTTCGCGACATGGTCGTTCGCGGCGAGGTGAAACTCGGGCTGACGGATACAGACGATGTCAATGTGGCGCTCGAGGCTGGGCAGCCGATCGCGATGATCCTCCCGGATCGCAGCGGCATGGGTGTGCCTGTGATGCCGAACATGGTGTCGCTCGTCCGCAGCGCGCCGCGTCCGGAAGAAGGCCAGCGCCTGATCGACTACCTGTTGTCGCCTGAGGTCGAGCGGATGCTCGCGGAATCGGATGCGGTCCAGATTCCGTTGCATCAAGGCATTCCAGGGCCAAAGAATATGCCGGCCATCGACTCGTTCAAGCCAATGACGCTCGATTACAGCAAGGCCGCGGCCCGCGTCGAGGACGTCACGGCGCGCCTTGCCAACATTCTTGGCCTCTGAGTCCCGCGGTTGACGCTCATGCCGCGCTGGCTGCCTACTCGCCCGCTCGTGGTTGGCGCGGCCATGAGCGTGTTCGTCGTCGCCAGCATCCTGCCGTTGCTCTACATGGTCGTGCAGGCGATTGCCGGGTCGGGGTTTGGCCCGCTGCTGCTCGATGCACGACAACGGACTCTCCTGTACAACACGGCCCTGCTCGGAGCAGGGGCGGCAGCGTTCGCAGCGTTGCTCGGCGTTCCACTGGGGCTTGGACTGGCCCGGATGCGGGGTCGGTACACCGCGCCGCTGCGGGTCGCACTGGCCGCTCCCGTGTTGCTGCCTCCATACATCGTCGGCCTCGCCTGGACGTACATCGGCGGCGTTGCGGGCATCGCGGCCACTGTCGCGGGGCGTGACCTGTTGTCGGGATGGACGTACAGCCTGTCCGCCGCGGCGGTTGTGCTGGCGCTCGTGTACTACCCGGTCGTCATGCTGGCGACCGAAGTCACAGTGCGACAGATCGACCCGCATCTCGAGGAATCTGGACTTATCACGGCGTCGCCAGCACGGGTGCTCATGCACATCACATTACCGTTGGCGGCGCCTGCGATTGCTGGCGCGGCATTGATTGTGTTCGTCCTCGCCGTGTCGGAGTTTGGCGTCCCGGGCGTCCTGCGCGTGCGCGTGTACACCACAGAAGTCTTCACCGCGTTTGCCGCGCTGTATGACTTCGGCCGCGCCACCGTCCTGACGCTGCCGTTGTTGTTCGTGACAGGTGCCATGAGCGCCGTTGCCGCGACGCTTCTGAGCTCCCGTGTCATCGCCAACCGCCGACGTGGACATACCGTGGAGGCCTTCGATGCGGGTGTGTGGCGCTGGCCGTTCCTCTGTCTTGCCATGGGAACCCTCGTGTCTGCGGTGGTGATTCCGACCGTCGTGTTGGTCCGTGAAGCCTCCGGCACATCGATCGGGGTGGTTGCGGCCGGCTCGTGGCCGTCGGTTCGGACCAGCCTGACGCTCGCGACGGCTGGGGCAACGCTCGTGGTCGTTGTTGGTGCGTGGCTTGGTTATGTGCGTGCGCGCACGTCGCCCCGCCTCGGCCGTCTGACAGACGTGCTGTGCGTTGTGCTCTTCGCCGTTCCGAGCACTGTTGTTGGCGTTGCGCTGATCGGCATGTGGAATCGGCCCGGCATTGTCGGATTGGTGTACGGCACGGCAGCAATGCTTGTCCTGGCATACCTCGCGCGGTTCCTGCCGATGGCCATGCTCATCATCGCGGCTGCGGTGAGGCAGGTCCCCATTTCGCAGGAGGAAGCATCTGCGGTCGCGGGCGCTACGTGGCTGCGTACAGTGATAACGGTTGTCGCCCCGCAGGTCACGCGCGGCCTCGCGACAGTATGGTTCGTCGTCTTCGTCTTTGCCTTTGGCGAGCTGGGTGCGAGTGTGCTGCTGTCGCCGCCCGGCGAATCGACACTGCCGATCCGGATCTACACGATCATCGCGAATACGCCGTCTTCGGTCGTCGCCGCGTTGGCACTCTTCCAAGTAGGAGTCATTTTTGTACCGTTGGCTCTAGCCGGCCTCTACCTGACTCGTCGCGCGAGCCTCTGATGCAGCCGTTTATCAGCG
>CAZSNV010000494.1:0-2627 GCA_964608035.1 uncultured Gemmatimonadaceae bacterium | reverse complement strand
GAGCGAGCGTGACCAGCAAGGGAAACTGGTAAGTGCCCGGAGCGGTGTGGAAGCCGAAGCGGAGCACCAGATGCAAAAGGATGGCCACGATGGAAAACGCCGCGACGACCGTGGTCTTGCGGTGCCATAGCCCGGACGGCGAACTCCAAGACCGACCGGGCGGCGGCACTTCACTCAGCTTTGGCTCCACCCCTTCCTCCGAGCCGCTGGCGGGTGAATGTTCCAAGGTGGTGTTCATAGCAGGCATCAACATGCCGAGACAGCGGGTGTGGCGAGTCGAAGTGCAGTTGCTGTCAAAAAAGAAACCCGGCGTGACAGCGCCGGGTGCTTGTGATTTCGAGTGACTGTCTCGTGCTGGACGCGGGTCATAGCTCTTTCATTGCGCGCTTCACGGCCTCAAAACCTAGTCATGTACGCGTCGAGAAGCGAAAGCATTTGCTGTTAACCGGTCGTTTGTTAGTTCGAGTCCTGTCCGTCGAGCTTCCAAAACGGTTACGGACTGCGTGACCGACGAGTTACGGCGCTGGCGGAGTTTGTTCTGCTTGTCGGCGCGCATCCGTCTCACGAATGCCTCCAAACCCTCTCGGCGGTGATCGCGGGCGCACCTCCACTCATGCGCTCCTCCGGCTCAATCTGTTCATGCAGCAGCAAGACTCGTCTAGGCTGGTTCTCCGATGCCCCTGGGAACTCCACCTCAAAAGCCATGTTTGGATAGAACCACGCGCTGCGAATCACCCCAACGTCCCCGCGATACAACCGCAACTCGGGGAGGTCCTCCGTTAAGCGCACGCGGTTGGTAGCCATCATTGCCCGCATGAGCGGTTACCCTTGGCCGGGGGAGACGCCGCCCGGCGGTGACTGGTTCAGGACGGTCGGAAGAAGCTCGGTGATCCGCGCTGCTGTTTCCTCGATGGCGCGGTCAGTCACATCGAGGACAGCCCAGCCGCGGCGGGCGAACAGCCGCTTACTCCAGTTGACTTCCTGGGCCACATGCTCCGGCTCGGAGTAACTTGTCAAATTCATTCGCCAGCCCGTCTGACGTCGCGAGCGGATCGAGGTCAACTGGGCCGGGGTGACAACAAGTCCGATGACCTTGTTGGGCGGTAAAGCTAGGAGCTGGGCCGGGGGGTCCAGTTCCATTGCTAGTGACACGTTCGCCACCTTTAGCCCCTGCTGCGCGAGGTAGATAGCGGTTGGCGTCTTCCCCGTGCGCGACACGCCGGTGAGGACGACATCGGCTTCGTGCAGTGTATCCAGCCCGAGTCCGTCGTCGTGTTCCAGCGTGAAATCAATCGCGCGGATCCGCTCGCGGTAGCGGTCGTCGATGCGATGGAGCTTGTCCGCGTCGGGGACAGCGCGGACGCCCGCCGCGGCGGACAGAAACTGCACGAACGGACCGGTCAGATCGCAGCAGGCCACGCCCCATTCATTGCAGCGGTCTGAGATAAGCCGCTTCGCGGGCTCCGAGACGACCGCGTGAAAAACGACTCCCCCCGCCCGCCGCACCTCGTCCAAGGCGTGCTCGATTCGTTCGCTGTCCGACAAAAACGGCTTGGCGCGGATGACGAACGAGTTGTCCGGGAACTGCGTTATGAGGGCCATGAGCATGTGACGTGCGAGGTTCCCGGTCGAATCCGAAAGGACCCACAGCGGGCAGGGCCGGATAGGTCCTTGCACCTCCCTGCGTAACCGCTTCGCCTGGGCCGTGCGGCCTGCATGGTTCGTGCGGCGTCGGGCGGGCGTGGAGTTCTGATGAGTCTTCCCTTTCACCGCAATAACTATCGGGTGGTGGCGAAGCACCAACCATCGGACGGCATTTGAAAACGCCCTGATATCGAAAGCCTATTCGCCTACGACAATCACCTACGGACGGCTCCGCCGGCGAGCCTCGGCCAGTGCCGGCGTCAGGTGTATAATTACTGTTCGAGCAAGTGAGAGTGGGCTATGGGAAGGTCTTATTCCAAGCGGGGCAGGACGACCTTGCAGAGGCCGGGGGAGCCGCCTCCCGGGGTCGGGGGCGGTCCGCCTCTGGCCGAAGACGACGCACGCCGCCGTGCCCGGCAGCACGAAGCCGGCGCCGCCATTTCGCGTTTCGCACTCGCAGCAGACGATCTGCAATCCGTGCTGGACGAGGCGGTGCGCCTGCTGGCGCAAACGCTGGACCTCGAATACGCTGGCGTCTTCGAGGTCGGGGCTGAGGAGGGTTCGCTGCTTCTCCGGGCGGGCGTCGGGTGGAAGGAAGGTCTCGTCGGCAGTGCCCGCGTCGGCGCCGACCTCGACTCCCACGCAGGGTTCACGCTCCTCGCGAACGAGCCGGTGGTCGTCTCCGACTTGCAGTCGGACGGCCGGTTCTCCGGTCCGGCCATTCTCCGCAACCACGGCGTCGTAAGCGGGATCAGCGTTTGCATCCAGGGTCAGCACAAGCCCTTTGGGGTGCTCTGCGTCCACACGAAGCGGCGGCGCGACTTTAACTCCGACGACGTGCACTTCCTTCGTTCGGTGGCGGACGTGCTGGCGGCGGCGGTTCGCAGCCGCGAGGCGGACCGAGCCCTGCGTGAGAGCGAGGCCCGGATGCGCGCCATCGTCAGCACCGCCGTCGACGCCATCATCACCATCGACGAGCGGGG
>CAZSNV010000493.1:0-2644 GCA_964608035.1 uncultured Gemmatimonadaceae bacterium | reverse complement strand
GGACCCGTCTCATCATGCGAGCCGCCCGCCCGGGCCGCCCGACAACCGCCCGCCGAAGCCGCCCAAGCCCCCGAAGGACCGCGAGGTCGGCTGAATCAACGTGACACTTACATGGTGGGAAGAGCGACCAGGGCTGCTCGAGGAGGAACTGCAAGCGCTTCGCGAGGCTGGGATCGAGTACAGCGTCGACTCGGCGTCCAAGTCGCGCGGAGTGCTACGGCTCGACCTCGCCCTCACGGTAGCCGACGAACCCCTCTCTCTCTTCGCGATCTATCCCGACCTCTATCCATATGTGCGTCCTGAGGTCTATGGTCCGGACCTGTCCCTGCCACGGCATCAGAACCCCGCCCAAGGGAACCTCTGCCTTCTTGGGCGCGCCACCGAGAACTGGGTAGTTGATCAGACGCTCGCAGCGCACATAAGCGAACAGTTGCCAAAGCTTCTGCAGGCTGCGCGACGCCCTCCCGGTACCTTGTCACCAGTCCCGGAGGAACCGCAAGGGGAACCGATTTCCGACTACTACACTTACGCGCCGGGATCGATGATCCTTATGGATTCCGCGATGCAGGTTCCGCGCGACGTGAACGACGGAAGCCTTTCCTTGCACGTGGATCCGAAGCAGGTCGGCAGGGTGCAAGTGCCCGGCCGCAGAGACGTGGATGGGCCCATCGTTCGGGGTGTTGTGGGCAACGTTTCAGACGCTCGCCAAACCGTCCTGGCGGTTGGCCCTCAAAGACTGATCGGCTCTGTTATCAACGGGGTTTCGTTGCCGGGTCGTTGGGTCAGGATGGAGGCTCCTCCCCCACCGCCGAAGGACGAAGACCTATCGCCATTTGTCGAAACGCTCTTCGCCGAATTCCCACGACTCCGAGATCCGCGCGGGGCTCCGATGTTCGGTAAGCATCGATTGGATGTAATCGGCATCGTCTTTCGAGAGGAAGTTGGCGTAGATGAATACGCAGATGGATGGCTGTTCGTCGTGCGGGCGTTCCGCGGAAAGTCAGACCGAGGTGTCGTCTACCTGGCGCGCACGGGCCGCGCCGGCGCGGACGACCTTAGCGCACGCATTCCTGAGCTTCGCGGACTCCGAGACAAGACGGTTGCCGTGGTTGGACTGGGGGGCATCGGGGCCCCCGTGGTGCTCGAACTGGCCAAGGCACAGCTTGGGAAGCTTAGGATTCTTGACCAGGACAGAGTCGATCCCGGTACGGCTGTTCGGTGGCCCTTTGGTCTCGCTTCGGCTGGGCGGCCGAAAGTAGCCGTCGTAGCCGACTGGATTCGCGCGAACCTTCCCTACACAGAGGTAGAGGCGTGGGAAGGGCGGATTGGCGGCGTCCGATTATCGACCGACGCACCATCAGATAGGGAGGTGCTCGATCGCATGCTGGATGGCGCCGATATGTTGATCGACGCGACCGCAGAGTACGGTCTCCATTACCCGCTTGCGGAGGAAGCACGGGGGCGTGGGATTCCCTATGTAGAAGTCGCTACTCGCAATGGCGCTTGGGGAGGAGTCGTCGCGAGAGTCCCGCCTGAGCGGTGCTGGCTCTGCTACCAATCGCTGCTCGAGGACCTTAGAGTCTCCGAAAAGCCAGTCACACCCGCAGCCGACCCAGCTCCTTTTCGGCAGCCGCTCGGCTGTGCGGACCCGACTTTCACTGGGGCGGGATTCGACGTGGCGGAGTTCTCCCTCGTCGCTGCGCGTCTTGCCGTTTCAACGCTGCTGGATGGACGTGACTATCCGGCGATTCCATGGGATGTAGGCATTATCAGCCTGCGTACACAGGATGGACGGCCTCGCTGGAACACGTACCCACTCGAAACCCACGCCCGATGCACCCGCCGCCCCCACTGACTCGCTTATGGATGCCGAAGGCGTGTGCGCGGGCGATGAGGCAGGAAGCTTCGAAACATGCGCCGCGTGCAGAATCGGGAGGTCTCATCCTCGGCTACTGGGCAAGCCCCACGGATTGCGTCGTCACGCATCTAACGACGCCAGGGCCCAAGGCGATTCGCGCATCGGCCCGGTTCGTTCCCGATCCCGAACACGATGAGCAATTGGTCGAACGCCTGTGGCGCGCGACCGATGGCGCGTCCACCTACCTCGGCGATTGGCACAGTCATCCGGTCTCCGACGGGTCACTAAGCGGCAAGGATCGTCGAACCCTCGGTCGCATAGCCGGCGATCCCGAGGCGTTTGCTCCAAATCCAATCATGGCGGTCCTTGCAAGACCGGCCAAGCGATGGCTCCTCGAAGCGTGGCTGGGCCGTCGCACAGGGTTCGGGTGGTTCCATTGGCTGCGCTGCGAGCGGGTTGAGCTTCTGATGTTCTAGGCAGTGCGCGGGGACATGGCCCGATGACCGGACACTAAACGTCGCCGCGGATGTCAGCGATTGAGCGGAGCCCGCATCAGTGCGAATCCCTCATTGCGTGCTCAGTAATACTGCCGAACGTACCCGTAAGCTCGGTCGAAGAGCTCCTGATCCTGGTGGAGCTTGTACTTGAATAGTGTCTTGCGGAGGGCGTTCCTGACCTCCCGCTCCCCCGCATGGGTGTTCTGCCAGCCGTCGAAGCGGACGTAGCGCACGATCTCGTCGATGTCGTTGACGACGCGCTCGACCATGATCGGCGTCTTCTCGTTCT
>CAZSNV010000492.1:0-2648 GCA_964608035.1 uncultured Gemmatimonadaceae bacterium | reverse complement strand
GGCGAACGAGGAAGGCGGGCGCTTCCCGGGAGGCGTGGAGCACTTCAAGGCCAAGCTCCTTGGACGCTGGCCGGACGGCACGCCGGTGGAACTCTCGCCCGACAAGCCCGACCCCGCCCTGGCATCCAATCCCGCGAAGAACCTCGACTTCACGTACGGCGGCGATCCGCTGGGCAAGCGCTGCCCGTTAGGCTCTCACATCCGGCGCGCCAATCCCCGCGATGCGACGGGATTCGGCGGACTACTCAGCAACCGTCACCGGATCATCCGTCGTGGCGTCATGTTCGGCGACTGGCTTCCCGAGAACGTCGACAGCGATGACGGCAGCCGTGGAATCCTGTTCATCGCGTTCAACGCCAGCATCGAGCGCCAGTTCGAGTTCGTCCAGCAGCAGTGGATGAACTTCGGTAACGACTTCCTGCTCGGCAACGACCGCGACCCGCTTGTCGGAAACCGCGCGGGGCAGGACAACAAGCTGATCATCCAGGGCGACGGCAATGGACGGACCCCGTGGCTCGCGGCCTCGCTGCCCACTTTCGTCGTCACGAAGGGCGGCGACTATTTCTTCATGCCCAGCCTGGCAGGACTGCGCTTCCTGGCGTTGGCTGAGGGCGCACTTGAACCCGAGGCATTCGCGGACCCCGACATGCAGAACTCGCTCCTGGACCGGATTGGCAAGGATCTCGGCAACATCGCGCATCGCATCGAGAACGACCTGAAGCATCTGCCTGGCGGGGAAGCGGTCGATCGCGCCTTGCACCTGATGGGCGGAGACCTCGAACATCTCGGCGAACATCTCAAGGCGTGGGCGATGGCGCAGAACCCGGAGCCGATTTTCGCGTTGCTCCGCCACCTCAAGCCGATTCTCGTCCTGCCCAAGATCGCGATCGTCACGAAGCATGAGGATTGCCTTCAGGTGCTGTCGTATCCGACGATCTTCAACGTGCCATACGCGCCGAAGTTCGTCGAATTGTGCGACGGCGGTGGTTTCTTCCTCGGTTGGGATGACACGCCCGAGTACACGCGCGACCAGTCGAACATGCGGCTCGTCGTCAGGCGCGAGGACCTGCCGATGCGGATCGCACCGTACGTTCAGAAAACCGCCGAAGCGATTGTGAACGCGGCACCCGGCAAGCTGGATGTCGTGCAGCAGCTTGGCGACGTGGTGCCCACCGCGTTCGTCGGCAACTACATCGGCACGCCCAGCCCCGACGGGAACGTCTTTGCGCCGCAGGCGGCCGTGCTGTCCGCGTACCTCTTCCTTCCAGTCGGTGACTACAAGGACAAGGCGCTGGAATCGGCAAAGTCGATGCGCGCCGTGCTGGCGCAGCAGATCGCGCAGCGCAAACTCGATCGCGGCAAGCACGACGACGTGCTGGAGCGCTGTCTCGTCATGCAGGACGCCGGCATGCCGGGCATGGACGATACGACGCTCCTGAACAACTTGTTCGGGATGGTGGTGGCCATCATCCCCACGACAATGGCGGCTGTCGCGCGCGCGCTGGACGAACTGTTGCGACGGCCGGCCGAACTCGCCGGCGCACAGGCGGCGGCCCAGGCGGGTAATACCGCGCTCGTCACGCAGTACGTGTTCGAGGCGTTGCGATTCAATCCGTTAGGCCCGGGCGTCTTCCGCAATGCGGCGCAGGACTTCGTGGTTGCCGGTGGAACGTCGCATGCCACGACCATTCCCGCGGGCCGTCCCGTGCTCGTGGCGCTGCAGTCGGCTTCGTTCGATGGGGACCGGGTTCCGTCGCCACACGAGTTCAAGCTGGACCGTCCGCTGGCGGAGTATCTCCATTTCGGCTTCGGTCTTCACACGTGCTTCGGCCGCTACATCAACGCGGTGCAGATAACGTTGATCGTGCAGGCGGTCCTGAAGAAGCGAAACCTTCGTCGCGCCGCCGGCGAAGCGGGGAAGCTCCAGGTGGATGGTCCATTCCCGTCAACCATGACGGTGGAGTTTGACGATTGACGAAGCCCGGCCTCCCGGGGCCGGGCGCTACACCGTGGTCCGCGAGCTTGGCGCGGGCGGCATGGGTGTTGTCTACGAGGCCATCGAGAATGCCTCCGGTGCTCGCGTCGCGCTCAAGATGCTGCCGGCCGTCGATCCGCACGCGCTGTTCGGCTTCAAGAATGAGTTCCGTTCGCTCGCGGCGCTCATCCACCCGAACCTGGTGTCGCTGTACGAGCTCGTCGCCGACGACGATCGCTGGTTCTTCACGATGGAACTGGTCGACGGCGTGGACTTTCTCATGCACGTTCGCGCCGGGCGTCCGGGCCGAGTTGCAGAAGGCGTGCGCCCGTCGTTCCACGACCTGGTCGACGAGCCTCGACTGCGCGCCACGCTCCACCAACTGGCCGAGGCCGTGGAGGCGCTGCATCGCAACGGAGTTCTCCATCGCGACCTGAAGCCGCCAAACGTCCTGGTGCGGGGGGATGGCCGCGTGGCGGTGCTCGACTTCGGCCTGGCCGTCGCGCTCGACGAGTCGCTCGACACCAGTGAGCACTCGTCAGGCACGCTGGCCTACATGTCGTCTGAGCAACTGGGCGGCGATCCGCTGGGACCGGCCAGCGACTGGTATGCGGTCGGGACGATGCTGTACGAGGCACTGACGGCGCGGCCGCCGTTCGCCGGCTCGCGCCCG
>CAZSNV010000491.1:0-2665 GCA_964608035.1 uncultured Gemmatimonadaceae bacterium | reverse complement strand
CGCGTCGCATTCAACAACGTCGTCGCCACGCCCTGCAGCACACGATCGCCGGCAGCATGCCCCTTCGTGTCGTTGATGGTCTTGAAGTCATCGAGATCGATGAACAGCACGCCAATCCGTTCTGCCTCGCGCGCACCATGGGTCAGCGCGTGGTCAACGCGGTCACGGAACAGTGCACGGTTCGCGAGACCGGTGAGCGAATCATGGAACGCCTGATGAAGCAGCTCGGCTTCGAGCGCCTTTCGCTCCGAAATATCCTGCACCACCGCGATGAGGCCGAGGTCACGACCACTCTCGGCGCGGGAGAGCATGAGCGCGCCCCACGCGAGCTTTCCGTCCTGCCGCACGAAGCGCACCTCGCGACTGGCGCTGTTGCTCTGTCCCGCCTCAGTTTCGGCCACCAGGGTGATGATCGCCTCTGAGTCCTCGGCAGCCGCGAATTCCCTGATCGCGCGTCCCGACAGCTCGGGTAACGCGCGATCGAAGAACGCTTCGAACGCAGCGTTGGCGTCCAGAATTCGCGCGTGGCGGTCAAGCCGCGCGATGCCGAGTGCAGAGTGCTCGAAGACTGCCCGCAGCCACAGCGCCTGGTCTCGCGAGGTTGCCTTCGGCGCAGCGCGGACGCGGCTTTTTGGTGCCGGTTTCCTGATGGACTTTCGGGGCATGACCTCTTCGATCCGGGGCCGGGGGCGGGCTCCTAAGTGGACGCACTGCAACGACGTGGAGTCACACACCGTGGCAGGATGTTTACAGGGGCGAGCGGCCGTATTTTCACCCATCAGCCTGCATCACCGGCCGTTCTGGCTGGGGAAGAGGAGCAGTCCGGCCAAGGCCACAACCATGAGTGATCCGAGAACCCGTGCGCCTGAAGCGCTTCCAGGGCATCCTGTTCGACCTCGATGGCGTCCTGGTCGACTCGCACGTGGTTGTCGAGCGAACGTGGCAGCGCTGGGCGGAGCGTCATGCCCTTTCGATTCCCGACATCGTGAGGCGAGCCCACGGACGACGAAGTGTGGATACGCTGCGCGAAGTGGCGCCGCATGTTCCGCTCGAGGATGAGGTGGCGTGGCTGGCGGCGACGGAGCTGGCGGACACGCAGGGCCTCATCGCGCTGCCCGGTGCGCTCGACGCGTTTGGCGCCGTTGCAGACAATCGGCGCGCTGTGGTGACATCAGGAGGTCGCGAGCTCGCGCGCATGCGGCTTCGCCACACCGGGCTCTCCGTTCCGGAGGTTCTCGTCGCCGCGGAAGACGTGCGCGTCGGAAAACCGTCGCCGGAAGGTTACGAGTTGGCCGCGGCGCGGCTGGGCATCGAGCCGAGTAGCTGCCTCGTGATTGAGGACACGCCGGCGGGTATCAGCGCCGGCCGAGCCGCCGGTGCCGCGGTGCTGGCCATCGCGACGACGTTTCCGGCTGATGCGCTAACGGAAGCGGAAATGGTCGTGGCCTCGCTCACCGGGATTCGCATCCGTCAGATCGGTGGCGAGGTCGAACTCATGATTCCCAGCGGTGGGCGATAGACGAGGAGTGCGCTGGCTCTGTCGCTCCCCGGGGTCGAGGCCTATGACTGGAGCCGGGGCCAGTTCTGGCAACTCAGCGCACGTTGTTGCGGGTTGGAACGGCAGGGTGGATTATCGAGCGCAGTAGAATCCGTTCAGACCCGCAGTTCTGAGCACGTTTCAGGCTGACCGCTAGTATTGAAATGACGGAGGTCAGCGCGAAGGATTATTCGGGACCGATCTAGTTGCCGTTAGGCAGCAACCACAGAGGTCTATGATACATCGTCTTGTGCTGGCGGCACTCTAGCATGCGCTGTTGGCTCCTATGCTGATCGCTCAACAGCCGACGCCGCCTGCTCGCTCCGCCATTGTCATTCTTGGAGACGGTACGCAGCGCAAGCCGTTCGACTCGGACGGGCTACTCAGCTAAGACGCCCTCTCAGGCTCGTCTAGCTGGCCACCTGCGCGGTCGCGCCGTATGGTCCGGCATGCCGATCTCCCCATACGTCCGACAGCTTCGCGAACACGTGGGGCACGCACGGCTGCTGTTGCCCTCCGTGAGCGTCCATGTTTTCGATGACACCGGTCGACTGCTGCTCGTAAGGCAGCGTGACGATGGTGTCTGGTCAACGCCCGGTGGCGTCATCGAGCCTGACGAGCGTCCAGCGGATGCGGCGGTGCGCGAGGCATGGGAAGAAACCGGTCTCCTGGTGCGACCGGAGCGCTTGCTCGGCGTGTATGGCGGACCGGAATGCGTCGTGCACTATCCGAATGGCGACGAAACCCAGTACGTGATCATCGCCATCGAATGCTCGATCGTCGATGGAGCGCCGCGTACCGATCATGACGAAACGACTGCCGTGCAGTTCTGGTCCGAAGCTGACGCGGGCGCGCTGCCTCTGACGCCGTGGTTGCGGGCCCAGATGCACATGGTCTTTGCGGGAGCCAATGGCGGCGCGTTTCATCCGCCGACGTGGCATCCACCCTCGCGCGGTCCCGGCGCGACGCTCTGAGCGGCTAGATTCCGCCCTCGTGCGCTCAGCCTACGACGTCGTCGTCATCGGTTCGGGGCCTAACGGGCTTGCCGCGGCCATCGTCTCCGCTCGTCGAGGGCTCTCGACACTTGTCCTGGAGGCGCGGGACCATATCGGTGGCGGATTGCGTTCC
>CAZSNV010000490.1:0-2671 GCA_964608035.1 uncultured Gemmatimonadaceae bacterium | reverse complement strand
GAATTCCTCTATGCGCCCAAGACGGACATGGAACGGCTCGACAGCGCGATGCTGACCACGCTGCGCCGCCACATCGACTCGGTCGCCGCCAATACCTATTCGCCTAACAAGTTCGAGAAGGGTGACTGGACGTTCGAGAAGAACGGGCAGAAGTACGGCATCGACCAGCAGTTTATCCGACTGGGGCGGTTCCAGATTCCAACGGCGCTGCTGGCGCTGCTGCCCATGAATCGGATGCAGGCCAATCCGATCGCGATGGAACGGGACCGGAACGCGGCCTACATGCGCGCCGACATCCTGTACCATGCGCAGGCGGCGATGAACGAGGAGCAATTCCGGAAGGCGGTGCTGGCCATTCGCGACCGGAAGGAGCGCGAGCGCAGGCAGCGGACGCCGCCGATGTCGCCGGGGCCGCTCGGTTCGCCCGGAGAACGGCCGCCTCCATAGCGGTTCTCTCCCATCCGACAGCGATCATCCCGTTACGCTCAACGGTGCGCTCAGAGGCTGGATGTGAGATGTGAGAGGTGAGATAAGCTGCAACACGATCAACTGGATTTGATTGGGAAACATCCGATCAATTCCGATGTTATCGCTCCGCAGTTTATCTCACCTCTCACCTCTCACATCTCAAATCTGGCTCTCCCCGTCCTGATGGAATGGACGGATAATTGCCGCTACCGTTCCGATGATCGCGAAATCGTCGCTGGGTCCTACCACCAACTCGTGCTCGCCGGGTGCCGAAGGACTGAGCGCAAGCTGGGCGCCACGACGCGACAGCAGGCGCACCATCACCTGCTCCCCGATACGAGCGACAACGGCGTCGCCATCATGGGCGCGGGCAGCGGGATTCACGAGCACCAGGTCGCCGCGCTGAATCCCCCGATCGATCATCCCGTCGTCGCCGACCCGCAGGAAGAACGCGTCATCCGTCGGGACGAACATCCGATCCATCGCGATGAATCGCTCGCGATTGTCATCGGCCAGAACGGGTTCGATCGAATTCATCCTGCTGTACAGTGGGACCGGCAAGGTCTGCCCGATCGAGGAGAAGCCGAGGAGCCGCAGTCCGCGCGAACGGCCAGCTTCGCGCGAGACGTATCCCTTCAGGGCCAGCGATTGAAGGATGTCGACGACGGTCTTTGTCGACTTGAGCTTGAACCGCCGCCCGATCTCCCTGACGCTCGGCTGATAGGTATTCTCAGCCAGGAAGTCGAGGAGATAGTGGTAAACGCTGCGTTCGAGAGCGGTCAGCGATTCCGGCACGGCTTGAGATGAAGGCTGAAGGCTGAAGCCTGAAGCCTGAAGGCTAAGATCGTAAGTACTGGATTGCCGCGTCGAGTCTGGCGAGCGCCCGTTCCCGTCCCAGAATCATCAGCACATCAAAGATCCCCGGGCTCGCGAGCTGACCGACGAGCGCGACTCGCAGCGGTTGAAAGACCTTGCCGCTCGAGAGACTCAATTCCTCGGCAAGCTTTCGAAGCGCCTCTTCCAACGACGCGGCGTCCCACGCGGTCGATGAAAGCTTCTGGCGGACCGCGGACAGTATCGTTGCGGCGGCTTCGCGATCTTTCCAGTGCTTGGCGACAGCCTCCGCGTCGTAGTCAACTGTCTGGGTGAAGTAGGTCGCGGCCTGCCGCACGATGTCGTGCGTCGTCCGCGCGCGCACGCGAAGCAGGTCGAGCAACTGGAACCACCAGTCGCGCCGCGCCGCCAGCTCGTCGGCCGTTACAAATCCCGCCTGCACCACAAGGGGAGTGATGATCGGCTCCAGTTCCGCGGACGACGTGAGGCTCAGGTGCTGCCCGTTCATCCACTCCAGCTTTTTCGGATCGAAGATGGACGCCTTGCGAAGAAGCCCGTCGGGGCTGAACAGGTCGACCATCTCCTGCATCGACATCACTTCGCGATCGCCCCCCGGTGACCATCCGAGCAGCGCGAGGAAGTTGCACATCGCGGCCGGCAGGATGCCCTCGTGCTGGTAATCGCCGACGGCCGTGGCCCCGTGGCGCTTGCTCAACTTGCGCCCGTCCATGCCATGGATCATCGGCAGATGCGCAAAGCCAGGAAGGTCCGCGTCCAGCGCCCGGTACAGCATGATCTGCTTCGGCGTGTTTGAGATGTGGTCGTCGCCACGCATCACCAGCGTAATACGCATCGCGACGTCATCGGACACGACCGCAAAGTTGTACACCGGCGATCCGTCCGAACGCAGGATCACGAAATCATCGACGTCCTTGTTGGGGAACGTGATGGTGCCGTGAACCAGGTCATCCCAGCTCGTTTCCCCTTCGGGCACGCGAAATCGTATGGCAAAGGGATCGCCTCGCTCCACCCGTCGCTTCTCCTCGTCAGCGGGGAGTTCAGCGGTCCGTCGGTCGAACCGAAACACCTCACCACGCGATTCGACCTCGGCGCGCATCCGATCGACCTCTTCCGGCGACGTGAAGTCCCGATAGGCATGCCCCGAAGCGAGGAGACGCTGTGCGTCGACCTTGTGTCTCTCGATGTTTGCGCCCTGATGCGTGACCTCTTCGTCCCAGGACAAGCCAAGCCAGCGCAGACCATCGAAGATGGCCCGGGTGCTGTCTTCTGTGCTCCGCGCCCGGTCGGTGTCCTCGATGCGGAGGAGGAACTGGCCCCCGTAACGACGGACGTAGAGCCAGTTGAAGAG
>CAZSNV010000489.1:0-2686 GCA_964608035.1 uncultured Gemmatimonadaceae bacterium | reverse complement strand
TCAGGATGGGCACGAGTTGCGCCTTGTCGCCCGAGAAGCTGCGCGCGACGAACGACGCGCCGAGCGTCAGCGCCAGCAGCACCGGATCGATCGGCGGCTGCACGTTAGGCTCGCCCTTCTTCGACTTCGATCCAATGTCGGCCGACGCCGAGAACTGCCCTTTGGTCAGGCCGTAGACGCCGTTGTTCTCCAGCACGTACAACATGCTGATGTTGCGACGAATGGCGTGGCACATTTGCCCCAGGCCGATCGACAGCGAGTCGCCATCGCCGGACACGCCGACGAAGAGCAACTCACGGTTGGCGGCATTCGCCCCGGTCGCCACCGCCGGCATGCGCCCATGGACCGAGTTGAACCCGTGCGCCTGGTTGATGAAATACGCCGTGGTCTTGGACGAGCAGCCGATGCCGCTCAATTTGGCCACGCGGTGCGGTTCGACGTCGAGTTGCCAGAAGGCGTCGATCAGCGCCGCCGTCACGGAATCATGTCCGCATCCCGCGCACAGCGTCGACATGCTGCCCTCATAATCGCGACGGCTGAGCCCTAACGCATTCCGTGTCGACGACGGATGCTGGACTTTTGGCTTGGTGATGGACGTCATGCGGGCACCTCCGTTCCCTGCAGCTGGCCGAGTACGCCCTGAATGACCTGGTTGGTGCCTAACGGTAATCCACCGTATTCGCGCACCGACAGCAGCCGTTCCGGCGAAATGCCGGTCTCGATCGTCAGCAGCGAACGCAGCTGACCGTCGCGGTTCTGTTCGATGACAATGTGTTTGTCGTGGCTGCCGAGGAAATCGCGTACCGCGGAACCGAACGGAAAGCCCCGGATGCGCATGTAATCCAGGATGACTCCCTGTTCGCGCAGGCGGTCGAGCCCTTCGAGCACCGCGCCGCGGCATCCGCCGATCGTGATCACCGCCGCCGTCGCCCCATCGGTTCTGATAATCTCAGGCTTGGGTACTGCCTCACTCGCCGCAGCGAGCTTGCGCACCAGCCGGTCCATCACCTCGCGATACTCGTCCGCATCCTCGGTATAGGTGCCGAACTTGGTGTGGCCCGAGCCGCGGGTGAAGTACGAGCCCTTCGGGTCGACGCCGGGGAGCGTGCGCGCCGCGATACCGTCGCCGTTGGTCGAGACGTAGCGGAAGAACTTCTCCACCTTCTGCAGGGCCGCGGCGTCCAGGACCTTGCCGCGATCGGGTCGATAGCTGTCGTCCCATTCGAAGCGCTTGCACATCCAGTCGTTCATGCCGATGTCCAGGTCCATGACCACGAACACCGGCGTCTGGAACCGTTCGGCGAGGTCGAACGCGTCACGCGCCATGGTGAAACACTCTTCCGGGTTGGCCGGGAAGATCATCACGTGCTTCGTGTCACCGTGGGACAGGTACGCGATCTGGAGCAGGTCCGACTGCTGAGTGCGCGTCGGCATGCCGGTCGATGGCCCGGTGCGCTGCACATCGAAGAAGACGGCGGGGACTTCGGCGTAGTAGGCCAGTCCCACGAATTCGCCCATGAGAGAAATACCTGGGCCTGCTGTCGGCGTGAACGCCCGCGCTCCCATCCAGCCGGCGCCGATGACCATGCCCGCCGCGGCGAGTTCGTCTTCGGCCTGGACGATGCAGAAGTTGCGCTTCCCATCGGCTGTCTTGCGGTACTTCTCGCAGAAGGCGCGGAAGTTTTCCATCAGCGACGTTGCCGGCGTGATGGGATACCAGGCGCCGACGGTCGCACCGGCGTACAAGGCACCTAACGCGGCGGCGGCATTCCCGTCCATCAGGATGTGGTCACGCGTCGCATCCATCTGCTCGAGATGGAACGGCAGCGGGCAGGTGTAGTGCTGCTGTGCGTAGTCATAGCCCAGCCGGATCGCCTTGTAGTTCGACTCGAGCAGGTGTTTCTTCTTACCGAATTTCTCCTGCAGCATCGCGTGGATGACGTCCATGTCGATCGCCAGCAGGGCGGCGAGGGCGCCGGTGTAGGCGATGTTCTTCATCAGCGTCCGCTCACGGTCGCCGGTGAACGTGTTGTTGCACATCTCGCCTAACGGGATACCGATGACCGTAATGTCGTCGCGCAGCAGCGACTGCGCCATGGGCCACGATGAATCATACATCAGGTAGCCGCCGGGCTTGATCTCGGCCACGTCCCGCCCGTAGGTCCCGGTGTTCATCGCCACCATGAGATCAAACGGCACGATGCGGGCGGTGTACCCATCCTTGCTGACGCGGATCTCGTACCACGTCGGCAAACCCTGGATGTTCGACGGGAAGACGTTCTTGCCGACGACCGGGATGCCCATGCGGAAGATGGCCTGCATGAGCAGCCCGTTGGCGCTGGCCGAGCCGGTGCCGTTGACGGTCCCGATCTTGAAGCAGAAGTCGTTTACACCAGACATCGGACGGGTGACGGGAGACGGGAGAGAGCGCGAGTCAGACGGCGGCAGCAGCCCTTGGACTCAGGGCTTTGGACGTTGCAGTGACTCCGGCGTAGGGCAGCAGAATATCCGATTTCATCATGTCCCACGCGGCAGTCGGGCACCGTTCGGCGCACAGCCCGCAGTGGAGACACACGTCCTCGTCCTTCACCATAACGCGATTGGTCTGCGGGAGCGACGTGGAGACGTAAATCTCCTGCGTGAGGTTGACCGCCGGCGCCAAGAGCCGGGTGCGGAGGTCGGCTTC
>CAZSNV010000488.1:0-2690 GCA_964608035.1 uncultured Gemmatimonadaceae bacterium | reverse complement strand
GCGGAGTTCGTTGCCAACCGTGACATCGTGGGCGTCGTGGGACACGTGACATCCGGCGCCATGATGGCAGCGGCCCGCGTATACGAGCAGGGACTCGCGGCCATCGCCACAACCGCCAGCTCGCCGGACTTGAGCGGCATTTCGGAATGGGCGTTCAGGGTGATCTCGTCTGATTCCGCGAATGGAATCGACATGGCGCGGTTCGCGACAGCGCATGGTTTCAAGCGCGCCGCGATCCTCTACGAGAACAACTCCTATGGACGCGGCTTGGCTGAGTCCTTCCGCCGCGCCTACAACGGACAGATCGTGGCGATGGATCCGATTCCATCGGATGGTCGATCGAACTTCGAACCCTATGTCGCGTATCTCCGCGTCCGCGCGCCGGACCTTGTCTTCGTCGCTGGCACCGACGCTTCCGGCCGCGCTTTTCTCCAGGAAGCCCGCCGGCAGTCGTTGAGCTCCGCCTACATGGGCGGCGACGGGTGGACGCCGCTCTCGCTTGATACAGCGATCGCCGAGGGCGCCTTTGTGGGCGCTCCCTTCTCCGCCGAGGATCCGCGGAGCGAGGCGAAGCGATTTGTCCGCGCCTATCGAGAGCGCTATCACGAGGATCCGGACGGAAACGCGGCGCTGGCCTATGACGCGACGATGTTGCTGGCGAGCGCCATCGAGCACGTCGGTCCTTCGCGCGCGGCGATTCGCGACTGGTTGGCCGGCCTGGCCAACGGCGAGCCTCATGCCGGCGTCACCGGGCCAATTGCGTTCCGCGAGAGCGGCGATGTGATCGGTCGAGGCATTGTCATGACGCGAGTGCGACGTGGCGCGCTCGCGGTCGAGCGCGGAGCCGGCACATGACGGCGCGCGTCGTGCGTTTCCGCAGCATCAGGCAGCGCCTGCTGACCGCGTTCTGGCTCCTGGTTGGATTGTTTGTCGCCGCCGGCCTGGTCGCGCGCGCCTCGATGCTCACCATGTCCACGTTGATTGGCGACACGCTTTCCGAAGTGCGCGAAGACGGACAACAGGCGTCGCGTCTTACGGCGAGCGTTTCACAGGAGCTTGCCGCTGCCGCCCGCTACCTGCAGGCGCGCGACTCGTCGTCGCAGGCGGATTTCAGGCATTTCGCGACCGAGGCGCATCGCGTTCAGCGCGAGTTGTACCTGAACAAGGGTCAGGCTGAAGACGAGCTGTCGTTGATCTCGAGCGTCGATGCCACGCTGTCATCGATAGAAACCCAGTATGCCTTGGCGCATCGGCTGGCTGACCTGGGGCGTCGGGACGAATCGGATCGAGCCGCCGGCGTCGCCCGCACCATGGTTGACACGCTCTCGCGGGGTCTGGATCAGCTGGCGCTGCTCAAGTCGCGCGTGGTCTCCGAGGCCTCGCGCGCGCTCCGTGTCGACGTTGAGCGCCGCGCGATGTGGATGCTCGTCGCGATCGCGGTCTCGGTGGTGCTCGGATTGATGGTCGTGTTCAGCACGGTGAACTGGATTTCGCAGCCCATGCGCCGCCTGGTCACGCACGCCCGCGCCCTCAGCAGCGGAAACTTCGGCGCTCGAACCGAAGGAGAGATGCCAGGCGAATTCCGTGAACTGGCAGAGGCGATGAACAGCACGGCCGACTCACTCGCCCGCGTCGTCGCCGTCGCAAATACCACGGCCGACGATGTCGCCAGCTCGGCGAGAGACCTGGCGAACGTCACCGAGCAGATCTCGGCGTCGGCGACCCAGATGGCGTCGTCGATGACGGAAGTCTCCAGTGGCGCTGAAAGCCAGGTGCGGCAGTTGAAGTCGGTCGACGAAGCGCTGCGTTCCATCCGATCGAATGCCGACGAAATGCGCGCGGGCTCGGGCGAGGTCACCCACCTCGCCGGCGCCATCGGGGAATCGGCGCGCGCCCGTCGTGCCGAGATCGAGCGCGCCCTCAGCATCCTCGGCTCCGTGCGAAACACGGTGCAGAATGCGGCGAAGGAAGTCGCGGCGCTCAACACCACGGCCGAAGACATCAATCGATTCGTGGCCACGGTGAGCCGGATCGCGGAGCAGACGGACCTGCTCGCGCTCAATGCGGCAATCGAGGCGGCGCGCGCCGGGAACGCTGGTCGGGGATTCGCGGTGGTCGCCGACGAAGTGAGGAAGCTGGCAGAGCAGGCTCAACGCGCCGCCGAGGACGTCATTCAGTTGACGCAATCGGTGACAGCGCGCGTGTCATCCACGACGCGTGCCATGGACGCCGGCGTTGCCAACGTTTCCGAGATCGAGACGGTCTCCCGCAACATCGACTCGGCGCTCGACGCGATCACGTCAGCGGCGGAGAGGACGCGAGCGGCGGCCGGCGATGTGGCGATGCGCGCCGAACGAAATGCCGCGATTGTCGCGACCGCGGCCGAGGGCGTGCAGTCCATCGCCCGAACGGCGGAGGGTCACGCGGCAGCGGCCCAGCAAGTCAGCGCGGCCACCCAGGAGCAGAGCGCGGCCTGCGAGCAGATGAGTTCGGCCAGCACGCAGCTCATGCATGGCTCCGAACAGCTGCGCGAACTCGTGGGGGCACTTAAAGGCTGAACGGGAGACGGGGGACGGGCGACGGGGGATTCGCAATTCCCTGACCTCCGAAGGTCGTGTGGCCTGTGGCCTGTGGCCTGTGGCCTGTGGCCTGTGGCCTTGTCAGCTTTAGGGCATGTCCGCCACTGCCCC
>CAZSNV010000487.1:0-2696 GCA_964608035.1 uncultured Gemmatimonadaceae bacterium | reverse complement strand
TCCTTGAGGATGTCATTCTGGATCGTGCCGGAAAGCTTGGCGCGGGCGAAGCCGCGTTCCTCCGCGACCACGATGTACATCGCCAGGAGCGTCGCCGCCGTGGCGTTGATCGTCATCGACGTGGACACGGTGTCGAGCGGGATTCCCTCGAACAGCGTGTGCAGGTCGTCCACGGTGTCGATCGCGACGCCGACCCGCCCCACCTCTCCCACCGCGCGCGGCGAGTCGGAGTCGATGCCCATCTGCGTAGGAAGGTCGAACGCGACGGAGAGTCCGGTTTGTCCGGCGTCCAGCAGTTGCCGGAACCTGGCGTTGGTCTCCGCGGCGGTTCCGAAGCCGGCGTACTGCCGCATGGTCCAGAGTCGCCCGCGGTACATGCTGGCCTGGACGCCGCGCGTGTACGGAAAGGCGCCGGGGTCGCCTAACGCCTCATCGTACGGGCCCTGCCAGTCCGCGGGCCGATAGACCGGGGCCACAGGGATACCGGATGGCGTGCGCCTTTCACTCGAACTCATACCGACAAAGCTAGCCCGACCTCCGCCGAGTCACGAGTCACGAGTCACCCGTCACCCGTCACCCGTCACCCGTCACCGTTCACGATCCCCCAAGCACGTCCCGCGCCGTCTGGACATCGTCCTTGCTCCCGATGAACAGCGGCGTACGCTGGTGCAGCTCGTCAGGCATGATGTTGAGAATGTCCGCGCTGCCGTTGGTCGCGGCGCCTCCTGCCGCTTCGACCACGAAGGCCAGCGGGTTCGCCTCATAGAGCAGCCGCAGCTTGCCTCGCGGGTTCTGGTTGTTCGCCGGATACGCGAACAGGCCCCCACCGAGGAGGTTACGGTGGAAATCGGCGACGAGCGATCCCACGTACCGCTCGTTCATCGGCTTCTGCGTGCCGTCGAGCCCGCGATACCGGCGCATCAACGCGGTCACCCGCGCGTCCCACGATTGCTCATAGCCATTGTTCACCGAGAGGTACCGGCCGCGTGTCGGGATCTGAATATTGGGATGCGACAACAAAAACTCGCCGATCGACGGATCCAGCGTGAAGCCGTGCACGCCCTGCCCGGTCGTGTACACCATCATCGTGCTCGACCCGTAAATCACGTACCCGGCGGCGACCTGGCGCCGGCCCGGTTGGAGCATGTCCTCGAGATTGCCACGAGACCCACGCGTGATCTTCTTCAGAACCGAGAAGATTGTGCCGACCGGAACGTTGACGTCGATGTTCGACGAACCGTCGAGCGGGTCGAACAACAGCACGTACTTGCCGCACTTGAACTCGTCCGGAATCGGGATGATGTCCGGCTCTTCCTCCGACGCCATTGCCGCCAACCGGCCCGTGTGATCCATCGCCTTCACGATGATCTCGTTGGCAAAGACGTCGAGCTTCTGCTGGATCTCGCCCTGCACGTTGTGCGAATCCAGCGCGCCCAGGATGTCGACGAGCCCCGCGCGCCGGACCTTGCTCGAAATCATTTTCGCCGCCAGGCACACATCGTACAGGATCCCCGACAGCTCGCCCGTTGCCTCGGGGTAAAGTTTCTCCTGCTCGATGATGTAGCGCTCGATGGTGACTACGGAGGTCGCGGTGTGCTTGACCACGGGCGGCCTTGGCTTGGGTGACGGGTTCGGCGACTGAAACTGACCCGTATTGCAAAACGCGTGCAAGGGTGAAATCACCCCGGTCCAGAGGGCTGAACCCGGGGACGCGATCGCCGCAACGTCCACCGCGAATCCTCGGTCGCCACGCGAAGCATATCGCTCCCGTCGATCACCACCACGATGGTCCCCGCGTCGTCCGTGCGCAGCACGTGTGCCCCATGCGCCTGCAAAGCGCCGAGGATGTCCGGACTGGGATGCCCGTAGCGGTTCCCGGCCCCCACGCTCACCAGCGCCAGTCGCGGCGCGACAGCGTCAAGCAACGGAGCCGTCGTGCTGGTGGCGCTTCCGTGATGACCGACCTTCAGCACGTCAGCGCGCAGGTGCTCCCCGAACCGCTGAGCGAGCCGGGCCTCCACCGCGCGCTCGGCATCACCCGTCAGCAGAATACGCGCGCCACGATACTCCGCCATGACGATGACCGAGGCGGCGTTCGCGTCCGGTGCCGCCGCGATCTCGGCCGAATCCGGGGAGAGAACCGTGAGGCGCACTCCGTCGATTTCGATCGTCTCTGCCGTGCGCGCTTGCCGCCATGCCACGCCCCGGGCACGTGCCGCCCCCAGCACGCCCTGGTACACGGTACTTCCCTGCGCATAACCTCCGTCCCACAGGAATCCCACTCGCAACCGTCCAATCACCGAGGCGGCGCCGCCGATGTGATCAGCATGCGGGTGCGACAGGATGAAGGCCGCAACGTCACCGCCACGGCGACGGAGATAGGGCGCGACGATCCGCTCCCCGACGTCGCCCTCTCGCCACTGATCGCCGGCGTCGATCAGGATCCATCGCCACCGTGGCGTGCGCAACGCGATCGCGTCCCCCTGTCCAACGTCGATCATGTGCACTTCCAGGCGCGAGCCGCCGGGACGAACTACTGGCCACCAGAGGGCGATGCCGATCGCGGACACCGACAGCAGTGCCGGCCTTCCCCAGTGGCGCGCAGCACACGCCGCCAGCAACGATGCCGACGCGCCCGCGAGCAGCACTGCCGTCACTGCGCTCGGCTGCACGTCCAGCGCGGAAGCGGGAATGGC
>CAZSNV010000486.1:0-2712 GCA_964608035.1 uncultured Gemmatimonadaceae bacterium | reverse complement strand
GAAAGCCTGCGACGCGGTCCGCGCCAAAGGCGGCACCGTGACCCGCGAAGCCGGCCCGGTCAAGGGCGGCACCACCGTAATCGCCTTCGTCCAGGACCCCGACGGCTACAAGATAGAGTTCATCGAGCGCAAATAGGTTGATCGCATTGTTGGCGACCAGTTCTAGTCGGGCGCTACTGGCCCTAAAACCGGCGGCACGGTGAACGACTGCAATCGGCCATTATGTGTAGCGCCCGGTTATGAACAGTTGCCCTCGTCCGTAGCAGCGGAAGCCGTACGAGCGCTGGCTCTGCGGCGTGCAAGGCGCCAGCTCGCTGGACATAAGTTCGGCGGTCATCTGGAGTGGTACCCCCACGTCCGGAGATCGTCATGGCCTTGATCGCTTCGCTTCACGCCACGCCGAAGGCCTGGCTGCTCAACAGCGTTCTTGCACCGCACGCCGACGCCTTTGCCGCGCTCCTGAGGCGCTGCTGGAGTTCCTTGCGCTTGGTCAGTGTGCTGGTGGTCGTCGGCGTGCTCGTGACCGCACCCTTGGTGCACGCGCAACCTGTCAAGAAGCCCCCGCGGGTCGGCGTCCTGTCGCCGTTCCACAGCTCGGTGGATGCCTTTCGCGACGCCTTTCAGCAACGCCTGCAGGAGCTCGGCTACCGCACGGGGCGCAACATAACAGTGGAATACCGGGCATCCGAGGGCATGGCCGACCGGCTTCCGCAGCTCGCGCTCGATCTGGTCAAGCTGAAGGTAGATGCGATCGTGACCACGACCGCATCTGGCGCTCAAGCGGCAAAGCAAGCGACCGCGACCATCCCCATCGTCATCGCCGGCGTGGATGACGCGGTCGATCAGGGATTCGTCACGAGTCTGGCACGGCCCGCGGGCAACATCACGGGCATCACATGGCTCAACACGGAACTAAGCGCGAAGCGGGTCGAATTGCTCAAGCAGACTCTGACCAAGACCTCTCGCGTCGCGTTTCTGCGGGAAGCCGTCGGCGCGGCGTCCTCGCTGCGGGCTATCGAGGCGGCGGCGCGCACCCTGGGCATACGCCTGGTTGTGATGGAACTGCGCGCGCCCAACGAAATTGACAGCGTATTCTCGGCGCTGGCTCACGAACGCATAGACGCGCTGATGATAGCGCAGAGCCCTATGATCACCGGCCAGGAATCGCTCATCGTCGAGCTGGCGAGGAGGCATCGTATGGCCACGATATTCTCGTTTCGAAAAGCGGTCGAAGCGGGCGGGCTCATGAGTTATGGACCCAAGCCCGTGGACCTGTACCGGCGCGCCGCGGACTACACCGACCGCATCCTCAAGGGCACCAAACCAAGCGAGCTGCCCGTTGAACAACCCACCAGCTTCGAGCTGGTGATCAACCTCAAGACCGCCAACGCGCTGGGCATCAAGATCCCACAGGCAATCCTGCTCCGCGCCGACGACATCATTCGTTGAGCAGCCTCATTTCGGAGCGTTTGCGCCCGCATCCGGCACGAAGATCACGGCCGGTACGCCCTCCTGGCTGATATTCGCCTGGATTATGACGAGCGGCGCATCCCCCGGATTTGCCCACTGGTGCACGAGGTCGTAGGGTTCGTAATGAGCCACGCCGGCCGGCTTCGGCTCTGTCTTGCCGCCGGCCGTGAACATGCCGGTTCCACTGAACATGTAGTACATCGCGGCGCCTGAGCGGCGATGGGGGGGATTGATGGGCATCCGCGGCGGAAAAGTCACACGCCCCAGTGTGAATTCGTACGGCCCCGGCTTGAGACCCGGGATCGGCGACGGGGTCGTGAACAACTCCGCGACGACGGCGGGTCGGCCTTCCATGGGCTTGCCCAGCTCGTCGGCCGTCAGCAGCACAATGTGCAGATAGACTGCCGGCTCACTGCCGCTCGCCTTCAACGTTGTGTTCATTCCGCGCGCGATGAGCACGGCATCGCCTCTACCCAGGAGCTGGCGATTGGCGCCGCTCGTCACTTCCAGCGATCCGCTCAGCCCGAGAACAAAGCCGACCGCTCCGTTGTACGTGGTCGCCTGTCTTGCCGGCACACTGACCCGAAGCACTTTGAAGTAGCGCGGCGCGTCCACCACGCTCGGCAAAGCGGCGCTCGCCAGCACAGCCCGCAGGACGCCTCCCCCGGGTCCGCTTTGCGGGGATGCAGGCTGCGCCCCCGCCGCGGCGGCGAAAAAGTACCCGCTAAAGATGGCGGCGGCGACGGTATAAGAGATCAAGCGAGTTATCATGGCCTACTCCCCTTGCACTGCGTTGAATGTATCCCACGCCTGTCACTAACACGCAAGGGCCACAGGAAAATCATTCCGACACGACGGGCCTTCGCGAGCTAGGCGGGCTCCTTCTCCTTCGTGACTGGTGGGTGAGACTTCCAGTCTGGCACCTCGATGCCGGTTAGGTGAGGAGGGGTCCATCCCATTGCTTCGGGTCGAAAGCAGCCATCAGGTCAGGAGCGGGATGACGATGCACGAAGTGCAATGCGAACATAGTCGGCGGGCGACAGGTTCTCCGGCCGGAGCGTCGGGTCAAGCCCGAGCGCTTCATAGTCCCCGGGGTTCAGCGGCAGTGCATTGCGCAGGGTCTTGCGGCGCGCGCTGAAGGCTTGGCGCACGATTTTTTCCAGCACCGCTTCGTCCCAATCCGGCTTCTCCGCGATCGGGATCAGGCGCACCACCGCGGAATCCACTTTCGGCGGCGGGCGG
>CAZSNV010000485.1:0-2714 GCA_964608035.1 uncultured Gemmatimonadaceae bacterium | reverse complement strand
GCGAATGCTATACGGCCCGTCCGTACCAAGCCACTGTGTTACTGTGACAGTGCCGGTGCCGATTGCTAGCTCGGTCGCAGCAAGCGCGTGACGCAGCTCTCAAGGTGCTTCATCGAGGTGCCACCAGGTCGAGATGATGCAGAGCTACGTTCTCTGGTTCGAGCAGGTGGGGCGCCGCGATGTGGCGCGGGTCGGCGGCAAGAACGCCTCCCTCGGCGAGCTGGTGCGTAATCTTGGCACCCAAGGCATCAGCGTCCCGCCAGGTTTCGCCACCTCCGCTGACGCCTATTGGCGTTTCATCGAGGCCAACGATTTGGGAGCGGTGGTGGCCGCCAAGCTCGCCGCTTTCAAGAGCGGCAAAGCGTCGGTCGCCGAAACCGGATCCGCAATTCGCGCGGCGATATTGCAAGGCGAATGGCCGGACGACGTCGCCGGCGCGATCCGCCAGGCCTACCGAGATCTTTCGCAGCGCCTTGGAAAGGACGAGGCCGACGTGGCGGTGCGCTCGAGCGCCACTGCCGAGGACTTGCCGGAGGCGAGCTTCGCCGGCCAGCTGGAAAGCTTCCTCAACGTCAAAGGCGCGCTTGCGCTTCTCGACGCATGTCGCCGCTGTTTTGCTTCGCTCTTCACCGATCGGGCCATCAGCTATCGCCAGGCCAAGGGCTTCGATGATGTGAACGTCGCGGTTTCCGTCGGCGTGCAGCAGATGGTGCGGTCCGACCTCGCCGGCTCCGGTGTAATGTTCTCGATCGATACCGAGACGGGTTTCCCCCGCGTGGTGCTCATCAATGCCGCTTTCGGGCTCGGCGAGAACGTGGTGCAAGGGAGCGTCGATCCCGATGAGTACCAAATCTTCAAACCTCTGCTGGAAGACCGCGCGCTCACGCCGATCGTGCATAAGAAGCTTGGGACCAAGGCGCTCAAGTTGATCTATGCGCAGAGCGGCGAGCAACCCACGCGCAATGTTCCGACCTCGCGCGCCGAGCAATTGTCCTTCGTCCTGCTTGATGAGGAGATCTTGCAGCTCGCCCGCTGGGCCTGTGCGATCGAGCAGCATTATGCCGTGCCCATGGACATCGAATGGGCGAAGGATGGGCCGAGCCACCAGCTTTTTATCGTCCAGGCGCGACCCGAGACCGTGCAGTCGCGCGCTGAGGCTGCCGTGTACCGGATCGATAGGATCACGCGCAAAGGAAAGAAGCTCACATCCGGCCTCAGCATCGGCAGCAGCGTGGTCGCGGGGCCGGTCTGCCTCATTCGCCATCCCCGCGATATTGACCGCTTCGTTGCGGGCGCGGTGCTGGTGACCGCCACCACCAGTCCAGACTGGGTGCCGATCATGAGGCGGGCGGCAGCGATCGTCACCGATCACGGCGGGCGCACGTCGCACGCAGCCATTGTGAGCCGGGAGCTTGGGCTTCCCGCTATTGTGGGTACCGCAGACGCGACTGAGGTGCTGCATGAGGAGCAGGACGTGACGGTGTCCTGCGCCGAGGGCGATGAAGGGTTCGTCTATGAGGGCATTGCCGAGGTCGTCTCGGAGGAGATCGACCTGACGGCGGTGCCCGGCACCCGCACCCAAATCTTGCTGAACCTGGCCAATCCCGCAGCTGCGTTTCGCTGGTGGCGCCTCCCGGCCGACGGGGTGGGGCTCGCTCGGATGGAGTTCGTGATCACGAGCCAAGTCAAGGTGCATCCGATGGCGCTGGTCCGGTTCGATGCGCTGAAGGACGAGCACGCCAAGAGCGTTATCGCCGAGCTCACGCGTGGCTATCAATTGAGGACGGATTATTTCGTCGATCAGCTCTCGCGCGGGCTCGCGCGCATCGCCGCGGCGCTCTACCCGAAGCCTGTCATTGTGAGGATGAGCGATTTCAAGACCAACGAATATGCCAATCTGATCGGCGGCGCCGAGTTTGAGCCCAAGGAGGAAAACCCGATGCTCGGCTTCCGCGGCGCCTCGCGCTATTACGCGCCGCAATACCGGGAAGGCTTCGCGCTTGAGTGCCAGGCGATCCGGCGGCTTCGGGAGGATATGGGCTTCAGCAATGTCGTGGTGATGATCCCGTTCTGCCGCTCGATCGCCGAGGCCGATCGCGTGCTCGAGGTGATGGCGGAGAATGGTCTTAGGCGCGGCGCGAAGGGGCTCCAAGTCTACGTAATGTGCGAGATCCCGTCGAACGTCATTCTGGCTGCCGCCTTCGCCCAGCGCTTCGATGGCTTCTCGATCGGCTCCAACGATTTAACCCAGCTGACCCTTGGCGTGGATCGCGACTCCGAGCTGCTCGCCGGGCTGTTCGATGAGCAAGACGAGGCGGTCAAATGGATGATCCGCAATGTCATTCAGGAGGCGCACAAGGTGGGCGCAAAGGTTGGGCTATGCGGACAGGCGCCCAGCGACCACCCGGATTTCGCGGAATTCCTGGTGGATTGCGGGATCGACTCCATATCGGTCGCGCCGGACAGCTTCTTCGCCGTGAAGCAGCATGTAGCAAGGGCCGAAACCCGCAAGCCGTGACAGTCGCGGCTCTCTCATCCCCGGTTGATCTATCTCAACGACGTCACGCCCCTGTGTGTACCGAAAACCTAAACCCGGACGTAGTGGTGATGAAGTCCGCCAAGGATCGCGTGTGAACCAATGATTCCGGTCCGCTGAACGGGGCGAGAGACCGGCGCATCTTTGTCCAATGACCGGTGCGTTCTGATGTCGTTGT
>CAZSNV010000484.1:0-2743 GCA_964608035.1 uncultured Gemmatimonadaceae bacterium | reverse complement strand
GCCAGTCGACGGCGTTCGCGACCGCGAAGCGGTCTACGAACGCGGAGCTCGGATCGTCTTCACCTGCTTCCGGTCTTTTCGGTACTCGCGTACTGCCCCGTCGCGCCCAACCCCGAAGACGTGGACGTCGCCGGCGATTAGTGTCGGCACGTTCTCGTCGTAGATCCCGTACTTCGAGGTGCACAGCCGCTTCAGGAACTCCATCCGCACGCGCGCGTAGTGCCCGACGTCGTCGATGGATGCCAGCGGTGCGAACCCCTCGACGTTTCCGGCGTAAATCGCGCCAAGCAGCTGCGCGTAGGCGTCGAACACCGGCGCAGCCGGGAGCAGGACGCCCTGGCGAATCGAGAGCATCATCCGTTCCAGCATGTCGTTCTTCGACTCGCCGGGCAGGGCGTGCTTCGGCACGTAGTTCCTGTCGAGGTCGTTCACCGCTGCGAACCCCTCCGACGGCGGGTGGTGCTTCCACGTCGCGTCTATGAGGCCGTCGCTGTTTCGGACGTACCAGAACTGAACGTCGCTTTCGACGTTCCCGGCCACCAGGATCTCCAGCACCGATGCCAGCTGGTCGCGCCGCCACATGTCGGTCAGCGCCGCGGCAAGGCCGTCGCAGAACGCCTTGATGTCGTCGTGAGGATGTGAGTCGCTGAATGCTTGGAGCCACTCGCGTGTCGCGATGCCTTCGAGTTGCTCTGTGCCTGCGAACCCTACGAGCCCGACGAATCCTCCTGCGGCTCGGAGGACTATCGGGTTCCGCGTCTGCCTTCCCGTCTTCGCTACTACGCGGTTCTCGCCGCCGCGGATCTCGACCGGTTGGCTATCGGCGCTCATGACGATGCCGTGGGTCGAAACATCCAAGGCGAGAAGAGCCATCGCTTGAGACTACGCTCGCAGGGATCCTTGCTCGTCCGTCTGATTACTCGTTCATGTATTCGTCGTAGTCCTCGGCCCCGGGCTGGTAGAGACCGTAAAAGTCCGATGGGTCCGTGTACTCGTTCACGGTGAATTGGTCGCCGATACCCGCGAAATGGAGCTCCGCATGGTTCTTCAGGCGCAGTGCGCACGCGAAGCACACGAAGCGGGTGGGAAGCACCACGGTTCGGATGACGACGGTGTCCTCCTCCGCGATCGGTTCGCTTGAACGTACGCGCTGACCCGAGCTGGCGCCGAACGAAGCGCAGGCCGGGCACCGGATCCGTTGCGACCGCGAGCGTCCCAGGACATTCGCTCTGGCCTGCAGTCCAGCCTCTCTTCGTAGTCGTGATTGCTCAGCAGGATCAAACTCATCAAATTCGGCGCGCCGCCGGGCCACCTCTGCGAGCACCGTGCCCCTGACGTTGGACTCTGCGGCTTTGATGAGCTTTCGTGCGGTCTTGGCTTCGTCCGCTCCGATCAGGTGACCCAGACCCTTCCCTTGGAAGCCCAGGAGGATCTCGCAGATCCGGTAGTACTCGGCAAGCCACTCGCTCGATGGATGGTCGTGGAAAGCAGGCTCGCCGCTGTGCAACTCGGCGTTTCTCCGTTCGATGAGTCCCATAGAGAACCGACGCTCCACATCGGTGAACGCCGGGATGATCATTTCGCACCGGGCGAAAACCCCCTTCGCCGGGATGGACCGTGGCGCCCGGTCGGTGCGGTAACCGAAGGCGTATAGGAGATATTGCGGCTCGGTTGGGTCGGCCACGAGCACCGGATGAACGGAAGCGATGCTCGAACGAGCCAGGAACTCGAGCGCGAGAGTCGCCCAGAGCCCGAAGGTGGGATCACCCGGTGCGGCAGCGACTGCGCGGCGCGCGTACAGCTTCGCCTTCTGCCACAACGAGTCGCGTGAGAGGACGTTGCTACCGGACAAGAACCCTCTCTAGTACGCGATCCTCATCGTCGACCGGTGCTCCTTCGCGCGCGTGCAACGTTCGCCAGTTGTCGAGTACGACCGTCTGGGACGGCACCCACGCGATCCCAACACTTCGACTCGCAAGCACACGCAGCAACACGGCTCGCGCGTCACCGAACGCATTGTCGGCAGGGCGCATACAGCCTTCGTCAAAACGGAGCAAGTCGCGGGCGCCGTGCGTGTTGGTGAGGACCGACGTTAGGAATCGTCCCCGTCCACCATCAACTAGCCATACGTCGTGTTCAAGGACATCTCGATCACGGACTGTGAGCCGACCGGGCATTGGTGCGACGAGCGTTCTGCGCGTGGATGGACGCTGGGACGCGAGGCGCAGAAGGACGTAGCGCGGCGGCACCTCGTGATGGGCCGCATCAGTGTGGAATGGAAAGGCTCCGAGGCCATGTTTCCCGGACAGCGAACGAGACGGTGCCAGCGAGGCGGGTTTCGGTCGAAGCTCGTCGACTGGCGGGCCATCCACCCGCGAGGGTGTGATCTCGCCGAGCGAGTCCGCTAGCGACACCAGTTCGTCCGTACTGCTCGCCTGCACGACCACCCAGCCGCGACGATCAATCATCGCCTGCATTTTGCTGGCGGTTGGCTTGCGCATGACGAGAAGCTACACACGGCGTCGTCGATCGCCGCGGTTGGGCGCCGAAGCAACAGCGGAACGTGACAACCTGTCTGGTGTCAGTCACGCAGCCGCTAGCGACGCCTGAGTTCGTTTCGGCGGATCTTGCCCGACGTCGTCAACGGCAACTCGTCGACGAACTCGATCTCGCGCGGGACTTCGTACGCGGCCAGGCGCGCGCGGACTAGCGCTTTCAGCTCCGCCGCCAGCGCCTCCGACGG
>CAZSNV010000483.1:0-2758 GCA_964608035.1 uncultured Gemmatimonadaceae bacterium | reverse complement strand
GGGTGCTTCAGGATCTCGATACGCCAGCCCTGGTCCTCGGTCAGGTGCCAGTGGAACGTGTTCAGCTTGTACCGAGACATCAGGTCGATGTACTTCTTGACGAAGGACACGGGCTGGAAATGCCTGGCGATGTCGAGATGCAACCCGCGCCAGGCGAAGCGGGGCGTGTCGACAATCGTGAGGGACGCGAGGCGGCTCGCCCCGCGCGAATCGCGCTCGGCGCCGTCAAAGAGCTGTCGCAGGCTCTGCAATCCATAGAATAGACCGGCGCCCGTCGACGACGAGATCTCGATCCCCTCCGGGGCCACCGTGAGCGTGTACGTGCCCTCCTTCTCGGCCACCAGCGCCTGGATCTGCCGCAACTGGATCGCGCCTTCGCGAACCCGCCGGCCGGTCACCAGACCGACGCGCTTGCTGGTTGCCGCCGCGATCTCCACGGCCAGCGTGCCTAACGCCTTCTGCTCTGCGTTATTGGTGTCGGCGACCCAGACGTCCAGCGTGTCCGGCGCGGTCCAGGTGCCGACGCCAGGACGGGTGACGTGGGGCGCGGGAATCACGGGGACCAATCGCTCCGGTCGCGGGGGACGCGCGGGCGGAGGCATGCAGGCGCCAAGCGCGACGACAGCAGCAGCGATTTCGCAAATGAAAGTACGCACGTTGCAGCTATGGTCTCGAGGTCACGGACTGGACCCAGTTTCTCACCAGCACCAGTTGCTCCCGGGCGTCGGCGTCGGGCTGGAGGCGGAACAGAAACCGCCCGTTCGGCGCCACATCGAAAACCTGGCGGTGTGGATCAGTAAACAACCCATCGATTGAGAACAGTCGCGTTTTCCGGGCCACCCGGAACGATCGCTCGTCATGAGTCACCGACGCTGCCCACAGGTAACCGTCGGCACCGACGAAAAACAACTCGCGCCCATCACGTGACCATAGCGGATCGTACCCTCCGTCCGTGGACACCGGAACGACCGCTCCGCCCTGTGGATACGGCTGCGCGTACACCTCGTCCCGATTCGACTGATCGGATGTGTACACCAGCCACTTGCCGTCCGGTGATGGTGCCGGGTTTCGCTCCTGGAAAGCCCGGTTCAGGAACGGAACGGGCGTGGAATCTTTGCCGGGCGCGAATCGGAAGATGTTTCGCGGTCCGGCCCCCGGCATCCGGATGAGGAACTCCTTCCCGTCCGGCGACCAGATGGCGTCGGCCGGGTTTGCCGAGAGCGTGACCACGGAATCGGGCGGTCTCGATCCGTCGGCCGGCATCGTGCGCAGCACTACGTTGCCCGAGTCGCCGCGTACGAACACGAGCCGCGGCTCGGTGGGGTGCCACCTGGGCCGGCCGCCGCGACCGTCGCGCGTGAGCGGGAGACGCGTTCGTGCCGCGAGGTCAAATATCCAGATGTCGTTCGCGCGGGAGACCACGTCAGGTGACGAAAAGGCGGCGGCGAGTGCGTCTCCTTTCGGCGAGAGCGCGATGGCGTCATAGATCGCCGGTTCGATCCAGTCGACGACAGTGCGGTTCCCGCCGCGATCGACCCATGCCAGACGTTCCCCACCTCCGAGGGCATTCACCGGATAGACCAGCGAACCATCGTCGGCGATGTCGAAAATCCCCGCGTTCACATGGTCCGGAGTCGCAACTGCCGCGCCGGTGGTGGCCAGCGTCTTCACGTCGAACGGCTGCACCATCAATGTGCCATCTTCGATCCGGACGAAAGCGATGTGTCCTGTGGGGAGAAAGCGCGGTCCATAGCCACCGCCGAGAATTCGCGATCGTCCGGTCGAGAGATCCAGCGCTTCCATGTCGCCGTTCCCACTCAGCAGGACCGCGCCACTCCCCGGCAGCACGTCGGAGACGAGACGCGGCGTCCTGGCGTCCGGCAGTCGCTCGGCTTCCGCGCTGCCCGGCCGCCAGCGATAGATGGTCGAATCCTCGCGATAGTAGAGCGTGCCGTCGTCACCCCACATAGGTGAACTGCGCATCGAGCCCAGCCACATTGGCGAGCCTCCTTCCGCAGGAATGACCCCGACTCGGTCATCGACGCCAAACGCCAGGAAGGATCCGTCGCGCGACCACCGGGCGCCAAAGCCTGCTTCGGTTCCCGCCATCGGGGTTGACTCGAGCTCATTCAGCCGTCGACGGAACAGTGGCCGCGCGCTCCTTCGGGTTGCAGCACCGCTCATGTAGACGACCTGACGGCCGTCGGGGCTGATGGCAAGGTGACGCGCCTGTCGGTTGGTGCCGACCGTTGAGTATTCCTGGCCGCCCGTCATCGTCAGCAGGAGCCGCGTCGCGGTGGCCGGCGATTCACCGCCCTCGCGGTTGCCCAGGATCGTGCCGCCGGTGACCAGCAAGGCGATCAGCGTCACGCCTGCCAGGGCCAGGAACACTGGATCTCGTCCACGTCGCGACGGCGCCGCCGCAACCGCTGCCTCCGTGACGTTCGCCGTCCGATAGGTCTGATTGCCCAGCGCCTCGCTGAACTCCTTCGCACTCTCGAACCGGTCAGCGGGCAGCTTCTCCAGCGCCTTGGCCACCGCCGAGGCAACGTTAGGCGGCACCGCCTTGCGCCACTGGGTCACCGGTGGCGCCGACTCGGTGATGATCTTCATGATGATCTGCTGCGCCGAGGAGCCGACGTGCGGCGGGTTCCCCGCCAGCATCTCGTACAGCACCGTCGCCAGCGAATAGACGTCCGAGCGGCCGGTGATTTCCTTGTCCGCCGTCGCCTGCTCGGGGCTCATGTAGTGCGGCGTG
>CAZSNV010000482.1:0-2792 GCA_964608035.1 uncultured Gemmatimonadaceae bacterium | reverse complement strand
TGACGAGCGAATCTCCACGCAGCGAGAATCGCGTCGCCGCGTCGGGCCGCTCGAAGGCGAAGAAGCTGGCGTCGTCGATGGCGAGCGCCAACACGATTGGCTTGCCACCCACGTCGTCATTCACCACGCGCTCGCGACGCAGCCGATTCCAGTCGTACGCCTTGCTGCGATCGTTCACGGTCAGTCCCACCACCCACGATTTGTCCTTCCACGAGAGCGTGTCGGTGCCCGTCAGCTTCTTGCGGCTGGTCCCACGCTCGAACGCGTAGTCCTTCGCGTACTCCTCGGCAAAGGTCGAGTCTGCCTGCATGATGAGGCTGTTGGGATAGAGAGCGAGCCACCGCTTGAGCGTCACCTGCCGGCTCGGGATCTCGGGCAATGTCTTTCCTTTCAGCTCGCCTGCCACGGCCTCCCCGTTTGCCTGTCGCCACCAGCTTCCCGTCGTCCGGTCTTCGAACATGGCGTTGAAGTGGTCCATCCCCACCAGCCGAAACGTTTCGACCCGACCATCCACGACCGGCGTGAATACACGTCCAGTGCGACACACTGTGCAGTAGCTCACCAGAATCGGCTGACCGCCCAGGGTGTCGCGCACCTGGTGATGGTAGCCGATGAACTGCAGCGGATATGCGCGCGCGGAGCCCTTGACCTCGACGCCCACGACGAGGCGATCCGTCGTCACGGTGTTGCGCTCCGCCGGTTGCATGATGAGCGCGGTCGGCGGAAGGAAGATGCGGTCGGCGGACATGCGGAAGTTCACCACGTAGACCACGGCCGCAACCACGACGAGCGACGCCGGCAACAGCCACCTCCGCCGTCCACCTCTCCGCCAGCCGAACAACGCGCCGCCAAGCACCATTCCCGCGAAGACGGCACGCAACGGCCACCGCCAACTGTAGAGCAGGTACGCGACGTCGATGCTCTGCATCCGCTGACTCCCCGGCAGCGGCATGATGAAATAGACGTTGGCGATCTCGAGCAGCATCAGCCCGATCACACCGATTGCGAAGACGATTCTCATCGCGTCCTTATCCTCGCCTCCAGCTGCATCGGCTGCCGCGCGCCGTAGGTCAAACTCCGCCAGAGCCACTCCGCGGGCCCGAATCGGAAGCGCGCCACCCACCAGCGACTGAACGGGACCTGAACACCGAAGAAGAAAGCGAGATTCATCAGAACCCATATCGTGGTTGTCGGCTCCCGCAGCCCCGCGCCGTACCGCGAGAATAGGATCGTCATGACCACGGACGCCATGAGGTAGTTCGTCAGTCCGATCTTTCCGGGTGCGGCAAAGATCCGCAGTCGCGCGGCGACGCGCGGAAGCGAGATGAACGCCAGCGAGATCGCCGTGATGTAGAACGCCGTGGTCCCGTAATCCGAGGCGTACCAGCTCAGCCGGCGCACTGGTTGCGCCTCAGGCTCGACCAGGTACGCGACCAGCCCGCCCGCAATCGCAACGGCTGCTGCGACACCCGCCGTCCAGGCTAGAAGCTGTCGATGGCGTTCCGCCTCCTGCAGGATCCGGCGCCGACCCACGACGAGGCCGAGGATGAAGAAGCAGATGATGTCATTCAAGAAAAAGTTTCGCGACAGGTTGTTGCGGACCCCGGCGGCGTAGGTATGCCAGCGGACCGCGACCGCCGCGGTGAACGACTCCGCCCGCCCCACCCCGGCCTTCGCCGCCATCCGCTCGTCGACATTGTTGATGGCGCGCGTTCGTTCGAAGCGGGCGACCCAGCGCAGCTCGGTCATCTCTGCCGCTCGCTGGCCACCGCCGATGTTGGCCGCGAAGCTACGCACGTGCTCCCCGTACAGTCCCAACACCAGCGGCAAGAGCGCGATGGGTAGCAGCCAGCGGTCCCGCAGCCGATGCAGCGGTATCAGCAGCAGACCCACGATCGCGTAGTCGACCAAAATGTCGCCGCGCCAGATGATCACCGCGTGAAAGGAGCCAATCAGAAAGAGGACGAGCATGCGGCGAAGGTAGACGCCCACCACCCCGGTGCCGCGCTCGCGCGCGCGCAGAAGCTGAACCGCGAAGCCGAGTCCGAAGAGCAAGGAGAACAGCGGGTAGAACGACGATGACACGAGGATGTCGAGCCCCTTGCGCACGACTTTATCCACCGCGCCCACCGAGTCGCCGGACACGCCCTCGAAGTTGACGACGAGGATTCCCAGGAGCGCGAACCCGCGAAGCACATCGATCAGCTCACGCGCTCCGACGGTGCGACCGGCGTCAGTCGCTCGCGTCCGACTGTCGCCACCTCGGCGCTCATCGCTCACCTCCGTCCGTCGCGCGAAGGATCGTCTCGCGAAAGCCGACGACCAGGAAGCCGCCAGCCGGGTGTGTCGTCACGCTGTTCAGGTGCGCATCCGTTCCTGTGCGCTCTCGCCGCCAGCTCGCTCCGCCGTCCGTCGTTCCGATCGCCTCTCCCCAAAACCCGACCGCCAACCCATGCGTGGCATTCGCGAACGCCACGGACCGCAAAGGCTGCCGAGTGGGCGTAGGGACCGCGGACCAGCTCCAGCCGACGTCGGTAGAACGCAAAATGAGGCCGTCATTTCCGACAATCAGCGCCGTCCGATCATCTGCGAACGCCACCGCGTTGAGGGTGCCGCGGGTCGGTAACCACTCTTCGCGCCAGGTCGCACCATTGTCGGTGCTTCGCATCACCAACCCCGCTCCGCCCACGACGAGCACGTTTCGTCCCCTGATCGCCACGTCGTAGAGGTTGACCTTGGGCGCCGGCACCTTCGTCCACGTAATACCGCGATCGGTGGCGCGCAGTAACGCC
>CAZSNV010000481.1:0-2794 GCA_964608035.1 uncultured Gemmatimonadaceae bacterium | reverse complement strand
GCAGTTGCCGAAGGCGCGGGTTGTCTGCCGGCGCGGCATCAAGCGCCTTGGAGAACCGCTGGAACGCAGCCTCGTCCAGTTGAAAAAACTGGCGATCCAAGAGAACCGACTGGGCCTCACGAGTCGCCGCATCCAGCATGAACTCCGTGCGATCTTTTCCCAAGGCCTCGGCAGCGCGATCGATTAACGCGCGACGAGTCTCATCCGTTCGCAAGTTAATGACCCGAGTTCGAGTGGCTGTGGCTCGCATGGCTGCCTCTGGACGCTGCGGCGCTATTGCCTTGGCGTGATGATCAGACTCTAACCAAACGTATACACACTGTCAATACAACGGACAGTCAGCGTCAGGAGGTTCAGTTCTAAGATATTGAACAGTAAAGACTTACTTGGCGGAGAGGGTGGGATTCGTTCCCGACGATCTCGCTCCCATCAACGGTTTAGGCCCGATCGGAACCGCCAGAACCGGCCAAATCCACTAGAAACTTGAGTATCAGGTACAAAACAGGTACAGCGCAAACACGACCGATCAGGACGCCCTACGAGCCTCTCGGCACATCGCCTGATGCAGATCCCAATCAGCCTGCAGCCGCATCCAGAGCTGCGGCGAGGTCTTCAGGAACTTCGCCAGGCGCAGCGCCGTGTCAGCCGTGATGCCGCGCTTGCCGAGCACAATCTCGTTCAGCCGGTTCAGCGACACGCCCAGCTTCTCTGCGGCCTTGACCTGGCCCACACCGAGAGGCTTCAAGTACTCTTCGAGGAGCATCTCGCCCGGGTGGATGGCCGGACCGAGCCAGTTCTCGTCCCTAGTGATAGTCCTCGACACAGACTTCGAAGGCATAGCCGCTCTCCCAGCGAAACGTGATCCGATACTGGTCGTTGACACGAATGCTGTGGCGTCCCGCGCGATCGCCCTTCAGGGCCTCCAGACGGTTGCCCGCAGGCGTCAGCAGATCATCCAAGCGAGCGGCGCCGTCCAGCAGCTTCAGCTTCCGCTGCACGCCACGCCACAAGTCGCGCGGAACTCGGCGGGCCGCCCGTGTGTTCCGCTCGCGGAACAGATCCACCGTCGTCTCGTCGGCGAATGACCGGATCACACGCCTGCCAGATTACACGAACCGCGTGTAATTGATCAAACACTGCCGTCAACGACGCCGCGATGGGGCAGTCTTCCTCGACGTCCACACGGTCTCCCTGTCGGACGCGCCGCGCTCCACAATCCGGAGATTCGCCGGCGCTGTCGGCGCCAGGAGCCAGTAGAGCGCGACCCACAACACGACAGCCATCGCCAGGAATTCCCTGGGATGTGCGTCGGGCCACTTGCGCGTCACCGCGATCATCGTCATTCCGTCGTCTTGCCGTCGAAGTGCTCGTTGTCGGCCTCCGCGTCCACGCGGGTATGGTGAATCACGCCATCCAGATGATTCGGCGGCGCATACAGTGTGTACAGCTTCAGTGGAGCACTGCCGGTGTTGATGATGTTGTGATTCGCTCCAGCCGGGACCACGACCGCGAAGCCCGCTCGGATCTCCGTCCGAACGCCATCCAGAACCGCCTCACCGGTCCCCTCCTCCACGCGAAAAAACTGGTCGAGCGTGTGGACCTCTGCCCCGATCTCTTCGTTCTGCTTCAGCGACATCACGACAAGCTGGCAATGCCGTGCGGTGTAGAGGACGCGACGAAAGTCGAGATTCTTGACCGCAAGGTCCTCGATGTCTTGCACAAAGCCTTTCACAACAGCTCCTCCCTTCTATGCGTCATGTTGCCCATGGGACTTCAATGCGTTCTCGGGACGTCTTCATCGCGCCGAGCGCCGTCCATGCGACGCCGCCACGAACAGCTTGCTGTGCACGCGAAGTACGGCCCGCGCCGGATGACTAAATCCGAGGGCGTCCCAGTCGGGGGGACCGAGTCAGCTCAATTCCGCTGGGCTCTGACCAGTCTGTTGCCGAGCGTGCAACAGTGCCCCAAGAATTTGCGGCAGAGCTGGCCGAGCGCGTCTTGCGATGAGACGAGCGAGCAGTGGCTGGAACGATAATTTCAGCGACCGTCATCATTTGTGCGGCTGTGCTGCACGACCTTCCATTCAATTCATCGACTCGCGGTGCACGGTCGTTCCCTTCGAGGGGATGTCACACCACACTTGATCAGGTTAGCGCCGGCAAGACTCACGGGGCTGTCTCCGATTGCACAACAGCGACCGTCGAATCGTAAGCATCGTGCCGATCCAGAACCGTCACTCGCCGGTCATCTGGCGACCATCAAGCGTGAGTTCCCACCCCAAGCCCTTCCGCCGAAGCTCGGCCTCGTAGGCCGCGAACGCCGCCAGCACGCCAAGTGCGCCGAACGACAGCATGGCGGCTGTCGATTCGGGCCCAAAGGATCGCTGGCCGTAAATGGGTCCGGCCCCCAACGACCGCGCGGGTCAGCGTTGTCGCAATGACCGTGGCGGCCACGGTTGGGAGCAACGCTTCCGGTGCCGCGATGCCCACGATCGTTTCGAACACGAACAGGACCGCGGCGAACAGCGTGTTGTATGCGGCGGCGAATCCGGCGGCCGTGCCTGCCGCCACCAGCACTCGCGTCCGATCAAGGGACGTCGCCGTCGCACGGCCGAGTGCCGCGCCCAGCGAACCGCCGAACTCAATTAGCGGTCCTTCGCGACCGATTGACATCCCGGTGGCGATGGCCGACCAGGACGAGAGCACACGGGAGAGAGTCGTGCGCAGCGAGAGCTGCACATTGCCGAGAGCGACGGCCTCCATGACGTTGCTGACGCCTTGGACGGGTGTAGCGC
>CAZSNV010000480.1:0-2810 GCA_964608035.1 uncultured Gemmatimonadaceae bacterium | reverse complement strand
CAGTCCGAGGACCGCCTGCAGTTCCGGCTTCGATCCACATTCGAGTCCGACCTGGTGTTTCCGGCCGAACTCGAAGATCTCCTCGACCACGTGCCGCTGCTGGTTCACCTTGATCGGATACACGGTCGTGTAGCCGCCCGAGTACTCGAACTCGCGGATCGCGGACTCGAACCGTTCGCTCAGTTGCTCGATGCGCGTCTGGAGGATGTCGGAGAAGCGCAACAGGACGGGTAACGCGACGCCCTGCTCCTCCAGATCCATCGCCAGTTCGTGCAGGTCGAGCGCGTGGTCCGGGCGATTGGGGTCCGGTCGCACGACGACGTGGCCGGTCTCGTTGATGTCGAAGAATCCGGCCCCCCAGCCCTCAACATTGTAGAGAGCTTTTGCGTCCTCTACGGACCATTCCGGCGCGGATGTCGGCGCCGGCGTCGGAGCGGTTGGAGTCTGTGGGGCCCGGGTGCTCGTCATGGCGCGTACTATAGGGGTTTCCGAACCCGTGCGGTATCCTGCGCGGCTGATACCATCACCGCGTCAGGCGAGCCCGCAGCGGCAGCATTCTGCGCGCAAAAACGCCTTGCGGTTACACGTCCCATGAGACAGATCATTGTCCCGGCCGCATCGAGCGTACGCCGGCGTTCACCCAATCCCGATTTCGCGCATGAAAACCCTTGGAAAGGTCCTGGGCGGCATCGTTCTTGTCGTCCTCATGATACTGTCGACGCTCTTCGTCTTTTCGACGACGGCGCTCAACAAAAGCATCGAGTACACGGATACCTCGCCGCCCATTCCGAGGGATTCGGCGTCGATCGCCCGTGGGCGGCACCTCTCGAGAGCCATCTCGAAATGCGTCGATTGTCATGGCGATGACCTCGGAGGCCAGGTGGTCTTCGACGCATTGCCGATGGCGCGGGTCGTGGCGCCGAACCTCACCTCGGGTCGCGGCGGGGTCGCCGGCAGTCGCACCGACGACGACTTCCTGCGCGCCATCCGTCACGGCATAGGCCCTGGCGGTCGCGCGCTGGTCCTGATGCCGTCCCGTAACTACTGGCATATGGCGGATGGTGACGCTGCTTCGCTGGTTGCCTATCTGCGTACACTGCCGGCGGTCGATCGGGAGCTCGCGCCAACGAAGTTCGGGCTGGTTGGGCGCGGGCTGCTCCTGAAGGGCGATCTCGACCCGATGTTCGAGGCGAAGGGCATGGACCACACGGCCCGCCGCGGAGCAATACCCGCAGCAGACACGACGGCCGATTACGGCCGTTACCTGACGGAGATCGGTGGATGCACCGGCTGCCACGGGCCGTCGCTGTCGGGCGGGCCGGTGCCTGGTATGCCGCCGGATGCACGGCCTTCCGCGAACATCACCCCGGAAGCAATCGGCACCTGGACCGAACAGGACTTCTTCAAGGCCATGCGCGAGGGAATGCGGCCCAACGGCACGGCAATCGATTCCACGATGATGCCGATCCGGCTGACGCGCGAAATGACCGACCTCGAAACCAAGGCGATCTATCTCTTCCTGCGAACGGTTCCACCAAAGGCCACCGGCGCACCATGAACACCGCGTTGGCGCCCCTGTCCGACAGGTCGGGCAGGGGCTTTTGCCATTCCGGGTCACGTGCTCTGGCGCTGTGTCACGTAAAGGGTTTCGAGGTAGCAGCCGTTGCCGCGACTGAAGTAGGTTTGATACGGATGCTACCCGCGCCGGCTCAGCCGTTTGAGGCCAGTACGTGCTCCTGAAGCGCTTCTTCCATGAGGGGCTCGCTCAGGCCAGCTACCTCATTGGCTGCCAGCAGACGGGGGAAGCGCTCATCGTCGATGCAAACCGGGACGTGAACCAGTACGTCACGGCGGCACATGCGGCCGGACTGCGGGTCACCCATGTGACCGAAACGCACATCCATGCGGATTTCGTGTCGGGCTCGCGTGAACTCGCCGCGGCCACCGGCGCGACCCTGCTGTTGTCGGCCGAGGGCGGCCAGGACTGGCAGTACAAGTTCGCCAGAGACGCTGGTGCAACGATGTTACGCGATGGCGACACGTTCGCGGTCGGCAATGTCCGCATTGAAGCGATCCACACGCCGGGCCACACGCCGGAGCATCTGACGTTCCTCGTCGCCGACACCCTCGCGTCGACGCAACCCATCGGCGCGCTGACGGGCGACTTCATTTTTGTGAGTGACGTCGGACGGCCCGACCTGCTGGAGCGCGCGGCCGGCGTGGAAGGCAGTATGCGCGCCGGCGCCAAGCTGTTGTTCGAATCGTTGCGCCGTTTCACGGAGCGTTGCCCTGACTGGCTCCAGCTCTGGCCGGGGCATGGCGCAGGATCGGCGTGCGGAAAATCGTTGGGAGCGATGCCCCAGACGACGTTAGGCTACGAGAAGCTGACGAACTGGGCGTTCCAGATCGATCGCGAGGAATCGTTCGTCGATGCGGTGCTCGAAGGACAGCCCGAGGCGCCGATCTACTTCGCGACCATGAAGCGGATGAACCGGGACGGGCCGCCCCCACTCGGCGACGCCGGCTCGCCACCTCGTCTCGAGCCGCAGGGGCTTGTCGCCGCGCTCGAGCGCGGCGACCTGGTGATCGACCTGCGACGCGCCGAGGAATTCGCGAAGCGACACGTGCCGGGAACGATCAGCATTCCACTCACCCGTGCCTTCGCCGGATACGCCGGGTGGGTCCTGCCGTATGATCGCAACCTTTTCCTTCTCGCCGGCGGCGCCGATGACGGGCGCGTGCGTCACGCCGCCACGGAACTGGCGATGATCGGCCTCGATCGCGTGACCGGATGGTTTGGCGATGACGCC
>CAZSNV010000479.1:0-2819 GCA_964608035.1 uncultured Gemmatimonadaceae bacterium | reverse complement strand
TGAACACCTCCGTATCAATTACGGTGAGGTGTCCACCAAAGCGGGTCAACTCCAGAAGGCATGCAGGCCTCCGTGACCACCGTGACCTCCGTGTTAAGATCTTTGGAAAGATCAACCAATACTAAGGACGGATCTTCTTCACCTCACCGAGCTGCTTCTCGATGTCTCTCTTCGTTCCCACAATCGCGATCGAAAACTTCTGGGGATCGAGATGGCGTTCGGCTGTTACCCGGATGTCCTCCGGCGTGACCGCCAGGATGTTCTTCACGTAGTTGGTCACGTAGTCATCGCCCAGCCCGTGTAGATCGACGAACTCGAGCTGGTTGATCAGCCCGAAGCGTGAACTGTTCTGCACCGTGAACACGCCGGCCAGGTTGTTCTTGATGCCGTCGAGCTCCGCCTTCGGCGGCGCCTCGGTGCGGAGCCGGTCGATCTCCTTGAAGATTTCAGTCAGAGAAGCGCCGGTGACGTTCGACGTGACGTCCGCGGTCTCCACCCACATCGACGCCTTCTTGCGCGTCCAGATGAAGGACCCCGGGGAGTACGTGTAGCCTTTGTCTTCACGGATGTTGGCGGTGATGCGCGACCCGAACGCGCCACCCAGCAGCGCGTCGGTGACGTTCATCTTCACCCAGTCGGCATTGGCCGGGTCCGCGACAGGAAGCCCCATCCAGATGCTGCTCTGCACGGAATTGGCGCGATCGATGACATCGACCTGCCGCTTGGCCGTAATCACCGGCGGATTCTCGGTGGCGGCCGCTCCCTCGGCCCAGCCGCCGAACGCGTCTCGGATCGTCCGTTCGACCTCGGCGGCGTTGAAGACTCCGCTCACGTAGAGGCGTGACCGCTTCGCGCCGAAGTTCTTCGTGTGAAACTCCTTCACGCGCGCGACGGTAAACCCGCGCAACATTGTCTCGGGCGGGAAGACATTCGCGAACGGGTGGCTGCCGTACATGATCTCACGGAATCGCTTCTGCGCCAGCGTCCCCGGAGATGACAGCGCGATGGCGTTGTCCCGGGCGTGCTTGTCGAGCGTGCGCTTGAGGTCGGCCTCGTCGAACTTTGGATTGAGCACGACGTCAGCCAGCAGTGGGATGAATGCCGTGGCGCGATCGCTGAGCACTTCTCCGTTCACGGCGACGACTTCCGAGCCTGGCGTCACGTTGACCGATCCGCCCATCTCGGCGGCCTGGCGCGAGATGTCCTGCGCTGAGCGCGTGGTTGTACCCTCGAGGAGCATGTCGCTCACGACGGAGGAGAGCGAGATGTCGCTGGGGCCCTGGTCGATGATCCCGGTCCGCACTTCCAGCTCGACGGCCACCTTCGGCACGCGGCCGAATGGGACGAGCGTGACCTGCAGCCCGTTAGGCAGTGTGAAGTTGCGCCGGGGCGGCACCCGGAAGTTCTTCGGCGTCCCAGGAGCGGGCGGCGTCTCCTTCCTGGCCGTGGAATCCTGAGCGCCCAGTGGGCCGGCAGCCAGCGCAACGATTAGGAGCGACGTAAATGGCTTGGTCATGTTAGTGACTCGTGACTAGTGACTCGTGACTCGGCACTGCAACAGCGTGACTGGTGACTAGTGACTCGTGACTCGGCAGTTCCTCTGGCCTCTGGCCTCCAGCCTTCAGCCTCTTGCTTATGGTGTCCCCGACGCCGGCCTATCCGTCGCTCCCGGCACCACGGTGTAAATCGTCCGGTTCGTCGGCCGCAGCCACTCCGCCGCCGTCTTCATGATCTGTTCCGGCGTCACCTGCGCGAAGCCATCCTCCAGCGCGTTGATCTTCGACGGATCGTTGTCGAACAGCGCGAACGCGGCGAGCAGGTCGAGCTTGCCCAGGCCCGAGAACTCCTCGACGATCGAGTAGAGCGACGAGCGCATCTTTGTGCGGGCCCGCTCCAGCGTCGCGGAGTCCACCGGCGTCGTGCGCAGCGATTCGATCTCGACGTCGAGCACCTTGAGCAACGAATCGGCCGACTTGTCGCGGTCGTGGTACACGGCGACCATCCACAACATGGGGCCTTCGTAGTTGAACATGTTGCCCAGTCCCCAGTTGATCCCGGCGGAGACATCGCTGGTGAGCCCGGTGCGCTGGACGAGCGCATCGTACAGGCGCGAGTCGCGGCCCTGGCCGAGGATCTGGTCGATCAATCCCATGGTATACCAATCCGGCGTCCAGCGATCCGGCACATGGTAGGCGACACCTAACGCCGGACGAGTGGCGAGCTTGTCGACCCGGCTCGCCCGCTTCTCCTTCTCCTGCCGGGGTTCGGCGAGGTCCGGCGGCGCCGGCTGGTCCACCTTGGCGATCGAGCCGAAGTACTTCTCCGCCCACTGCCGCGCCTGCGCCGGCTCGAAATCGCCGACGATCGCCAGCACAGCGTTGTTAGGCGCATAGAAGGTCTTGAAGAATGACGCGGCGTCATCCAACGTCGCCGACTCGAGCTCCGTCAACTCACCGTAGAAGTTGTGGGCGTTGTACCAGTTCACGTTGGCCGTCATTGGCAGGTCGATCCACGGAAACGTCCCGTACGGCTGGTTGAGGACATTCACGCGCACTTCGTTCTTCACGACGTCCTGCTGGTTCCTGAGGTTCATCGAGTCGATGGCCAGCCCCTTCATCCGGTCCGCCTCGGCCCACATCACCGTCTCGAGCGTGTGCGACGGCACCACCTGGTAGTAGTTGGTGAAATCGAACCGCGTGGAGCCGTTCAGCAGCCCGCCATTGCCCTCCACGAGCTTGATGAACTCCATCTTGCCCAGGTTCGACGACCCCTGGAACATCAGGTGCTCGAAGAGGTGCGCGAATCCGGTGCGGCCCTTC
>CAZSNV010000478.1:0-2820 GCA_964608035.1 uncultured Gemmatimonadaceae bacterium | reverse complement strand
CCCCCAGACCGCGGTGCCAGGCGGCCGCGGCGCGGGCGCGGGAGGACAAGCGGGCGGTCCCGGCGGAGCGGCCTCAGGGCGGGGAACGTTCACGCCGCAGCCTATTCCCGAGGAATATCGGCAGCGTCAGGGCCAGGTCACCGCCGAGGCGATGCAGCGAATCAAGGCGTTCGTTGACGCGGGAGGCACGCTCGTCGCCATCGGCAATGCGGCGATGACCGCGGCCCAACAGTTTGGCCTCCCCGTCACCAATCAGCTCGCCGGCGTGGCCCGGCAGGACTACTACGTGCCCGGCTCGGTGTTGCGCGTGGCCGTCGAGGCCGCGCATCCGCTCGCGCACGGGATGGCCGCCGAGGCGGACGTCTTCTTCGACAACAGCCCCGTGTTCAAGCTGGGCGACGACGCCGCGGCTCGCGGCGTACAGCGTGTCGCCTGGTTCGCCGACGGCGCGCCGCTCCGCAGCGGCTGGGCCTGGGGCGCCACGCATCTGAACCAGGGCGTTCAGATCATCCACGCCAACGTCGGGTCAGGCCGTCTCGCGCTCTTCGCGCCGGAGATTCTCTTCCGCTCGCAGCCGCACGGCACGTTCAGGTTCTTCTTCAACGCGCTCTATCTGTCAGCGACAGGAGACGGACTGCGCTGAGGACGTACGCGTCTCGTGCATCTGGTTATCGCGTGATCGGCCATCGGCTATCTCGATTGGGCGATCGGACTATTGGGCTATCCTGCGACCGATGTCACGCATCGCTCGATACGCGGATCGAGATCACCCGACCGCCCGATCGCGCGGTCACTCGACCAGGCCAATGGCGCGATCGGCCAATGGCTCGATCGCATTCGCCAACCGCGTCAGCGACATCGCCGGAGCGCTGGCGAAGGCCAAGCTGCTTTGCAGGGACGCGACAAGGGAACTGACTGGAATCTTCGAACACGCTGCGCTGCTGGCGACGATGGACCGCGAGTTGAGCGACGGCGATCGGCGGGGGTTGGCGGCTATTCAACGAGCATTCGAACTGACAGACGCTGAAGCTGCCAGCGCCATAGAGTCTGCAGTGGACCAGATTTTCGAGCGGACCATGCGCGAGGCGCTGTCGGACGGCAAATTCACCGAGCAACAGAAGGCGGGCCTTCCGTTCAGAAGGTCACGACGGACGTGATGACTCAGCTCGACACTGGGGAATCTGTGCGTCACCAGCAAACGCGTATTCTTCGACGGCACGAAGAAGAACATCAGCATTCCTCTCGGCAAAATCAGCAAGTTCACCGTTCAAGCATTGGGATGCGTCAGGGCGCTGGACGCCTGGGAACCTGACCGCTCGTGCATGGCGGTAGTGGACGCGCTCGATCAAAGCCGGGAGTAGAATCAGACCATGAGCCGGACATTCACGGACGTTTGGAAGGAAGCGGCGGAACTCTCGGACGAGGATCGGGCGGCGCTCGCCGGGCTGCTGATCGAATCCCTCGAAGGGGACCCGGATCCGGACGTTGAAGCGGCCTGGGCGGCCGAGATCGAGAAACGCGTGGCCGAACTCGACGCCGGTACCGTGGAGAGCATCCCTTGGGAGCAGGTTCGGCAACGGCTTCTCGACCGGCTGAATGCACGTTGACTTCCACCCCGCAGCGTTGCGGGAGGTCGAGGACGCACAGGCGTGGTACGAGGAGCGGAGTCTGCTCGCGGCGTCGGCCTTCCTACGAGAGCTTTCCATTGCGGTTCAACGGATTCGGCAGACGCCACACCGCTACGCCGTCGCGGACGCCGGCACTCGCCGGAGTCTCCTCGATCGGTTTCCGTTCACGATTTACTACCGAGTGAAGTTGGACACCCTGAACATCGTTGCCGTCGCGCATCAGAAACGGCGGCCGGGCTATTGGTCCGCGCGATGACGCGGTCTAACCTCCGAATGGAGTCGACGCGCCGACCGTCTCGGGCCATCCAGTCGCCGCGGCGCGCGGCTCATTCGTGGCGTTGACAGGCAACAGCCAATATGCGCCATTCGTCGATCCGTCTCACGGCTGCGGTGGCATTCCTATCGGTGGCGTTGAGCGCGCGCGCCTCGCAGGATACGGACTGTTCAGCCGGGCCGGCGCTGCAAGACGACGAAATCCTAATCGCATGGCTGACGGACGTGCGTGTGTCAACGCCGACCAGAGTCGGACCGTTTCGCGCCTTGGTTCTGCTGAAAGATGCCAGGCCGGTGGAAACGGACGGGTCCACGTTGCGTAATGGCATGCGATTCCAGCCACTGTTACGCAACCCATCGGCTTCCGTCACATTGCGATCGACTGCGTCTTTCCTGGATCGCTTGGGTGACGATCATTGTGTGTACTTTGCCGATCTTCGCGAGAGCGGCTACAAGCGGTTCACATTGTTCAGCAGTCGCCCCGTGGTGGGCTTCCGCGTTCCCACGGCCAAGGAAAGCGCTGATTTCTTCCGGCTGAATACGACATGTGTCGAGCAAGGTGACTCTCCCCCGAATAGGGCTCCTCCTTGCGTGCGCCCTAGACTCTTGGCGATCCGGCAAGGAGAGACGTTGGAGTATTGGGCCACGGAACCGTACATGTGGGACACGGGACTCACCATCTGGCAACGGCGCGGCAACGAGCTCATCGCACTTATTCGCATCTGTGTCGGGTGCAGTGATTGAAGCGCAAGTAGTGACCGGACGGGAGCATCAGCGAGTGATCGGTAGGACAACGCAAGACGTGCTGACACTCCGGACCGCGGCGGCGGCGTGCGGCCCGATAACCCGATCGCCCGATCAAGTAGCCCGATAGCCCAATCGAGATAGCCGAGAACCAGCTAACAAATAGCCAGATGTC
>CAZSNV010000477.1:0-2834 GCA_964608035.1 uncultured Gemmatimonadaceae bacterium | reverse complement strand
TTGTAGTTGTCCTGCATGCCGCCGCACACGTTGTACGGGTAGTCCATGTCGTAACTGACGTGGTAGAACAATCCCGCTGGAAGATTCGGCGAGAACATCCACGTTCGGCTGCGGTCGTACGACACGCTCACGCCGCCGTCGCTGCCGATCAGCACGTGATCCGCGTTCGACGGATTGATCCAGATCGCGTGGATGTCGTCGTGCGTGACGAGCGCCGCATCCGTTTCGAACGTGCGCCCCGCGTCGAGGCTGATGTGCAATCCGACGCCGCCGAGGTACAGACGGTCTGGCGCGCTCGGGTCGATGCGCACCTGGCTGTAGTAGTTCGGCCGCGGATTCGTCGAGCTCACGAAGCGCCACGTCTGGCCGCCGTCGTCAGAGCGATAGAGGCCGGTTCCGCCACCGCCGCCAGCGCCACCCGCGCCACCGCGTCCGGCGCCGCCGCGACCACCACCCCCGCGTCCGCCACCGGCGACGGAATCATCTTCCTGCACGGCTGCGCCACGGCCGCCACCGCCGACTTCAATGAGTGCGTACGCGAGGTCCGCGCTCTTGCGATAGACGTCGAGCCCGATGCGTCCCATCGGTGCCGTAGGCAATCCGTTGACGATGCGGGTCCACGTTTCACCCGCGTCGCTCGATCGCCAGATGCCGCTGCCCGGGCCGGTGCTCACCATGCCGCGCGCGCTGCGGCGCCGCTGATACGTGGATGCGAGCATGATGCGCGAATCGGTCGCGGCCATCACGAGATCGTTCGCGCCCGTTTCGTCGTCGACGCGGAGCACGTGCTTCCACGTGCGGCCGCCGTCGGTGGTCTTGTACACGCCGCGATCGCCGCCCGAACCGAAGAGCGATCCGGTCGACGCCACGAACACGATGTCGTTGTTGTTCGGGTCGATGACGATGCGGTTGATCGCGCGCGAATTCGGCAGCCCCATGTGCTGGAACGTCGTGCCACCGTTGGTCGATTTGTACACGCCGCCGCCGAACGAACTCGTCTGCCGGTTGTTCGATTCGCCCGCGCCGAGCCAGACGAGATTCGGATCGCGCTGCGACACGGTCACGTCGCCGACGGAAATCAGGCCTTCGTTCTGGAACTGCGGCTCGTAGATCGCGCCGTTGCTCGTCGTCTTCCACAATCCGCCGTGCGCTGTCGCGACGTAGTAGATCGCGGGATTCGCCTCGTATACGGCCAGGTCCGTGATGCGCCCCGACATGGTGGCGGGTCCGATCGACCGGAAGTGGAGTCGCTCGAACTCCTGCGCGACAGGAATCGCCGCGATCTGCGCGGCGAGCGGGTTGGTGGGGGAGGCGAGCGCCGCGGCAACCGCGGCGGCGAGGACGTACGGGCGATTCGTCATGGGCATTCCACCGGTGGAGCGGAAGGAAACTTCGCAGCGCAGCGAACTTAGCTCTGCGCCCCGGTGGCGGCGAGTTCACGATCGCGTGCCCGCCGAACCGGCGATACCCCGAAGGGCGGACAGGGACATGCCACCATTCTGGCCTTCGTCAGAAGCGCAGCAGCCGATTGAGCTTCACCACAAAGGCCCGGTTCTTGAGCCCACGAACGCCTGTGGGCGACAAGCCGTCATCGGTGGTGTCCCGTTCATCGGTGTAAACGAGAAACAGCTCGCTGCCCGGCGCATATTCCCAGCGGAAGCGCAGGTTGGTGCTGAAGGCACGATCGGCCGAGCTGTACTGCAGCAGTCCGCTGGCGAACATGAGCGGGGTGAACGCGTAGTCTATTCTCGCGCGTGCAAGCCTCGTCGTGAAGCTGGCGTCAGGCAGTTCGATGCGGGTGATCGAGAACGTCGGCTCCACCGACACCTGCCGGTGAATCGACACACGTCCCGGCGAGTTCCCACCGGGACCGAGCGTCAGGCTCCGGATGGTGCCGTTGTAGTACTCCCCCGCTCGCAGGGCAATCGTGCCCGAGACGCGCCGTTGCGCGCCAAACTGATACGAGGCGGAGACGTCATTGAACGAGTAGCCACCGGGCGCGATGGGCACCGGCGACCCGGCCGGCGTGAAAGGCGTTCGAAGCACTTCATAGGTGCGCCCGACATCGATCGAGAGCTGGTCGCTGCTCTGAAACTCTGTGCCGAAGTGCCCCTGCCACGTTCGCGAATCGACCGCTCCCCCGCCGGTCTCGATGTACTCTCCCGATCCGCTCCACGTGAACTTGCGCACACTCCTGATTCCCGCCGGCCGCGGCGAGAACCGCAATTCGGCGAACGAGCGATTGAAGTCGGTGCGGCGCGTGAAACCAACTTCGGGGTTGAAGTTCGCCCCCACCGACAGGTGTTCCAGGCGCGCCCCGTAGCGATCGGCGTTGTAATCGAATCGCCCCTCATAACTCCGGTCGTCCCCGCGCAGGGCCGTTGTGGCCGTCCGCGCCCAATACGCGCCGAGGCTCACGTCCCGTGAAAGGCCGAACGATCCATCGACGCCGTACGCCTGGTTCGACCCCGTTCCCCGCGCCGACACCGAACGGTTCGTGGCCATCACGCCGATCGCGCTCCGGCGCAGCACGTCGCGCTTGACGCGCAGCACGCTGAAGTTGGTCGCTTCCGTCTGCGACGCGGTCTCGTCGCCCGTCTGGATGTTCATGATGCCGATGGCATACGGTCCCAGCTTTCCCGTCACGCGACCACCGGCGTCGATCGGCACGACGCGGCCGGCGTTGAGACCGATGCGCCTCGAGTAAAAGAGAAATGGCGTGTCGGTCGCGTTGCCGCTGAATCCGGTTGCGCCGACGCCTCCACGGGCGAAGTCGAAGACGCCGCGCCCCTCGAGGAAGAAGTCGCGCTTTTCAGGAAAGAACAGGCTGAAAC
>CAZSNV010000476.1:0-2845 GCA_964608035.1 uncultured Gemmatimonadaceae bacterium | reverse complement strand
CGAGCACGCGGCCTTCGTCGGGTCGCTCAAATCCTATGCATGACCGTATCAGTGTGGACTTGCCGGAGCCATTCGGGCCGACGAGAGCGGTAATCGATCCATGTGGGAGCGTGAAGGACGCATTGCGGACCGCCCATGGACGGTTCCGCTTGTATCTGCGTCCGAAGCCTTCGACGAGAAGAGGAACTTTATCCACCGCGCTCTCCTCTCTGGGATCGCTCAAGTTGGAACACGAAGTAGATGCTCGCGAAGGTCCATAGGAACGACAGCGCCGAGAGCCACCCAACAACGAAGACGAGCGTCTCGCGCATCGACCGATCGTAACCACCGGGGGGTGGGTCCGAATGTTCTTGCGATTTCGCCGCGGGAGCACGCTCTCGGCCCACACACACGCCCGCGAAAGTCCCGAAATGGCGGCGCAAAGCCGCGCGGCCTCTTTCGGACGCTTCCGGTCCCGCCCGGGCGCAGGTCCAGCGCCGATGGGAGGGCCCACGCTCGTGAGGCGATCACCGAAGTCCTACCCGCGGCCGCTGACCGCCCGCGAGTGCGCAACGCTCGAGCGCCTGGCACGAGGCATGACGCAGAAGATGATCGCGTTCGAGTTCGGTATCTCGATCAACACGGTCGGCAACCTCGCGGCGAACGCGTACAAGAAGCTCGGGGTCCACGGCGCCGCGGCGGCGGTGCACGCACACCGGGACGTGCACTTCTCTTGCGGAACCCGCGTCGATTTCGGGCCGATCCGCGAGCGTCTCGAGGCAAGCCGCTCGATATCGTCTTGCCCATGACCTCTTCCTTGAAAGGGCTCGTTGGAATGTCCGCATCCGTCCGCATCAGTCCATATCTGGCGCGTTTCGATGCTTTCGATTCCACGCTAGTCCGCGCTTGATCGCACCAGTCCACGCTGATGGATGCCCAAATGGATGCCCAAATGGATGCCCAAGCTCCGTGGTCCGGTCGCCTATGGGCAGGTCGCCTGGGCGGATGTGACCCCGAGCGCCCCGAGGAACACCACGGCAAACGTGAGCAGCACGACCACCGGTAAGGCAACGATTAGACCGCGTCGCAGGGCTGCTGACCGCGGGAGACGAAACGCTCCGACAATCGCAGCCGGCGCTGCCAGCACGGGAATCGAGACGGTCGATAAGAACAGCGCCGCGACCCCTGCGGAACTGATGGCGCCGACCGCCCGACGCTGATCGGTGTCACCTAGAGCTGCCCACGCCAAAAGCGCTGCGTAAATGATGGCGAGGGCAAGCAGCGCAATGACATCCCCACGTTGGAAGTACTTCGGTGCGCAGCCCAGGTTCGCGCCGACGATCAGCGCGACGAGAGCCAGCGCGAGGATCGCCAGCGCGGCATGAAGCATCCGCATCAGCGACGTCGCTCCTCATACGCCACGCGCTCATCGCTCAACCGGTCGACGGTCGGTACGGGCGTCTGACTCGGCCGCTGATGTTCCATTCACGTCTGAAGCTGAGCAACACAAAGGTGAGCACGCCAGCAAGCGCCCCTAGGTTTCCGAGCACTGCTGCAATGCCATCGCCCGAGATCATGACGATCTGGTGGACTGGTCCCGGCAGGTGGGCCACCAGGAGCACTCCGCCCAAGATGAGCGCATCACGTGGCCGACCGCCAAGGCGGATCAGCACGACGCTCGCGATCGCACCGAGGGCAATGTGGGCGGCGAACCAGAAGAGGTATTCAGGATCTAGGCAGCGCAAGATAAGGTCAGGTGAGAAGCAGACGGTGTAACGAGCGATCACTGTCAGGTGGTTGGCGATGACGATGCCGATCGCGAAGACGCTCAGCGCCGCGAGCCCGGACCTGAGTGGGATCGGCACGCGGATCACCTGCGCCGCGAGGACACCAAGGAGCAGGCCCGGGATGATCCAAAGCTGCCCCATCAGGCCTCCGAGGACCCAGGGCGTTCCCGCAATCCACTCGAGGGGATTGGCCGAACAGTTCAGGCGTGCGACCAACGCGCATTGCAGCGGAGCCTCGAGTGCGAACCGAAAGATCGTCAGTGACATCGCACCGAGGGCATAGAGGCACACGATGGCCACCGCTCGCCAGCCGGCAAGACGAGCCGCGACGAAGGACCCTGCGAGCCACGTCAGCAACTGCAGTTCATCGGCACGTGGCGGTGGGCCGTCCGTCACGACGACGCGCAGGAACCAGAGCTCGACCGTAATGGCGCTCATGATGGCGCCGGTTAGGAAGGCAGCTCCGATTCCAGCGAGGCCCCCGAATGTCCTCGCGTTCACTCGCATCACCATGCTCGGTGCTAACCGGAACAACTGAAGGAACGCTTCGTCGGTTTCACTCGCGCCGCAACGCCACCAAGCTCGCGGACAGACCCAGAAGTCCTGCGCCGAGACACGCCCAGCCCAGGTAGAAGAGCGGCGACGCCACCAGGCCGAAGACCACGAGCGCCATCCCCACGACCGAGATGACCGCGGCGGCGCGCTGCGCTGGCGATCGGCTGGCGCGAGCAACGAGCGCCGCGGCGATGAAGAAGCAGCCGACCGCGGCGATCGCGATGAAGGCGAACGACCCAATGTTTCAGGCGCACAAGAGCATCGAACCACCTGCCACTAGCTGAGGTTCCTGGTGGTTTTTGAAACAGCCCGGATAGCGTCCGCGCCATGGATGAGATCTGGGCACGCGATCAGGACCAGTTCCGCGACCCTCAGCGCCGTTGGCTCCGACATACCTTCCAGGAAGGGCCTGGCTTTCGCTTCCTCGCGACTCGTGGCGGTCGACCGCCGCAGCGCGAGCGACGCCGCGGCGACGTCGCGGTCGTCCGCGCCCGCGCTCGTGCGGTGCGCATCGCGCGAGAGCA
>CAZSNV010000475.1:0-2857 GCA_964608035.1 uncultured Gemmatimonadaceae bacterium | reverse complement strand
ACCGAGCGGAGTCGACCAATAGCGCGAGTCCGCAAGCCACGAGGCGAATGACTTGAGATAGGCGAGCGCGAGCCTGGCCGCTGACGGAGAACGCCTCCGATAGTTCGCTGCATACCGGTTCACGCGGTCCGGCGTGAGCTGCGAGAGCGTTAGCCCGCCCTCCGCAGTATCGAAGCGCCGCAGGTATGTCCCGTACTCGCCGAGCGTTATCGGCGATCGGCCCTGCGCCTCCTTTGCGTAGATGAACGCCTGGAGGAGGTCTGCGAGGCGCGTCGACTCATCGTGCATGAGGCTGTCCCATGAAGCTGTAAAGGTGCGCAGAATGGTCCCCTTTCCGGGGAGCGGGGCCGCGGTGAGTATCGCACCGCGTTGTCATGCGATTCGCCCGGCGCGGTAGTCCTTGGGCAGCCGTGCTGCGCGGCGCGCTACATCGCTCGCAAATAGTCGGCCCCGCGCGACCTCATGCAGAGACGCCCCGAGCCGTTTGAGAGCCTCTGCCTCGGTCGTCACGCCTTCGATGGCCGCGAACGTGACCAAGTAGCCGCGTAGAGCGCGCAAGGTCGTTAGACGGTCGCCCTTGACCACCAGGAACGGAACGACGCCCGACGAGCTAAACCGGATGACCGCGTCCTGCACCACCTGCCAGACCTCGCTCGTCCTCCACGTTTCAGGCGAGTCGGCGGTCGGCTCACGAAGCGCGATGTAATTCGTCGTGCCGTGTCGCCAGACGTCGCCCACCGATGCGAGGACGTCGGGAATCGACCGAACGGCGAAGCGGCGCAGGCGCTGAGAACCGATCTCGAACTCGACGCGCGTCACCGGACCAGCGAAGTCGCCCCAGAACGCAGGCGCGAAGCCGCCTTTTTTTGCTACCTCACGGCGCTTGTCATAGATGCGGCAGAGAAAGGGGAATACGCCGGCCCTGAAGCTGTGTACGACGTCGGAGCGCGGAACCGAGTGCGACTCGATTTCCTTTGCGTGAGTGACTAGCCCCTTCAGATCTCCCTGGGTCAGGGACCACCCACCGACGTCGACGAACAGGTCCATCCGGGCGACCCCTACGCCCGTTAGCGGCACCACGCTCAGCGCTTCGGCGACGGCGATGCTCGCAGCGGCTGCCTCGGCCGGTCCTACGGTGTGGATGAACTCCGCGCGCAGTTGCGTCCAGAACGTCGGCCGCCGCTTGAACATCCCCAAGTGGATGCGGAACTCGGCGCAGTCGAGATAGATCGGATAGCCAAGGGCGCCGCGCGGCCCCACCGACAGGGAGTACCCATCGACCTGACGCCACGGCTGCGGCTCCCCGCGCTCGCGCGCTTCGACCTGATACGCCTCGAGATCTACGAGAGTCGCGCTGACGTCGCCTCTTGCCGACCAATAGAGGCTGTCGACCCCGGAGTTGAGGACGACGAACGAAGCATCCTGCCCGTAGGGCACTCTGCTAGAAGGTTCGTGCCCTCCGGAGTCGCCGATTTGGAGGCGTGTCGTCGGTCGGAGCCTTGAGCTCCCTCTTCCAGGTTCCATATGGAGTTAACACGCCAACTCCACCTGACGCCGCCGTCGCGAAGTTACGCGCACAGGAGACTCAGCGCAATGGCTCACCTGAATCCGAGCCCAGTAGGGGCTGCGCCGCTCCGCTGGCGCAGCCCCCTCACCAGGCTGAGGTCACGTCCCGCCGCGCCTCAAGAGGTCCGGTCCGCTCGCGCGTCCCTCACGCCCTCTTGACCCGCGTCCCCCACGACCCTGCGAAGTACTCAGGACGTGAGCCGGGCAGCGAGCACAGACGCTGCGCGCACCGACTACAACAAACGAATTAGCACCCAGCTACCAGCGATCCACGCCCCAAGGAAGAGCCCGTAGTAGATCCACCGGGCGAGGCGGAACGCCCAGTCCGGCTTTATCGAATCCTGCCCTAGGCCAAGCAGGATCACGTTGCGCCGCCGCAAGAGGTCCCAATGCCTAGCGTGGTTTCGCCACAGGCCCAGGCCGACGAGGACGGCGGCGGCGAACAGGATCACCAGCAACGGCAACATGATGCCGATGCTCTGGTACGTCCCTCGACTGCCAGCCACGGAGGTGATCGCCGCTGCGAGTGCGGCAAGCGGGACATAAATGAACTGCTGATCCAATCGACGGACGCCATTCACCTCAGCGTGGTTCACCTTCAGCAAGGCAATCCATGTCGATTCGCCGAGGGGCGGGGATGACATCAGTTCAGTTTCGCACGCCCGTGTCGTTGCGCTCTATCGGGAACGTACCCACCCACTAACCCATCTCGCACCCGCAGCGTGGCCCCTCTCCGTCCATAATCCTGGAATTCGTACCGCGATCGGGTCGCATCGAGAGCGGAGGAGACACATGCGGTCAGTATTCGCCGTCGCGGCGGCAGCTTGGTTTTTCTACAGCGCACTAACGTTCGTGCCCCAAGGCTCCGGAATCGTTCCAAACCCTGGGCAGGTCGGAGGCCTCGATGCTGTCGATGGTGGTGCGGTTGCCGTCACGTGGGCCGCGCGAACCCTATTCGCCGGGCTTGTGCCTCTCTCGCTCTCTCTCGTCGCCTGGGAGAAGGTCCTGGGGCTGTTCAGACGCGGATAGACCTACACAACGTGGGTGTCAGGCAGCCAACGAGAAGCACCACCCAGGCAGCCCGATGAAGGACCCGCGCGCGAATGCCATGCGCGCCGAGAATCGTTCTGCCCTGCTCACCTGACTCGAACACGAAGCGGCCCCGCTCCCCGTTCCGAATTCTTAGGATTGTGCCAATACGGCCACTTTGCGTCCCGTGCTGGCCGAACATGCTTGACCTGACTCTGGATCAGATGAGGCGGCGGCGGACCTGCGCGGAGACGAAGTCCAT
>CAZSNV010000474.1:0-2861 GCA_964608035.1 uncultured Gemmatimonadaceae bacterium | reverse complement strand
GATGGTCGCCATACCCGAAGTCCGCCTCGAAGACGCTGCTGCTCCGATCACGCGCCCAGCCGAGATACTGGGTGATGCTGTCGACCTGATCATCATACCGGGCGCTCGGGAAGCCGAACAGCTCGTGCAGCAGGGCGGGAAGCCAATGCGCGTCCACAGGCAAAAGCACCTGACCACTTTCGAACATGGGGGTCACGGTAGTCAGTCGGGTCTCCTTATCGTCCTTAGAGCGCCTCCCGATCGGCCAGATGGCATGCTGCGCGCGCAACGTCTGGATGAGGCTGATCCCCGAGCCCTGTTCCTCGATCAGCACGGCATGGGGCTGATACTGCCGATGAAGCGAAACCACCGCCTTGATCAGATCCGGAAAGTCCAGCTGCTCGCGATAAACGTCGAGCAGGTAATGCTGTCCGTTACGCTCTCCCCAAGTGGTGCAGACCGAAAAGTCGGCGCGCGGATCCCCCTTGAGCGCCGTGTCCCAGGACTGGGCAATGCGCAGGCCGCTCCGATCGAGCGGGAACTCGTAGATCCTGAGCCACTCGCGCCTTACCCGAAGTCCGTCGGCTGGGACGGGCGATTGCTGATACTGCGCTTCGAATGCGGCACTTCCGAGATTGCGGCGGAGCTCGTCGAGTGCGGAGCGCGGCTCGCGCTCAGGGTGCAGCACATCGCCAACATGCCGGACGTGGGTCCTGCCGTTCCCGAGCTCGATCACCTCCTCGGCGGTGGCGATGGCGGGCAAATTGAGGTGCGTCCAACCGCCGTCGCGGAGCAGATGTCCGGCAAGATCGTTCTCGTGCAGCCGCTGCATGACGAGAATGATCACGCCCTCGATCTTGCTGTCGAGCCGGCTGAACAGCGTCTCGCGGTAATAGCGAATGACGCGCTCTCGCGTCGCTTGCGACGGTGCCTCATCGGGCTTCATCGGATCGTCGATGATAATCGTAGCGGCGCCAAACCCGGTGACCACCGCACCAACCGAGGTGGAGAGCCTGGCCCCGCCTAGTGTCGTCTCGAGAATCTCTTCGGTATCCTTGCTGATGATGGTCTGCGGGAAGATCCGTCTATACCATTCGCTGTCAAGGATTCGGCGGAAGTCGCGCGAGAGCTTGGCGGCGAGCGGCTGGGCATAGGATACGCAGATCAACCGCGCGCCGGGATGGCAGCCGAGGATGAACGCGGGCAGCGCCACCGAAGCCAGGATCGATTTAAGCGAGCGCGGCGGCACGTTGATGATGAGGCGCTTCTCAACGCCCGTCCGCACCTGCTCCAAGCGATAGGTGATCGCGGCGATGTGCCAATTTGGAAAGAACTTCGCGCGCGGATTCAATGTGTGGAAGACCTTTTGTGCAAACACCGCGAAATCGGTGCGAAGCCCCATGTCCAACGCCTCCTGGTCGGTCATGACTGGTCCCCCTTTGACGCCCGGCGAGCGAGAAAGAGATCCAGCAAGGCCACATCTTCCGATGCGAGCGGAGCATCGACTGCCCCCTCCGCTTCCGGGTCGAGCAGGCGCATCATCAGGTTCAAGATGAGATTGGCCGCACGGCTGTCGCCGCCGATTCCGCGCGCGGTCAGGCCCTTCAGGAGGGCACGCTGCTTGGTGATGCGCCGAGGCACACCCCCTTCGCTGATCTGGACCAACTCACTCAGCTCTGCAGCAAGATCGGTCTTGAGGTTGCGCTGACCCTTGGCCCGGCCGGTGGGGTTGCCGCTCTGGCCTTTCTTCCATCGCGTGTGCTCGGGTGGGTTCTTGTAGCCGACCGGCTTAGACATGGTCGGCGTCCAAGGCATGACGAGCCTTCGCAATGTCGTCGAAGAGGTTGCCGTCGCCAGCGAGGATCGCCTTGCCGCCGGTGAGCGTCTGCCAACGCCGGATTGCGGTGTCTACATACCGCGAGTCCAGCTCGATCGCCGCCGCTTTCCGTCCGGTGCGCTCGGCCGCGAGAATAGTGGTGCCTGAACCCGCGAACGGGTCGAGCACCAGACTGCCCCGCTTCGAACAGTCTCGGATCGCATCCGCGACCAATGACACCGGCTTGACCGTCGGATGGAGAGCCAGCTCCTCGTCGCGTCCTGATCGGAAGGTGTTGGCACCAGCATAATCCCTGTAGCGCCCGTACCGGCCAAGCTCGATGTTGTTGACGTGCGGCGCGGCGCCGTTCTTGTAGACCAGCACCAATTCGTGCTTCGAGCGGTACAAAGAGCCCATGCCGCCATTCGTCTTGTTCCAAATACAAATCGCCTTAAGCTCGGTGTACGCAGCGTCGCCGGCCTCTAGGATCTCGCGGAGATGGCGCCAGTCGATAAAATGGAAGTGGATCGAGCCGTCGGTGCTAAACCTCGCGAGGTGGCCCATGTAGGTCGAGAGGAAGCGCGTGAACTGGTCGCGCGACATCTCGCCTGAGGCCATAGCGAACTCACGATGCGTCGACCGCCCGAGCCCGGAGACGTGGCCGTGTATGGGTAAATTGTAGGGCGCGTCAGTGAACACCATGTCTGCCAGTTGGCTACCCAGCAGGTGGGCATAGGCATCCACCTCCAGCGCGTTGGCGCAGATCAACCGATGCTCATTGAGCATCCACAGATCGCCCGTTTGGCTGACGGGCATCGCGCTGAGGTCGGGCTCGGCGAAGCTGTCAGCGGGATCGGTCGTGCTGGTGCGTGGCGGCTCGAGCAGGATATCGACCTCCGCCGTCTCGAATCCGGTAAGCTCGATCGCGAAGTCGATCGCACAAAGGTCTGCAAGCTGCTTCGCAAGCAGCTCGGGATCGAAGAATGACATGTCGCCGAGTTTGTTGTCGGCGATGGCCAGCGCGGTTTTCTGCGCCTCGCTCAAATGGCTCAGCCTGACACACGGA
>CAZSNV010000473.1:0-2867 GCA_964608035.1 uncultured Gemmatimonadaceae bacterium | reverse complement strand
CACGCGTAAACCCGTCCTTCGCGTCGATCGCTTGCGAGAGTGCGCTGACCGAGCCAAAGAAGAGGTCGCGAGTTTCGGTGTACTTGCTGAACGAATACCGCGCCAGAAGTAGCGGCACCATGAAGAGAAGTACCGCCCAATGGCCCACCTCCGACGCCATCTGTGCCATGAGCCAGCCCAGTGGCACCTGCGAGATCAAGCCGATGGCGATGTTGCGTACCGACATCGCCCACGTACGAGCAAAGGGCGAATGAGTGCGAGCACTCGCGGCGAGTACGGCAAGCAAGGTGTTGGCGAACGTGAAAGCTCCACCCACCAACACGATCTGCGCGACAACGCCTAGAGGATCACCGGGCCGAATCACGGGTTGCGTGACCCAGAGAAGGAGCCATCCGGAGAAGACGGACAGCACCCAGTTGGCACGGTTGTAAGGCACCCCGTACCACGCCACTAGGCGAGTTCCGGCTTCGTCGCGTCGAAAGTCGCGCGGCTCGAAGGTGCCGAGGAATGCGACCCAGCACGCGGCAAAGGGATTCGGAAGAGTTGAATCGAACACGGCCGCGAGAAGCGGCGCGGTCGTGATCGTGGCCGACACGCCACCCGGCAAGGACACGCGTAGGGCGGCCGCTACCAACGTGATTACGATCCAGAAGAAGATCGGTCCGAGGTCCAGCCCGTCTGGAGCGTTCAAAGTGACCGCGATAAGGACTACCGCGGCTGCCGCGTTGACGGGAAGAACGAGCTTAGCGAGGTCCCGCGGTATCCCCAGCATTGGAGCCGGAGAATAGGCGAGTGTCGAGAACCCCCAGCCTCATCGGCCAAATAGGAAAGGGGCCTCTCAGCCCCTCTCCCGCGCGCTGCAACCTCTAGAGGAAGTTGTCTTTAGAAGCCGGTAACCCCTGCCCCGCCGCCCAGGATGAGGGCCACAAGGGCCGCCATAGCTGCCACGATGCGACGCATGTATTCCTCCCTTCGTCGCTTGTTCGGGAGGTGAGTCGCCTCTCGCCGGCTCGGACTTTAGTCAGCCGCTCTGTCTGATACGAAACGGATACCTACCGAGACCACCCGTCCGCCGATTAGCGATCGCGTTCCGCTGTGATTCGGCCCAGCCGGACCGCGGCATCGGCTCGATTAACGGCGCCGAGCTTGTCGCGCGCATTGGTGAGATGTCGCGCAACGGTGTGATGCGATAGGTCCAGGCGCGCCGCGATTTCGCGATTCGTTAAGCCCTGACCGGCAAGGTCTAGCACCTGTACCTCGCGGTCACTCAGACCCGCGTTACGGACTGGTTTGGCTATGAAGACGCGCGCGACTTTGCCGATCTCGGAGTCACGGCTGATTTCCATCAGTGCACGCCGTGCGTGGGTTGTGCCAATTCTGGCCAGCGCCTCCACACCGGCGAGGCGCACATGTTCCGGTACCGACTTGTCGGCGGCGTGACGCTCCGCGACCTCCACGGCGGTCGTCGAGCGGCCGCTCGCGAGGGCCATCTCCAAGATTGCCTGACCTCGGGCTCCCGTGGCAACCATCCCGAGGACAGCGTCAGCCAGCACGGGCTCTGGGACGAGGATCGGCCTTCGCCAACCGGTCGCGTTGGTCAACCTAAGCAGATTCCGTGCGACACGCGGCGACGGGTCCAGCGCGGCCATCCACGCAAGCGCTGCGACCTGAGCCCAGACGTTCCCCACGGAGCGCGCCAGCCGCTCCACCTCTTGAAACGATGTGTAGCGTCGAGTAACTCGTGCGCTCAGGAGTTCAGGGAGCACCCGAAGCCCGGGATCCGCTCGGCGAGCAACAGCGAGCACCGCCGGCAGATCAGTACGCGTAGGCGGCGGCTCGCTCGAAACGACTTGGGATGCGACCACCCACGCATCCGCTTGTAGTTGCGCTTTGGGAGAACCGAGCCGGGTCGCAATCCGCTGCATCTGCTGCGCGCCCGCGGAAAGCCAGCCGCTAGGCAGGAGCGACAGGAAAGGCATCACATGCATCAGCCACTCGAGCGTCCCAAGCGGCGACATTCCTTGTGCGGTTGCGGTGCGTTCTCCGATTCGCAGGGGTAGCTGCGCGGCGCCTTCTCCCATGGCGACGAGAATCAGCTGCTCGAGATCCTCTGCCATCTCCCGCAAGGGCTCACCATCGTCACCTAGACGCCTGCCTTCACGCGCTAGCGCCGATGCCGTCCGAAGCGACCCGGAGTGCGCTTCTCCGACCGCGAGTAGGACGGCCTGATGCAGGGCGCGATATCGAAAATGCCGACCCGCCGGTACATCCGGCCGGGATATTCGCGAGCGAGAGTCGAAGGTCGGAAGGCGCCTTGCCCATTGCCTGTACCAACCGCTGCGCCCAGTAAGCTCGAACTCGTAAGCAAGGAATGGCACTTCGGCCGGGGACGTAGTCGGCTTTCCGCTGAATCGGTCCACTGACTTCAACAGCGCCTCTCGAAACATGACCAGCTCAGCAGCCTGAAACGGTGCGCCGTCTAGGCAGCGGCGCAGATCGTCCCAGTCCCCATGGTCGATCGCGACAACGGCGCGGTAGCGATCAAAAACGGGGTCAAGGCCAATGGGCAGTTGACGGACGAGTTGCAGAAGAGCTCGTCCGAATTTCCCATCGGTGCTCAGCCCGTCCATGACTTCTTCTAATTCACGCCGCACGGACGGCCAGTCAGCGCGGGCGACGCCGTCAACAAGGGCCTTCGGAAGTGAGTCGAACGACACGGGTGCGAAGACATCGGCCTCCGCGAGCAAGTGAAAGCCACCTCGCGCTCCGCCCTCCCCCATGACGCGAGAAAGATACGCCCGGTGGTTACAACCGCTCGTAACGGGCGACGTCGAGAACGAACACCGTCGCGCCGCCGAAGGTGACCT
>CAZSNV010000472.1:0-2892 GCA_964608035.1 uncultured Gemmatimonadaceae bacterium | reverse complement strand
CAAGTGCTTGAACAGCAGCGTCAGCGCGGCGATCTTGTCGGCCATCCGTACGCGCGCCCCATGTTTCGTCTGCTCGTAGGACACCAACGCCACGGCGACATCTTCGGGGAGATCCTGTAAAGGCTTCAGCCGCCCGCGAGGACCCGCCCGTGAACCCTCACGAATTCTTTCGACCCCGCTCGTCGGAGAGCCACGCTTCACTGACCGTCCCGAGATCAGCATCGGCGGGTTTCCGTTCACCGGAAGCCACCAGCCGTTTGATCACGACGGCCAGGATCATAACCGCTGCGACCGCAACGCCGACCCAGACCAGGTTCATTCTCCGGATCGTACCCCGAACGATGTATCAACAGTGCCTCGCCAGAATCGCCCGGCCGGAGACCGTCGCTGACATCCTTAACGATTATTCGGATGAGAAGCTGGCGGGGATACACCTGGATGCTCATCGACGAGATCAACGCGGCGCCTTCGCCTTGAGCCGCTGCCGTTCCTCGCGCGCCAGGCGCTCCCGCACCATCTCGCGCAGCGCCTCGACGTACCGCGTTTCGAGCGGCCCCGAGCACAGACGGATCATCCGGTCCCGAACCTCGCGCGGAAACGAATACGCACTCCGGCGGCCGTTCGCCTGGAACTTTCTAATCTCACGCTGGAGCGCGATCGACTCCCGAGACCATCGGCCGTGCCGCGTGTTCGCCGCACGAATCCGCGCCAGCCCTTCCGTCGTGCGCGGCCCTGTGCTTTTCCCGCCGTGCAGCCGGCAGCGCGTACGGCCTCGCATCGCTGGACACTGACACGCCGTGCCCCGACGCGTACGCGCACCGCACCGCGGCGCCGAATTGAAATCACCGGACGGGTTTCCATGCTTCAGACGCCCGAACCGAGCAACCTCAGCTTTTATCAATATCTTGCTCGCGGTCCATGGGGTAGTCTACCGCTCCGCCGTCTCACAGGTCGATTTACCGCTGTCCTTTCCTGTAACGCCTTGCCGCTGCAAGAGCCATCCCGAAGACTAGCAGGCCGGCGCCGCCTGGCTCGGGAACGGCTGACAACCTTTGCGCCTCCGTGATTGTGACGATGTAAGTGTGGCGCCCGCGAAGCTCAGGGTCATAGACCACGTTCACGTTTATTGGAAAGCTGACGTGTGCAGCTGCGTGATCAAGGACTACCCGTGCTCCGAATGTAAAATCCCCAGAAAACCCCTCTGTGAAGTTGAAGCCTGCCCCAAGCCCAGTGCCCAATAGGCGGAAACTTTCACCGGGGAGCATGACGGTGAACCATATAGGGTCGATGATTAGCGTAGCGTTGCCGACTTCGCCAGGAAGCAAGGTGCCAAAGATTGAGCCTCCAGCTGCAACCTGGATGACCCCAGCCGGAAGTGGATCGAGCGCGTAAGCGGCCGCGTCAATGTACTGCATGTTAACGGGGTCAGTGGTAGCCGCGACAAGGCCGAGTTCAAATCCGGCTCCACAGAAACCCATAAAACAGGAATCAGGACCGTACCTCACATCAACCTTGGCGGCCGCAAGAAAATCGAACGGCGTAATCGGAGCAGCGTCAGCGGTGCGCGCGATGAGGCCTAGTAACAAAAACGCGAACGTGGTTGCGATCCTGTTCAGATGAGTGTTGCGCATTGGACTCTCCTGGGAAGTCGGAATCGGTTACCCGTTTGGCCCCCTACGTTCGCCGAGGGTGAGGTACCTCGGACGTGGGCGCGCATCAGACCACGTTCGACGCTGGAGATCAATGGGAGTTTGGCTGCGATGACAAGTCATTCAACCGGAGGACTTCTGCGCATCGCACGGGCACGCTACATCGTGGACCCAGGGGGAGAGGAAAGGACGCTGACCGCCATCGGCCCCGACACAAGGGGAGGAACCCCGAAGACGGTCAGCGGGAGGATCAGGCGCGGCCAGTGTGGATCTGACGCCCTGGGCGGCAGCGCAGCATGACGCCGTGTCTGTCGCCGGAACCGATAACCGCAAGGCACATTCCACCCTCTGTTCGCGGTCTGTTGCGCAAAGATGCGTCAGATTCGACCGTACACGAGACCGTAATTTCGGAAGTCCGTCGCCAGTCAGAGTTTTTTCCGCGCTGCGCAACCGCGGGTATTCACAGCGTGACCGCTGCGAGGAGCCTCGACGACAACGTCGGCGTAGCCCCGTCGGTGCAGGGGGGGCGCTTTGTCGCAGGACCTGCGAGCGGTGCCGCGCGTTGCCAACCGTGCTCAAATGGCAGACGATATTTTGAACCGCCATGCCATCCTTCACGGGGAGTCCACCACGTACGACACTCGACTCAATAGCTGTCGCGCTATGTCGTTGTTGGTGTATGTCGCCTGGGTGGTCTCATACAAGCGACAAGCTCAACGTGACGACGATGATGCCTCCACGAGAGCGGAGCCTTGAACCTGATGCTACAGCGTGTCGAGGCGTCCTGGCGCATGAGGGGACCGAGCGGCAAGGTGCTCGAGTGCGGCATTTATCGGACCGATGCGCCGGGCCTCGAGGTGCGATGCGGATACGGTCAAGAGGATCTGCTGCGGTCGCAACGAGCAGTGGAGATCGGGACCGCGAGAGAGATCGCCGAACAGTGGCGGCAGGGCGTGCTCGCGAAGGGCGGCTTCGAGGAGCAGTGAATGTGAAGAGCCTGGTCGGGTTCGCCCGGCCAGGACGTTCCGCCTGTGAGGAAGACGCGAGATCAGACCGCCGAGTGCTGCAAGCCCCGCCGCCGTGTCGCTGTTCATATCGCGTGGTATAACTTCTGCCGCCCAACCCGCATGAACGAGAAGAGAAAATCGCGCGGCAGCCTAGGCGAAGCCCGAGGGTTCGCCGTAATCGCTAGAGCCATCGAGAAGCTCGCCACGACAGGCCGCTCCAAATCCGACCATAGCAG
>CAZSNV010000471.1:0-2900 GCA_964608035.1 uncultured Gemmatimonadaceae bacterium | reverse complement strand
GCGGCGGCGCCCGAATTCTTTTGGTCGCCACCCGCCGGCACGGCCGAGTTTGACGCCAGGGAACCAGAGCACACCTTGCTGCAACCGGATCCGGTCGCGGTGACACCGAGTGCAACGGCGGCGAGAGCAACGGGGCCGGAGAGCAGCGAGCGGAAGGATGTACGCATGTCCTAACGCTTGGCAATCGCCGAGCCAACGCACGAAGCGTCCTGTTTCCGGTAATTTTTTGAAATCCGGCGGCCGTGGACCAGGACCGCCGCGTCCGAGGCTGTGCCATGGCACAGTGGGAGGGCACGAAGCCCCCGAGACGATCGTTCCGAGCGCGCGCACCTAAGAGGACATTGAGCGTTACGGTTCGTAGAACTCGAGCCCCACTTCTTTGAGCGCCTCGAGAACCTCCGGCGTTCGCACGAGGAAAGCGAAGTAATCGCCGTCGGTCACGAGGCCGTGAATCCGTTCGCGGCGACCGCGTAGGGACACCATCCTTGGCACGGACGTGTTGGTCGTCCGCTGCGCAGTTAGCGCAGCGATGTGACAAAACTTGTCCGCAACCGACACTTCAGTGCCGCGTTCGGCGCAATTTTCTGTTGAAGACGGCGAATCGCTGGCGCGCTGGTCGCCGTGTCTTCCACGTGGTGGAATGTTTGTCTCCGAAGTGTCGGAGAGAAGGGAATGAGCCATGCGTCTGACTCAGACCAAGATTTCTCTCATGTTAGTCGCGGCGATCGTTGGCACCGGCGCGGCCTCCTGCGCAATCGATGAAGCCGATGTTGCTGACGGCGAAGACCACGCCTCGTTGACCGGAGGGACTGGGTTGCGTGGCGAGTACTTCGACAACAGGGACTTCAGCGCCCCCAAACTCACGCGCGTCGATCCGACCGTCAACTTCAATTGGGGCACGGGCTCGCCCGATCCCGCCATCGGCTCCGACACGTTTTCCGTCCGTTGGACCGGTCGCGTCAGTCCGCGGTACTCCGAGACCTACCGCTTCTACACGACGTCGGACGACGGCGTCAGACTATGGGTGAACGGTCAGCTGCTCATCGACAATTTGACCGATCATGGGCCCACCGAGAACAGTGGAACCATCGCGCTTACCGCAGAAGCCGTCTACGACATCCGGATGGAGTTCTACGAGAACGGCGGGGGAGCCACGGCGACCCTATCCTGGTCGAGTCCGAGCGTGAGCAAGCGCATCATCCCCACGACGCGCCTGTTCCCGCCGACCACGACCGGAAACCCCGACTTGGTCGTGACCCAGATCAACCTCTCGCAGTCGAGCCCCAAAGTTGGCGACCCCGTGACGTTCAGCGCGACGGTGAAGAACCAGGGCACGGCTGCGACGCCAGCAGGAACCACCGTCGGCGTGCTCTTCAGCGTCGATGGGAGCCCGGTGGCCTGGTCCGACACCTCCAGCCAGTCGGTCGCGGCCGGCGCGACGGTCAACCTGACCGCGAACGGCGGACCGAGCGGGGCCACCTGGACCGCCACCTCCGGAAGTCACCAGGTCATGGCGTTCGTGGACGACGTCAACCGGATCCCGAACGAGAGCAATGAGAACAACAACCAGCTCACGCGTTCGTTCAGCGTCGGAACGGTGTGCACGCCCGCCTGCTCAGGAAAAGTCTGCGGCCCGAACGGCTGCGGCGGCAGCTGCGGCAGCTGTCCCTCCGGTCAGACTTGCAACACCAGCGGCCAGTGCACCGTCGTTTCCTCGCCGCCCACGCTCCCACCCTTGTGGAACGCGAGCCCGCCCACGGGCGCGAGCCCGGCACCGTCGGGTCCCGTCGCGGGCCGGGCGGGCGAATTCGACACGGGCACCCTGGCCACGAACGAGGTTTGGGACAACTTCAACGGCACGTCCGGTTCCAACCCCGACAGCAGGCTTTGGATCGAGGACACCATCAACCAGGGGGGTACCCAGGTCTACAACCCGTCGCACTCGTTCCTGGACGGCAGCGGGAACGCTGTGCTCGAAGCGACTCAAAGCGGAGGCACGATCACCTCGGGTCGGTTCACGAGCCGGACGAAGTTCAACATGCAGTACGGCTGGTGTTCCGCGCGGATCAAGTTCCCGAAGGCCGGCAGGTCGTGGTTTCCCGCGTGGTGGATGCTGATGGTTGGGTACAACTACAACCCCTACGGCGAAATCGACGTGATGGAGTTTTTTGGCAACACGACCCAATACGGGACACACATTCACTTCGGTGGCAGCATTCCCTCCCTGGCATCCAACAAGGCGGTTCCCGCAACCCACAGCGGCGGCAACGCGGGCGACGGATTCCATACGTATTGGATGCAGTGGGAGCCAGACCGCATCCGGATCGGCGTGGACAATTTGCTGATGGCGGATTGGACGCCGGCATCCGTTCCAGCCGGCGCCTGGGATCACATGCGGCAGCCGTTCTATTACATCGCGAACTTCGCCGTCGCGCCGCCCTGGCTACCGGCACCTCTGGCCACGGACTTCCCCGCGCGGATGGTCATCGACTGGGCTTGGTACAAACCACTCTGAGCGCCTGGCGCGTCGTCGAAAGGCCGTCGGCTAGAACTTAGGGTGACGCTGGGCGGTGCACAGATGCGTTCGCGTCGCAGCGACGTCGCAATAGCCGGTGGATTGCCGATCGCACCACGCCTGACGTTCACTCAGCGCTTCTGAGCCCCACTCCCAGCTTCATCGAGGGCGATCCTTGAACCGACAGGGCGACCCACGTAGACTCGGAAGATCATGGGCTACAAGGGCTGCGCATTCGCTGCGCTCGGATTGCTCGCACTCGGTGCGGCTGGCTGCGAGTCGTCGGACGCGAGTGGAAACGATCAGCACGCAGGGTCGGGCGGCAGAAGCAGCGCTACTGGCGGCGCGGGCGGCAGCGGCGCGGGCGGCTCGGGCGACACCGCGG
>CAZSNV010000470.1:0-2929 GCA_964608035.1 uncultured Gemmatimonadaceae bacterium | reverse complement strand
GTTCAAGACGCAGGTGTGGGCGCTGGCAACGCATCTGGGCGTGCCCGAAGCCATCGTCAACAAGCCAGCGACGGCGGACCTGGTGGCAGGCCAGACCGATGAAGCGGACTTCGGGATCGCCTACGGGCGAGCCGACACGATCCTGAACTGGCTGCTGTGGGGATTCAACACGGCGGACCTGGTGGCGCGCGGATTCAACGAGTACGAGGTAGAGTTGGTACGGAATCGCCTGGAGCGCACGCACTGGAAGCGGAAGCTTCCAACCGTAGCGCTCCTGAGCCATACCGCGATCGGGGAGTCGTACCTGCGACCAGTGGATTACTGAGCGCAAAGCGCAAAGCGCAAAGCGCAAAGCGCGACCGCCCCTACCTCCAGCCTGACGTAAGCCGCCTTACCGCTGCAGGGTCCGTCCCTTCGCGAGCGTGATCTTGATGAGCGGGCAGGTCATCGCGGCCGGACAAGTCGTGGGCTTGAAGACCTCGATGCTGTGGATGCTCTCCGGTGCAATCTTGCGCAGCAGGCGATCGTCGCCCTCCGACCGAGCCAGCTCCTTTCCCTCCATAGAAAGGACAACAACGTTAGGTAGAGGCAGCGGCGTTAGCTCGCCGCGGTGCAGCGTGTAGGCCAGCTTCTTCTCTGGTAGCTCGCCGGTCACGAAGTTTGCTGACGTCGTAACCTCTCGTTCTGACTCTACACCCGCCGCGCGCTTCATGCCCTCGAGCGTGAAGGTGAATGGGTGCTGCACGAACTGCTTCATCTTTCGACCGCCAACTTCCGCAGCCGTAAAGCGCATTTCCGGAATCGCTTGACGAACGGCCGTCGAGAATAGTTCGTGAGTGGACCGGATCACCTTGAGACTGGATTCGTCGGCCGCGCCGGATTCATCCACGACGAACGAGACGAGAACCTCTCCTTCAACGCCCGCCTGGCGCAGGATCTCAGGATACTTCGGCATCCTCGTGCCCTGAACGAGTGACACCGGCTTTTCCACCTGGAATTCCTTCAGGATCGCGGGCGCCTCCTGGGGGCCGGTCACTGCCGCTTCGGCACGGTTGATGGGAGCAACCGGTTCCGGCCGCGGGGTCTCACACGCCGCCACGATGAGCGCCGAGGCAACCAGCGTCGCGCCAACAATCCGCCGCCAGGGGAAACTTTCGCTGCTCGTCATTGCTTCAATCCTCCGCATCAAGTCCGAAGTGTGCTCGCCGAAGTGGGCAGCGAGGAGTCTCGAGGCCAGGCCGTGTCGGCTGGCCGCCATCAGCAGCAGGTCCGCATAACGCCGAACGCCGGGATGCCTGGCGAGGACGCGCGCGTCGCAGTCCTGTTCAACCGCCAGGCGCAACCGGCGCACCATCCACCAGACAACCGGATTCCACGGCAAGACGGCCACAGCCACCGCGCCGGTGAACAACACCGCCGTGTCGCGCCGCTTCACATGCTCCATCTCGTGCGTCAGCAGGAGTTGTTGCGACGGTTCGTCCAACGCGAGCACCCAGCGCGGTATGAAAACGACAGGCTCGCGGATCCCGGCCACCGCCGGTCCGGTAGCTTCTGTCAGCAGAACGCGGTGGCCCGCAAGGTCAGCGGCTCGCGATCGCGCCCGTTCACGACGCAGGCGTCGTTGACCAACGCCTATCGCGATCAACAGCGAGATCGTCGCGAGCAGCCAGGCAACCGGAAGCAACGCGTCGCCGGTCTTGAAGAGCGTCTCCCAGGCAACGACGGGAGACTGCGAGGGAAGCGCGATGCCCTCGGTCGCTGCCGCCACCGGCACTTCAAGCAATAGAGACGCGACAGCACCGTCCGGACGCGGCATCACCATCGCGAGCACGGTTGCGACTGCCGTCAGACCGAGCGCTGACACCCAGATCCAACGGCCGGCGCGCCCGCGCGTTCGCGCAACGGACTCCAGCACGACCGCGCAGGCGCTGAGGGTTGCGGCGATGAGGATGACGTACGCCATGACGAGCGTCATTTCTCGTCTCCCCCTTTCGATCCCAGGCGCGCGTCGAGAATCTTCCGCAATCTCCGCAGCTCGGCGGCGTCGATCCCGCGCTCCTTCACCAGATTCGCCAGCAGCATCTCCCGCGATCCGCCGAAGATCTTGCCGAGCACCTGGCCGAGCGCCGTCTTGCCGGCGCGGTCACGGGCGACGAGCGGCGCATAACGATGCGCCTTCCCTTCTTCCTCGTGGCTGACGAACCCCTTGGCCTCCAGCGTCCGCAGCACGGTCAACACCGTGGTGTACGCCAGTGAGTCCTCGAGGTGCTCGCGCACCTCGGCCACGGTCGACGGCCCGCGTTCCCACAGTACGGCCATCACGTCCAGCTCGCGATCGGTGAACGACGCCACTGGTTTGTCCTCCTAGGTTTCTAGTAGGACAGTTTGCAGACGCCCGTCCCGGTTGTCAACTAGCTTTTTAGTAACAGTGACGGCCGGACGTGACTGACGGTCGCAAGAATCGGGTTGGCTCCACTGGGCGACGACTGTAGATCTCTCGTCCCAGGAGGCAGTATGACTACCGTGACTTCCCGCGCCGACCGCAGCAGCGCCGACTATCACAAGATCGAACGCGCTATTCGTTTCCTCGACGAGTCGTCCCCGACTCGCCCCAGCCTTGGCGACGTGGCGAGGCACGTCGGCATGAGCCCGTTCCATTTCCAGCGGCTTTTCACGCGATGGGCCGGCATCAGTCCGAAGCGATTCTCCCAGGTCCTCGCGCTCGAATACGCCAAGGACCGCCTGCGCGACTCGCGCAACCTGCTCGACGCCACGTACGAGGCCGGTCTCTCGAGCGGCGGCCGGCTGCACGACCTTTTCGTCACGCTGGACGCCGTGACACCGGGTGAGTTCCGCGAAAGCGGAACCGGCCTGCGCATTTCAGTCGGCTTCCATGAATCGCCATTTGGCGAAGCAATGATCGCGACCA
>CAZSNV010000469.1:0-2979 GCA_964608035.1 uncultured Gemmatimonadaceae bacterium | reverse complement strand
GGACCTTGAGCGCCACGTCGCGATTCAGGCGCGGATCGCGGGCGCGATACACCTCAGATGTCCATGCCGCCGGCGCCAAGCGGCGCGAGCACTTCGTATGGGCCGATGCGCGTTCCGATCGTTAAAGCCATGTCAGAAGGGGACGTTCCCTACCGCTCCAGTCCGGCGGTCCAGTTCACGACGACGGTGATGGGTGGCTGGCGCGCGTTGCTGGTCGGGGTGAGTACGAGAAATCGCTGCCCGTCGCCGGTGACGTCGTACTGATCGATGTTCAGTACTACATTCGTGATGGGCGTTTGGAAGAGCGGCTGGGGAACTCCAGCCTCCAGGCGCGGGCCTGGTTTCAGCGCCACCGCCATCAGCGTGCCCGCCGGTATGAGGTAGAACAGCTCACGGCCGTCTGCCCGCCATCGCGGCGCGCCGCCGCCGCTCGTCGAAATGCGGATCTTCTGGCCTGGTCCGGGAAACGCCTCAACGTAGACGTCCGTCTGGCCCGCCTCGTTGGATTGATACGCCATCCATCGGCCGTCCGGGGAGAAGTGCGGCTCATCCTTCATAAACGGCGTGTCGAGCCACACCATGGGCTTGGCATCGCCCGTCAGCGGCACGACGCCAATGCTTCGTCCAGCTCCGTGGTAGGCAATCAGCCGCCCATCGGGTGACCACGAGTCAGGGTTCCGGACCTCGCTTCCTTCCCAGACCAGCAGCTCGTCCCCGCCATCCACGGATTTGCGGTAGATCCGATTGGGGTTACCGCGCCGGGCAAACGCCACGGAGCGACCGTCCGGCGACCAGACCGGATCGACTGATCTCTCAAAGGTGAACCGCGTCGAGATGCCGCGTGCGAGATCGAGCAGCCAGGTGTCCGTCTGACCATCCTCGTCGTTTCTCGACAACGCGACTTTCGTTCCGTCCGGCGCGAGCGCGACCTGCGTGTAGCGACCTTCTTCTCCGACGCTGCCCAGGGGCTTCCCGGAGCGATCGAACCACGCAGGCTCGCTGACGCTCTCCAAGCGGGTCCAATACACCAGGACAGATGTGTCGGAGACTGAAAAGGCGGCACCAGCGCTCACCAGACTCACGCCGACATTGTCGGCCACGCGAAACGCGTCACCGGAAAAATCGGCGCGATCCGCATCGAACGGTTGCGCCATGAGCGTGGAGCCCCTGATGAACAAGAGGTGCCCGGTGGCCGCATAGACCGCTTTCGAATCCGCGCGAAGGACCTCCTTTCGTTCAGGGGAGTCAAGCGACCCCATGAGGATGGCGTTCGAGGGCTTCGTAAGGGACAGAAAACGACGTCCGTCCGGAAGAAACCACGGCGCCTGGTGGGACGTTTCCTTCTGCGACGCGTCGAGCGTCGTCACGGGAGCCGGCTCGCCGCCGGTGGCCGCAACCCTGAACAGCCCTCCCGTAGGCCCGGTGAAGAGGATGATCCCATCCCGGCTCCACGTTCCTCCCGCCGCATCGGCCGCAAGACAAAGAGTCTGCGGCGTCCCGCCTGAGGCATCGACTCTCTTGAGTTGCCCGCCCGAGAAGAAGGCAATCGCGCGACTGTCCGGCGACCAGAACGGTGAGGTGGGTGCATCGGTCTCGGCGAGCGTCCGTACGTCTGGGCTGCCGAGAGTCCTGACCGCCAGCTGATTCGCGCCAGTGGGTCCGCGCACCACGAAGACCAACTGTCGGCCGTCGGGTGAAATTGTTGGATACGTGGCGAATGGGCTGTTGGCTGGGTATGCCATGCCGTCGGGTGATTCCACCGAGAACACGATGCGCGACGGTTCCGGAGCGGTGGTCATGCGAGCGAGATACACGGACGCGACGGCCCCAGCGAGGAGGAGCGCCGCCACGCAGGCCCATGCGATGCGCTCGCGGACTCGCATCGTGGCGATCGGGCGCGTTGTACCCGCTTGCGCCTGCAGGACCGCCGAGGCCTGAGTACTCGTCGCGGTCAGCCACTTCAACTCGCGCATCAGGTCCGCGGTCGTCTGCCATCGTTCATCGGGGTCTTTCGCCAGGCAGCGCTGGACGATGTGATCGAGCGAGGGCACTGCCAGCGGCTGCACGCTCGAGACAGGCGGCGGTTCGTCCTTCAGAATCGCGCCAATCAGACTGGCGTGGCTCTTTCCCGCGAAGGCCTTGCGGCCGGTGAGCATCTCGTAGAGCACCGCGCCGAACGCAAAGATGTCCGTCCGCGAGTCTGCTTCCTGCCCTTCGAGCTGCTCCGGCGCCATGTACTGGAAAGTGCCGAGAATCGTGCCCTGCACGGTGAGACCCGCGGGCGTCGTCGGCAGCATGGAAAGCCCTGCACCTGCCACCGCGGACGCACCCGTCTTCGCCAATCCGAAGTCGAGCAGCTTGGCATCGGGCGGACCTGAAGGTCCGCCTCTACGTACGAGCATGATGTTGCCGGGCTTCAGATCGCGGTGGATGACGCCGGCACGATGCGCCTTGTCGAGGGCGTCGGCAATCTGGATAGCGATGTGGAGCGCCTCCTCGATCCGTAGAGGCGGACCCTTCGGTCCGCCTTCGGGCCCGAGCCGGTCGGCAAGCGTTTGACCTTCGAGCAACTCCATGACGAAGTAGTCGATCGCTTGCCCTGAGCCTGGCGAAGGGTCGTGCCGCCCGACGTCATGAATCGTGCAGATGTGTGGATGGTTCAGCGCCGCGACGGCACGGGCCTCACGCTCGAAGCGCTCGCGGAATTGCGGGTCCGATGCGAGCGCGGACGGGAGCACTTTGATCGCCACGTCGCGTTCGAGCCGAGGATCGCGGGCGCGATACACCTCGCCATGCCGCCGGCGCCGAGCGGCGCGAGCACTTCGTACGGGCCGACGCGCGTGCCGCTTTGTAGACCCATTGGGGAGTGAGCGTGCCGATTCTCCCACGAAACCGTGGTTCCGGTCCGGCTAAAGCCGGACACTACGTACCATCCGCGCGCGCTATACTCCGACCCATGAGGCGAGCAACTCGCGAAAA
>CAZSNV010000468.1:0-2983 GCA_964608035.1 uncultured Gemmatimonadaceae bacterium | reverse complement strand
GGCGTCTCCCTTTCAAGGAGAAGGTCATGGGTTCGAATCCCATCCGGGCTACACGATCAATGTTCATGCGGTGATGCGCAGGGGTCGCGTCCGGCCTGGTGCGTCTTTCTGCTGTGAAGGTCGTATTTCTGAAGGGCGTATCTCTGCGCCAGTCCGCGCGGCCCTCGGTGCGGTGAATGGTGAAGGAGCCCGCCGACGCTCCGCGAGCGGTCGGACCTTGCAGTAGCGGTCGACCATGCGTGCTGTCGTCCAGCCGCCCTCGACCTGCAGGTCGAAGGTGCTTCCGGTCCGCGAGCGGTTGTAGTTGGTCGCCCAGGTGTGACGCAGCATGTGAGCGCACAGGTCACGGATGCCCGTACGGACCTTGAGGCGGTCGAAGAGCCGCCGGATCGCCGTTCCCGTGAGCGGATGCCCTCGGCGGTTGGTGAACAGCGGCGCGTCGTCGTGGTCCTCGCCGCCACGAGTGTCCTGGACGTAGCGGTCCAGTTCCTTGACGACCTCGACCGGCAGCGCGATATCGCGCGCGTGAATGGACTTGCTCGTCGTCGCTCGGATTCGCAGGAGCCGTTCCTGCAGGTCGATGTCGCAGAGGCGGATGGATACGAGCTCGGCCCGTCGCACGCCGGTCCCCAGGAGTGTCATGACCAGGGCTCGGTCCCGCTGGCCCTGCTCGCCTTCCGATGCGCACTCGATGACCTTCCACATCTCCGCATCGGTGAGATTGCGCCGGTGGTTCTCTTTGACTCGCGGCATCCGTACGTGCCGCAGCACGGACTGGCCGTTCTCGACAGCGATGCGGATCTCCGCCAGGTACTCGCCAAGAGAGCGCAGGGCCACCCAGCTCACCCGAGCCGATTCCGCGGACACGGTGACACGACGCTGTCTCAGGTACGCCTCCACGGTCCCAGGCTCCACGTCACCGACCGTCGCCGGGTGCCCGAGCTCCCGGTCGCACCAGGAGCGGAATGCTCCGAAGGCGCTGCGGTAGTTGCGAACGGTCGCCTCCGACAGGTCGCTGCGATGCACGATGAATGATTCGGTCACCCCTTCCAGGGCCGTCTGGGGCCCTCTCATGTCTTTCCACCGAAGCGGCGTGGGCATTCAGCCTTCTTTCCCGCGCCGGACGGACCGCGCGAGAGTGTAGGAGCCGGGAACCACGGAGCTAGGAGTCCTGAGCCGTCCCGCTTGCGCCGCTCGAGCTCGCCGCCTGTGTAGATCTTCCCGACGCCCTTGTTGACGTACTTCGCGACGTAGATCGCGGAGCGGATCAGGTCGCCTATCGGTTCGATCTGCGCCCTGGCGGCGATCTCGCGCCCGGTCTCATCAGTGCCCTGCCACGTCAGCTCGCGCCACTCCCGCCACATCGCGGTGCGTGAGGGCTCTTCGTAGAAGCCACCTGCGATGCCGTGGAAGTGGGGCGTTACGCGATAGGCGTGACTCTCCATCGCCGCGAACCAGTAGCCGCCGCGCGATTCGATAGAACCCTTGGCCCAGCGTTCCAGGAGCCTCTCACTGGCGGCCACTCCGCGCGGCAGCCCGGCACGAGGTCCGCGTTCGTGATCGCGAATGGTGAGCGTGAAGAACAGTGACCAATCCCAGGTCTCCGCGAACCAGGTCCCAAGTGCTCTTGCCAGCTCCCGCGCGTGCATGCCCCGCATCCCTTCTGCTGACGGGCAGACTCCGACTGGACAAGGATGGGTGTTGGAATCGAGCGCCCAGCCCCGTGTGCCCGCCAATCTGTGACCGCACTCGCGTGCGGCATTGAGATCGCGAGCCCCACCTAACGGCACGCTGCGGGATCTAAGCCACTGACCAGGCCGGGGGGCGCCCTGCACGGCGAACGTACTCCAGTGCGCACGCTACGGCAATACCCCGCGCGCCCTCGTCGCGCGAGGCTCGCGCACCGCCGCAAGCGCCACCCCACGGCTCACGCGTGGGGGCCCGGCTTGCGCCGGTGCGCTGCGTTCCGCTGACGAGGGCGCGCGTACTGTCTTGACGATGCGGTGGTCCGCACTTCGGTCGGGCTGGCCAGCGGCGATCGGCAGCCCTAGGTCCAGCCGTCCCTGCCTGCTCCGATAGGTCGCTTTTCTGACGCGCGGTTTGGAGCGCTATGTGCAACGGATGACTTTCGGTATGAAGAACACCACGCTTCTTCTCTCACTTGCTGCGGCCTTCGCGCTTGCATGTACTGCCTCCGTCCCGACAGCGACGCCCGCGCAGCTGGAGGCGAGCGCCAGTCCCGTATCCTCAGCTGCAACGATCCCCGCAACGACCACAGCCCCAACCGCAACGTCCCCTACCACACCGAGCGCGACGCCGATAGCCGCGCCGACGCCGGTCGGGTTCGTTCTTCCGTCGAACTGCGCCTACGTTGGAGCATCCGTCCACGGGGACGATTCGAGCCGGTGGAGGTTCGACTGCGGAGCTGCGGCTAACCCCGACGCGCGTGGAACCCTTGCCCCTGCATTCCAACAGCAGGGTTGGACATCGTGCGGCGCCGGTCTCGGGAGCGCGGCTTGGAAGAAGGGCGACCTCCGGCTGAGCGTGTCCGAGGGAAGTGGCGCGCCGGGACCGGACGGACTTCCGACCCTCACGCAGTTCGGAAGCACAATTCAGACCGCCTGCGGATGACATCTTCACCTAGCGAATAGGTCGCTTTTCTGACACGCGGTTTGGTCCGTCCGGCGCGTCAGTTCCTCGTTATGCCTGAACGAATCGCACTTCTCGTCTGCCTAGGTCGCTTCTTTGCAGCCACTCCCTTTCAAGGAGAAGGTCATGGGTTCGAATCCCATCCGGGCTACACGACCCGTTGTTGTTGGGTATTACGCGACCGGCAGTATCGCCAGGCCGCTTCTCTGCTGTGGTGGCCGCATTTCTGAAGGCCTTCTCTCTGATGCCGCCTTGCGCGCTGCGGTGAACGGCGACGGCGCTCGGCGGCGCTCCTCGAAGGGCCTCGCCTTGGTGTAGCGCTCCACCATCCGGC
>CAZSNV010000467.1:0-2990 GCA_964608035.1 uncultured Gemmatimonadaceae bacterium | reverse complement strand
GGAGCTCGCGGTATAGGTCAGGACGCCGAGGGTGGGACCGATGCACGGCGTCCACCCGGCGGCGAATGCCATGCCGACGACCAGCGTGCGCGCACGGCGGGACGATCGATGTGCGGTCGTCCGCGGAGGCAGGGACGCTGTTCACCATCCGGCTGCCGCGATGACTTCGGGCTCGGTCGCGCCATCGTTCGCTGAATGCTCCGCGCCGTGCTCGCCCTGTTGGTCTTCCCGAACTCCTGATATGCGCGAGTCCGAGATGCGGAGCGCAAAGTCGCGTCGCGTGATCGCTTCGTCGAAGCGCTCGAGAACCTGTCAGCCCAGCAGTATGCGGCGCTCGCCTACAGAACGGGGCACCGGTGCTTCGGTGGACACGGCAGGATCGTCGATGGCCGCGTCTTATCGATGAAAAGAAGCACGTCGTACGTCGGTGCAAGCGACATTCTCCAAAAATGCCACTCCGCCACCGCCCACGTACCCGCAGAGCGGGTCCAGCGCGTCTCAAGGAGCGAGCGCGCCAAGGAGTCAGTCCTCGCCTGCCGTAGGTCGAGGGCGAGTCGAGGCATTCGGAACCCGTGGAGTATGGCCTCGATGCTTCCCGGAGGGCTTGGCACGAGCGGTGAGGCCTCGTAGTGCCATTGCGGCGATCCTATGGGAGACTGCGAGGTGTTGTAACTGCCTTCGTACGTCGTCAGCGCGACGGGTCTGTACGCCGACCCGAATTTCCGATCGATGAAGTGTCCCATCGCGCTCGTTCGCCGTGCGATGTGGCCGTTATGGGCCCAAATCACAACGCGCGCGCCGGGCGGCCGGCGAGCGAGAAGCCACTCGAGATTTTCCGCCATGGCGCTGTCCCTGAGGAATCGACCAACACCAAGGGACGCCGCCTGGAGCGCGACAGTGGCATTCTGGATTGCCCACGAAACCTCGCCGGAATCGGCTCGGCTCAGGTACTCGGCCCGGTGCTCGAGCAGGTAGTTGAGAACGTGTCGAGCGCGGCGCTGCCACTCCAGCCGCATTTCCATCGACGCCACAGGGAACTCCTGCTGCTGCCAGGTGGCGTGCATACTGGCGTAGGCACTTTCGGCGACCGCCACGTAGCCGGGATCGGTTCGAGCGAGAAAACTCTTCACGCTGTCGACGGGGAGCCGAGGATCCTGCATGTCGAACCCGACGAACTCCAGGGTCCCGCCTCGAACGTTGTAGTCCCGCACCCACTCGATGAAGCTGAGCATTTCGCGCGTTCGCCAGAACTGGAACATCCCCGACATTGCTTCGCCGGCGGTTCCGCTCCCCGTCCTGACGTAATGATTGACGCGTTCCGCTTCGAGCTGATTGGCCTCGATCGCAACGATTGTTACACCGAGGGTCTCCGCTGCGAAGCTCACCAGCCGGTGCTTCATCTCGAAGAATTCTTTCGTTCCATGTGTCGCTTCACCGAGCGCGATCAGGCGTGCGTCGGCGAGGAGCGGCCGCAGTAACGCGAGGTCGCTGAACTCCGTCGTGCCTCGCGCATGGTCGAGTGGAATGGCTGCGCGCCGCAACCACTGGACCTCGGCGGCGCTGATCGGCCGCTGGGACATCGGTTCCACGAGGTGACTGCGACCGTCTATTTCGACTTTCAGATCGTCGAACCAGACGGTGCCCGTGCCTCCCACGCTCAGCCAGAACTGTGCGCTCCCCGTCGCCGAGTCGACGACGATCTCGGTTACGTAGTGCCGCCACGGAGATGTTCCGGTGACCCGTGCGCCAAGCGTATCGATGCGGAGGCCCTTCCTGCCGTTGGCCTGGACTGCGAGTCCGGCATGCCCGCCTTCCAGGTCCTGCGTCCGGACCCAACCGCTGAACCGCAGGCGCTTCCCTGCAACAGCGCTGGGATCGATGGACTTCCCCAGCCTGTGTGTGAGGGGTGACGCCACCGAGCGGCTGATTCGGAAACTCTGCCGTCCATGGTGACGAACGGTCGAGTCCAATCCGACTTCATCGCCGGGGATGTCCGGGTTCAGCCACGCGCTCCAACCCCATGGCATAGAGGGAGTGAGGGCGTCCCGGATCTCGAAGTCCAGATTGTAGGAGGGCTGGGCTGACGCGCGTTGTCCTGCGAACGCGAGGATGAAGCAAAGAAGCCTACCGCGCGCCCCGCGCCTGAAAAGACGAATGTGAAGGGGGACTCGGTTGCAGGCGATCGCGTGCACGGACATGAGTCGTTCCTCGGACTGACCTCGCCAGGACGGTGGGGTCCCTCAGGACCTCAAGGGTCGTGATCGCCCATTCCGCGAACGTACGCTTGAGGCGCTCACATAGCCAGTCGCGGCTTGCAACTCACTCTGCCCTTCCTGACGAAGCGTGCCGCGCCGTTCGTACCAGAGCCCAATCCGTGCGATCACGACGCTTGTCCAGAGTGTTCTTCCGGGGGGCTTTTCAACCTGGTCGACCGGTTCCGGGCAGCCGGGGACTGGCGCTCGCGATTCGAGCAATCTCGGGCTGGGGCTGTACATGGCCGAACGCATTGTCAGCGCGCACAACGGACGATCGACGTGCGGTTGTCTGCGGAGGCACTCCACTGTCGCGTATCGCGCGTGGGCTGGGTACGCTTCAGTATGTCGGCGCGAAGGTCATCACGTTAGCATCGAGCCCTGACTGATCCACCGGCTCGGCAGGTTCGACAGCCATCTCGACACCCCGCGGTTTCCCATGAATCGTCGCACCTTTCTCCGCCACTCCGCCGCCCTTGCCGCGCTGCCCATCCTGCGCCCTGCATCGGGCCGCGGGTTCGTTCCGGTCACGCAGCGCGCCCCATTGCGCGTGAACGGTGCGCGCCTCAACGGCTGGCTCGCCAGCTTCGACCGGATCGGGCGCACTGCGGGCGGAATCAATCGCGTCGCGTACTCTCAAGCCGACCTCGCCGGACGCGCCTTCACGCTCGACCTCTTTCGCGAGGCAGGCCTGACCCCGCGCGTCGATGCCGCGGGGAACATCTTCGGCCGCCTCGA
>CAZSNV010000466.1:0-3001 GCA_964608035.1 uncultured Gemmatimonadaceae bacterium | reverse complement strand
CTTGATCGCTACCTCGAACTCGGCGAACAGCTCGGGGTCGAAGTGGGTGTGCACGTTGGCGCGCATCATGTCCAGTGCGACCTCGTGCCGGAATCCCTTCTTGTAGCTGCGGTCCGTCGCGAGCGCGTCGTACACATCGGCGAGTCCGAGTATCCGCGCCGACAGCGGTATTGCCTCTCCCGCGAGTCCGTGTGGATAGCCGGAACCGTCCCACTTCTCGTGGTGAGAGAGGACAATCGGCAGCACATCTTCGGGGAAGTCTATGCCGCGAAGCAGCTCCACTCCCGCTTCGGGATGTGATCGCATGAGCGCCCATTCCTCGCTCGTCAGGCGACCGGGCTTGTTCAGGATGACCTCAGGAATGTCGATTTTCCCGACATCGTGCAGGAGCGCACCCACGCGGAACCAGAACAGTCGCCGGTCATCCCAGCCAAGGCGACGTGCCACAGCGCATCCGAGGTCGGCCACCCGCACGCAGTGGCCCTGCGTGTATGCGTCCTTCGATTCAATCGATTCGCCCCATTGCCGCACCACATCGAGGAAAGTTCCCTCGACGCGCACCGTTCGGCGGTCGATGTCGTGCAGGTCACGTTGCGCGCGCAGTCCTGCGAACAGTTGATGCGCGCGATTGAGGTTCTGAACCGTCTCGCGGAACCGGCCTTGCCGCATGAGCATTTCGGACCGCTCGCGAGCCAGCTCCGCCTGCAACAACACGTTCTGCCGGGTTCGCGCTATGATTTCGGCCGCATCGAAGTGCCGTTCGGCCACTTCCAGATTGCCGGTTTCCCTCGCCACGACGGCGAGCTGCTTGAGGATTTCAGCTTCGGCGCGCTCATCGCTGATGCTCCGCGCCCGTCGCAGCGATGCGGCGCAGATTCGTCGCGCACCAACGAAGTCGTCCTGCGCGATCGCCAGCTCGGCGAGGTTCACGTCGATGAGGACGCGGGTCACGACGTCGCCGGCGGCGGCAGACGCATCGATCGCTTCGTTGAACGCCCGCTCGGCGTCTTTCCATTGTCCCAGGTCCGTATGAATCATGCCGATGTTGTTCAGGACCCCGCACAGCTGGGGCACATGGCCTAACGCGCGATACGTGTCGAGGCTTGCCCGGTAGTGTGCGAGGGCGACGGAGAATTCACCCCGCACCGTCGCAATGATCCCGCGGTTCTGCGCGACCATGGCGACCAGTCGCCGGTCGCCACCCCGCTCGGCGCACTGTTGTGCTTTGAGATAGAGACGCTCCGCCTCATCCAATGCGCCCCGCTGCCACTCGAGCACGGCCCGCACGTTGAGCGCGGCTCCCAGCGCTGCGTCGGCGCCGTTGATGTCGGCAACGACTTGCGCCGCCTCCAGGCAATCAAGCGCCGCGTCCGTCTGGCCATCGGACTGGTAGGTTCGCGCGGCCCCGAGGAGCGCGGCGGAGCATAGCTCGGCCGTAAGGGTGGACGGCGACGCCCAGAGCACCTGCTCATAGAGTTGCCTGGCCGCTGCCCGATGTCCTTCCCGCTCGGCACGACCCGCCCGGTCGAGCAATTCCCGGGCATCCCCGGTGCGCGGCGGCGCCAGGGATGGTCCTAGGGAAACGGCTTTGGGGATTGCCACGTGTAGTCGCAGGCCGGGATACAAGGCGACGACCGCGACCGGCGAACGTTTCGCTCTGAACGACAGCGGCGGAGCCACTCCAGAAGGCTCCGCCGCTTGACCGGGGTGGCTGAGGGGGATCAGCGATCCCCGGTCGCGACCTACCACGCCACGACGTATCCCGAGAAGTGGTCGATCTGCCAGTTGAACTGCTTGGTGAGCGGGATCGTCAGGCCCTTGATCACTTCTGAAACAAGCGCAATGGCATTGACCTGATCGAGGTGCGCGCGCTCGAGGAAGTATCCGGCAATAAGAGGCTTGAGGCTGAGCGGTCGCCAGTTCGTTCCCGACAAGTCCTGACTGGCCTTCAGCGACGCTCTGAACTTCTGCCCGTGCGGGCCGAACTCATAGGCGACGAGCGTTCCGCGGATGGCTGTAACAGTGAAGACGGTGTTGGAGGTCACGGCACCGGCGGGGACGGTGACTTCGAACCCGGCGGCTGGGATGGTGAGTCTTCCGCCAGCCTTGCCAATGACCGCCGAGACGGTGATGTCCTTCGTCAGGGCCGTCTTTCGAGTGAGCGCTTCCTTTTTGAAGAGACCGCCCAGGAGGTCCGAGACCAGACCTGTCGATGCGTCGTTCTGGAGTTTTGGTGCGGTGGGCGAGTCGGTTCCGCAGGCGGCGACACCGATGGTCGCCAGGGCAAGAAGGAACGATCGCCAGATCTTCAGGTGCTTCATGTTCGCGGGACCCACCGGTTGAGGAACGCTGAGTGACGTGAGCGTGACGTGTGCGGCATGACCCAAAGCAATGGCCGTGCCATGTGCGCCCGGCGAGACTGAACTCGCGACACTGATGGGAGTTGTCCCGCGGGCTATGCTCGCGACGCGCCGGGCGGCCGCGGCGAACCGGTTGCGTTCGTCACGTTACGGCTGTTGCGCCCATTCCACGTGAAGTGTGCCTGACGAGAGGTCACATGCTGATTTACTTGTTAGGCAGAACGACCCGGCACGTGATGAATGTGGTCGTGCGCGTGACATCGCCGTCGCGGCGCGTGACGAATACCGGCGCCGGCGTGACCTTCGGGTGTGCTCTGTGACGATTGTGACCGTTTGCGTGACGGTTCCTGTTGGCTCAGCACCCCAGGCGTGGCCTGAGCCCGGGGCGTGCGACCCCGCAAACACAAACGCCGGCTCCCGAAGGAGCCGGCGCCGGCGCACTGCTCGAGATTCTACTGGGGCGGAAAGACCGCGAATGCCTCGACTTCGACGAGCCACTCGGCGTTCACCAGCGCGAGCACGCCGACGGTCGAACGCGCCGGCTTCAGCGGGTTGGTCGCGTTGTTGAAGAACTGGCCGTAGGCCTCGTTCCATCCCATTGTATCAATGGTTCCGCCTTTTTCCTTGTCGGGAACGAGATA
>CAZSNV010000465.1:0-3023 GCA_964608035.1 uncultured Gemmatimonadaceae bacterium | reverse complement strand
AGAAGCGGATGAAGAGCCTGGGCAGCGTCACCATCCCCCAGGAAGCCTTCATGGCGGTGCTGGAGCAGGGGGAGTAGTTGTAGCATCGCCTTTCCAGGCGATCTCTTGTGTGGCATCGGCATTTCCGCCAATGCGCGTGGGTCCGAGCAGAGGGCATAGACGATGAGGCTCTATCTCGACATGTGCTGCCTCAAGCGGCCGTTCGATGACCAATCCCAGCCGCGCATCGCCGTCGAGACCGCCGCCGTCATCGCCGTCCTCGTCGCCGCCGAGCGCGGCGAGCACGAACTCCTCCGCTCCGCAGCGCACTACGCGGAGAACGAGGCCGACCCGGACCCCGAACGCCGCGCCGCCATCACCGCCTGGCTCGCGGCCGGCCCGCCGCCGCAGGAGGCGACCGATGCGGTTCGATCCCGCTTCGCACAGTTCCGATCCGCCGGAATCTCCCGGATGGATGCGCTCCACCTCGCCTGGGCGGCCGAACTGAGCGCCGACGCCTTCCTGACCACCGACGACCGCTTCCTGTCGCGGGCCAGGCGCTTGGGGGATACACTCACGCTGCGGGTCATCAACCCCACCGTCTTCGCGCAGGAGCCGCGACCATGAGCACCATCGCCAATCCCGCCGACCTCCGCCGCCGCGGCATCGAGGTCTTGGTCCGCGACCTCGGCTACGCCGATGCGATGCGCTTCCTCCAGCAGTTCGGCAGCGGCCGCGGTGACTACACCACTGACCGCGCCCACTTTCCCTTCCCCGCAACCGATGACGAGCTCCTCCGCCAAGCCGATGCTCTTGCCGACGAACAACGACGCCGGCGCGCCACGGGCTGATACTATCAGGGCCATGGATGATCCCATTGGCGGTCTCTTCGGAGTGCCGTTGTCTGATTGGCGCGTCGTGCTTGGTCTGATTGGAACGGCTTTCACGCTTGCCGTCACGATCGTCCTCGGCCTGCGGAAGTTCCGCCGTCTCCGAGACAAGCCGGACTTGCAACTGCGTCCCTGGATCAACAAGAACCAGGAAGACTGCCCCATTATTCAGGTTGAGATAGCCAACCATAGTCCATTCGATGTCACGATCAGCAGCGTCGGCCTGTACCAGAAACGGCGGAAGCGGTGGCGGATGGATGTCATCTCCAACGTCGCGCTGACGTGGCTAATGAAAGGCATCGAAACCCGCGAGTACCGGCTACGGTCGCACGACGCCACTTCCATCCAACTCCCCTGGCAGTCGTTCGGCAACGACAGGATCGTTGACAAGCAGTACATCTGGGTGTCCACGCCGCTGCATCAAGTCACAGAGATTGAGTGCGCCATACTCCTGCGCGAGTTCACCCCCATGGTTGATGCGAAGAACGCGCAGGCCCGAGAAGAACACCTCCGGCGAATCGCGTTCCCCACGCCGATTCGTCATTAGGATCTGGCTGCTAAGTTAGATCGCCTAAAGTCTGTATCGATGCCGTTCTTGTGAACCAGCCTACGCGGATCACGGAATCCTAAGCCAGTGAATGCCTGAAACCGATCAAACATGGTAACTAAACCCGCGCGGCGCGCCATGAGTTGGTTTAGGCGAACGCAGTTGCCTTGACGTGCCCACACTGTGGCTATAACCATGATTCTTGCGCGCGTGTCGTCGTAGCAAAAATAGGCCGGTATCTCGAAGAAGAAGTTCCAGTCAATGTTATCGAATAATAGCTTCGTGATGTAGAATGATGACGGTGCGTTGGCAATGAGAACGTCCATGATCGCGACAGGGCCGAGAGGCCGAGCCACTTCTACTGCCGGATGCACGGCCATTGCTCCAACGTAGTCGCCCCATGCTCCGACTTGAACCATTGTACGAAAACAAGGCATGACCGGCATAGCTACCTCATGCAATTGATGCCGCCTTGCGTACTAGGATGGCGCAGACCATATTACCTCCTGCTTCGAGTCCAACATTTCCATCACCGGCCCGTCATTCGAGAGAAGCAAGATCGTACCGACTTGTCCGACTGCAGAGTTCAGCGACAGGCCAGGCCCGTGAGGTGTGACCCCAAATCGGGCCCGCAGAGTTTGGCGCTCGTCGTGGAAATCCAGTCCCGGACCATCCCCGAATGGACACGACAGGTTGATTCTCTGAACGGATCGCTCGTCGAAGAAGCTAATGCTCGGACCCGCCGGAGTCATCCCGATCGATAAGCACGCCTTTGAGCGGTCGTGTCGTAGTTCAAGGCTGGGGAAGTCCTGCCGTCCTCCGGCCCACTCAAACCCCAGCGTCGCCATCACCTTTCCATTGGGACCAACTACTCGGAAATTCTCGGCTTCTATGCTCTTGCCCCGACCAGCTATCTCCTCTTCCAATCGCCTCACGCGTTCCGAGAGGTCGCGCAACTGCACTGCCGTATCTGCATCCACGAGTTGCTCCCTTCTGTCTTCGCCCTGGCGCTTAGCGACGCAGGGTTAGCCTTCCACGTCCTTAGACGGTCCCAGCACGCTATCGATGTAGGTCCGACGCGCTTGCTCCATTCGTGACCCAGCTTCTGGACTAATCACAGACATTCCGAAGGGCCTCACCTGTACGTAGGTGCCGCAATGACGACACTTCCACGCCGGGTGGCCGTTGTACTTCCCCAGGACCTCCCAAACGCCGACGCGAGCGTTGTCATAGGGTGAGGCCCCTCTGGCGCATCCCGGACACCGGATCCTCATGCCCAAGAGTCCCGCGATTGAACCCATACGAGTTGCTTCCTGGTTGGTCGAGCGGGTGCAGCATAACCGAAAGGCCGGGCAGGTGGCCCCTACGCCGCATACCCCTGAATCCTCACCACCCCCTCCCCCAGATCCACCGTCCCCATCCCCCACACCTGAATCGCATTCACCCACGCGTACTCCTTCGCCGACGTGAACAGCGTCACATTCTCGCGCAGCCCCGCGACCGGGCTGCCCGGCCGCGGGAGGCGGATGCCGTCGGCTTCAAGCGAGATCCTGTGGCCATCGTCCGTGGCAATCTCCGCGTGAATGTGGAGCCAGGACCGCCCGTCA
>CAZSNV010000464.1:0-3025 GCA_964608035.1 uncultured Gemmatimonadaceae bacterium | reverse complement strand
ATTCATGGCGTACAGAATGCGGCGGTGCACCGGCTTGAGACCGTCGCGCACGTCGGGCAACGCGCGGGAAACGATGACGCTCATCGAGTAGTTGATGAACGATTCCTTCACCTCTTCGTCGATGAGGCGCGGAAGGATCCGCTCGCGCTGATTGGGAGCCGTCATGTTGTGTGTCGGGGTAGTGTTTCGAAGCCGTCGCGCGGCCTCCCAAATCTAGCGAGTCGGACCGTCAGAATCAATCGTCAGATATGCGCGTAAGTCATTGTCCTGTGAAGATTTGACACGACAGTTCGGCAAGGGAGTTATGCCAGACTTGGGCGGTCAAAACCGCACGCAGTCTTCGGCATTTGTTTGGGTGTGTTCGAAACGCCGAAGGGCGTCGCTCGGCCATGTCTCGCTCGCCCTTGAGCACATGCACCGGCCCACAAAGGCCGTACGTTGCTCGGTCGACGACCACACCGACGCCATTCGTGGACCACGCGAAGCAGCGATCGCCCATCCGAACTTTGCGCTCGAAGATCACTGGGACTTCGGGGACGCCGTGCGCGCGCTGGAGGACGAGGATTGGGATTTTGTCGTTATGCAGCAGGGGTCCTTCGGCGCTCGCAGCAAGCCGGGCACATCTCGTGTTCTGGGCCGATGTCTTCGGAGACCTCATCGACGAAAACGGGGCGCCGCCGAGGACGCCCGGATCGCCGCGCGGCGATAGCTCCTGCGATCAACCGCAGTCGGCAGTACGTTTCGGGCTCATCACCGAGTGGAGTCAGGATGGCAGTGAGCCCGGTGTCGATAGGTGAAAGCGCGGAGGACGATGTCCCGCGTCGACGAATGATCCCTCATTTCATCGATGGCGATCTGGAGCTGGGTACCGGCACGCGCACGTCGCTGGTCTGGGACCCATCCACCGGCGGACAGTCTGGCGCCGTCCCGCTCGGCGCCGCGAAGGACGTCGACGACGCGGTGGAATCGTCCACTCTTGGCTTTGCGGAATGGTCTTCGTGGTCGCCGATCAAGCGGGCGCGTGTCTTCTTCCGCTTCCGTGAGCTCCTCGAGTCGAATGCCGCGGAGCTGGCGGCCATCATCGCAAGCGAACATGGCAAGGTTCTCAGCGATGCCCGCGGCGAACTTCAGCGCGGCATAGAAGTCGTCGAGTTTGCGTGCGGCATCCCGCACCTGCTCAAGGGCGAGTTCTCGTCAGGCGTCTCCGCCGGCGTGGACATGTATTCGCTGAGGCAACCGCTTGGCGTCGTCGTCGGGATCACGCCGTTCAACTTCCCGGCCATGGTTCCTCTGTGGATGCTCGCACCCGCCGTCGCCTGCGGAAACGCGTTCATCCTCAAGCCCTCGGAGAAGGATCCGTCCTGCCCGGTGCGGATGGCCGAGCTGTTCATCGAGGCAGGCGCTCCACCCGGCGTGCTGAACGTGCTCCACGGCGATGCCGAAACGGTAAACGACCTGCTCCGCCATCCCATGATTCAGGCAGTGTCGTTTGTCGGGTCGACGCCGGTCGCTCGCCACGTGTATGCGACTGCCGCCGCGCACGGCAAGCGCGTGCAGGCGATGGGCGGCGCCAAGAACCATCTCGTCGTCATGCCTGACGCGGATCTGGATCAGGCGGTGGATGCCTTGATCGGCGCGGCGTACGGATCGGCCGGCGAGCGATGCATGGCGGTTTCCGTAGCGGTCGCCGTTGGAGAACACACTGGTGACGCGCTTCGCCGACGCCTGTCCGAGCGCGTGCGCGCCCTTCGCATCGGTCCTTCCGCGACCGCCGGCATGGAAATGGGACCGCTGGTCACAGCCGCGCATCGTGACCGGGTGAGCGCCTTCGTTGACGTGGGGGTCCGGGAAGGCGCCGACCTGGTCGTGGACGGCCGAGGGCTGCGTATTCCGGGCCACGAAGACGGGTTCTTCCTCGGCGGCTGCCTGTTCGACCGCGTGACGCCGTCGATGCGAGTGTATCAGGAGGAGATCTTCGGCCCGGTACTCTGCCTGGTGCGCGCACGAGACTTCGGGGAAGCGTTAGGCATGGTGAGCAGCCACGAATTCGGCAACGGCGCGTCGATCTTTACGCGCGACGGGAACACGGCCCGCGAATTCGCCGATCGGGTTCAGGCCGGGATGGTCGGCGTGAACGTGCCGATCCCCGTGCCGCTCGCCTTCTATTCCTTCGGCGGCTGGAAGCACTCGGCATTCGGCGACCAGAACCAGCATGGCATGGACGGCGTGCGGTTCTTTACCAAGCTGAAGACGGTCACTTCACGGTGGCCGAGTGGCGGCGGGTCCGGCTCCGAATTTGTAATGCCGAACCTGAAATAGGCTTGAGGCTCGAGGCTCGACCCTGTCTTATTTCGTCCACATGACAAGCGCCCCACACGTCCCTGCGTGGCGTTGAGTTCCGGCGGCATTGTCGCTGGTCCGGCGTAGAACTCGATCGCGGCGACGTGATTGGTCATGATGCTGTTGATGTCGAAGGGCGGCTCATCGATTCGACCCGCGGCTTGCGGAGGCGCCTTGCTACCGAACGCGGGATCACCACCGCTCACACCACGATCGAGGCCACGGTAAACCGGAACGCCATCCAGCCAGATCGCCACCGGGCAGTTTCTTCCGAAGACTGCCGACAAGTGCTCAATCGTCGCCGAGCCGCGTGAGCTCACGACAAATACCGCAGAGCGTCGACGGACCATCACCATGCCGGGCAACTTCCTGAGCACGTCGCTCAACTGTCGGTGCTGATCGTTTTCGAGGTCGGCCTCGGTGAGAAATCGTCCGATGCCGTTGCTTCGCCTGCGATCAAACTCGCGAAGCTTCGCGCTCCGGACCATCTCAGCGGATGCAGTAACCGGAACAGTAGGTAGCGGCTGCGGCTTCTCCTGCGCCGTCGCAGCCTCCGCCGCTACCACGGCACAAAACTGAAAGAGTACCGCATACGACGTGCGCATCGTTCACCTCCACGCAATGCACCTGCCGAGTCACGAGTCACGAGTCACGAGTCACGAGTCACGAGTCACGAGTCACGAGT
>CAZSNV010000463.1:0-3026 GCA_964608035.1 uncultured Gemmatimonadaceae bacterium | reverse complement strand
GGAGGCGGGCGCGGTGGTGGCGCAGCAGCACCGGTGACCACCGGAGACTATCGCGTGGTTCTGGACGTCGGCGGCCAGCGACATGCGCAGGCGTTGCGCGTGGTGGTCGTTGCGCCGGGGACGGTATCGGTTACGGAAAGATAGGCATCAGGCATCAGGCATCAGGCATCAGGAGCGGGCATCAGGGGTGGTTCTGGTTCTGATGCCTGATGCCTGATGCCTCGGTTTTCAGCTCCATCCCCGCTTCGTAGAAACGTCGCTGGTCGATCGTCCGCCGCTGGCCCTTATGCTCGTAGTGAAAATCGACGATGAGCAACTTCGGATTCTTCTCGTCGACCCGGATGACCATGCGTGCCAAGCCATCGGTCGGGTGGCTGCGGTGGATGAGGAGTTCGTTCTTGCGCCACTGAACCCTCGTCTTCAGGACGGTCCGGTCTGCGAGCATCTCTTCGCGCGTTTTGTTGTCGGCGCGAAGGTTCACGAAGAGCGGACCATCATCGTCCTCGATCGTGACGACCGAATCGGCTTGCGTCACCTTGAGCGTCTTCGACGCCATCATCATGCCGCCGAAGGTCAGTCGAACGTTTCCGCGCGCGCCACCGCCGCCGCGACCTCCAGGATCGGCGCGCATCGTCCCGGCGGCTCTCTCATCCTCGATGACCTTGTCGTTCGCCGGCTCGGTCTTGTCGATGTTCAAGCTCCAGGTTCCAACCAGAACGGGAGCGTCCTGGGCGTACGCGACCGGCGTCAAGGCGAGAATGGCGGCGCCGAAGACCGCGAGCAGCGATTTGTTCGGACGAGCGGACATGGCTCCTACCTTCGGCGTTCGGCCGTGATGGTGGGGCTCGGGGTCCAGGGTGCCGATCCCGGCGCGTCAAATATTGGATCGCCCCGGCTCCTCCGCCATCTCGGGGCTGCTCTTCCTCCTCTCCCGGCGCGCCGATCAAGTTCGAGCGCGGAGCTGACAGCCGCCGCCCCAGTCGCGATACTTGACGGTCGGTGTGCAGGACCTGTCCCTTAGTATTCAGGTCCATCGGCGGATGTCTCCCTCGAGGCGGAGTTCAAGTCCCATGTTCTCACGAGTCAAATCCATCCTGTGGCCGCTGGCGGCTGCGGGCGCGTTGGTCGGTTTCGTGAACAGTCAGGTTCGCGCGCAGGACGCCGCACCTGCCCCCAACCGGGCCGACGGTGAGGGCCCGTTCGACCGTCTCATCATCCGTGGTGCGACACTGATCGATGGGACAGGCGCTCCGCCGCGTGGTCCAGTCGACATCGTCGTCGAACGGAATCGCATCACGCGGATCGTCGATGTCGGTTTCCCCGGGTTGCCGATTAATCAGCGCGGCCGGCCGGAGGGACCGGCCCGTGAGATCCAGGCCGAAGGGATGTATGTCCTCCCTGGCTTCATTGATCTGCACGTGCATACGGGCGGCGTCCCCAAGGCGCCTGAATCCGAATACGTCTACAAGCTCTGGATGGGCCACGGCGTCACGACCGTGCGAGGCGTTCCGTTCGGCGGCTTCGAGTACTCGCTCAAGGAAAAAGCGCGCAGCGCGGCGAATGAGATCACCGCGCCCCGGCTGGTGTCATGCCATCGCATGGGATCGGGGCAGGGCTGGACGGGTGGCGCGATTTCGACGCCCGAAAAGGCTCGCGAGTGGGTTCGCTACGCAGCGCAGGCAGGTGCCGACTGCCTCAAGCTTGGTGCGCATGAGCCATCGATCATGGCGGCGCTCATCGACGAGGCGAAAAAGAGCAAGCTCGGAACGACTGCGCACCTGGCGCAGACGGGCGTCGCGCAGATGAATGCCGCCGACGCCGTGAAGCTCGGCCTCGGCGCGATCACGCACTATTACGGCATCTTCGAGGCGATGTACGACAAGACGTCCATCCAGCCGTATCCGGACACGTACAACTACAACGACGAGCAGTGGCGCTTTGGACAGGTGGCGCGCCAGTGGAACCTTGTCACCCCGCGCAGCGAAAAATGGAACGCGTTCCTCAAGCTGCTCAAGGACAACGACGCCACGCTCGACCCGACGATGACGACCTACATGTCGGGCCGGGACCTCGGCAAGCGCCGCACGGCGGATTGGCACGAGACGTACACGTTGCCCAGTCTCTGGGATTTCTACACACCCAACCGTGAGAACCACGGCGCCTACTTCTATAACTGGACGACGTGGGACGAAGTGGCCTGGAAGAAGTTCTACCAGGTCTGGATGGAGTTCATCAACGACTACAAGAACATGGGCGGCCGCGTGACGCCGTCGACCGACGCCGGGTTCATCTACAACACCTACGGATTCTCGTACATCGAGGAGCTGGAGAACTTCCAGGAAGCCGGATTCCATCCGCTCGAGGTGATCCGCGCTGCGACCCTGCATGCCGCCGAGGAGATCTTCCGCCCGTTAGGCAGGCCGATCGAGTACGGTGTCGTCCGCCCGGGATTGCTGGCGGACATGGCGATCGTCGGCGAGAATCCGATCGCCAACCTGAAGGTGCTCTATGGCAACGGCTTCGTGCGCCTGAACGACAAGACGGGGAAAGTGGAGCGCGTGGGCGGGGTGAAGTGGACGATCAAGGACGGCATCGTGTATGACGCGAAGAAGCTTCTCGCCGATGTGGCAAAGATGGTCGAGAAGCAGAAGAAGGAGCGGGGCATCACCAAGCTGCCGGTGGCGATGTACCCTGACCGCTAGCGCAAAGCGCAAAGCGCAAAGCGCAAAGGGGTCGCGAGCCGTCCAATCTTTTGGTTGGACGGCTCTCTGTTTCCGGCGGCCCGCCTACTTCACCGTGATGGTTGCGGTGCCGGTCGCGGATCCCGACTTCGCGGTGATGACCGCTGTCCCCTTCAGCAGGCCGGTGACGGTGCCGTTCGATGAAACTGGCGCCACGAGCACGTTGCTGGTCGACCAGGTAACCGACGAACTGATTATCGCCCCGGACGGATCGCGAACGACGGCAGTGAGCTTCACGGTGCCTAACAAGCCGATCGTCGCGGTGTCGGGTATGACCTTCACGGT
>CAZSNV010000462.1:0-3038 GCA_964608035.1 uncultured Gemmatimonadaceae bacterium | reverse complement strand
GGAGATGGCCTTCGACGGATACGTGCCGCCGTCGATCTTCGAGTTTGAAGGGGCGCGCGACGTTGCGATCGAGTTCCACTCGCTGAGCAAGACGTACAACATGACCGGCTGGCGCTGCGGATGGGCGGCCGGTAATCGCGCAATCTGCTCCACGCTGAGTCGCGTCAAGTCGTTCGTAGACACGGGCGCCTACATGGGCATTCAGTACGCGGGAGTAGCCGCTATCGAAAGCTGGGAGACGTTTCTCCCCGGCAACCTGGCGACGTTTCGAGAACGCCGGGACGCTGCGGTCGCTGCTTTCCGCGACGTCGGTTTCTCCTGCGATGTTCCGCGGGCCACGATGTACCTCTGGATTCCCCTTCCTGAAGGAATTCAGAGCGCCGCATTCGCCGACCGCCTGATGGATGACGAGGGAGTCATCGTTCTGCCCGGCTCCGCCTTTGGAGCAGGCGGCGAGGGGTTCTTCAGGGTGTCGTTCATCACTTCACCCGCCCGCATCGTCGAGGCGGCGCGACGGGCCGGGAAGATTCTCGCGCAATTCCACGTCCCGTCACCCACATAGCGTCATAGCAGACGCTTGTCAGGGGTCCGAGGCGCACCAATCTTTGCGGTGCGCCTTTTCATGAGCGCCTCAGCCCAGCCCTTGGAGGCCCGTGTGTCGACCCGTCCGATCGCATTCCGTGTTCTCACGTCGCTCGCGCTCTTCGGCGCGTCGACCGCCGCCGCCCAGCAGGTCGCTCAGCGCCCGATGAACTTCCTGGATGTCCAGTTGCTGCGGAGCGCTGGTTCTCTGGCCGTCAGTCCCGATGGGCGTTGGGTGCTCTACACGCTTTCCGTCCCGGACTGGAAGGAGGCACGCAGCACCACGGACATCTGGCTGGTCTCGGCTGAACGCGGCGTATCGTCGGCCCGCCAGCTCACCTTCACGAAGGACAAGAGCGAAGGCAGTCCCGTCTGGTCGAGCGACGGCACGTTCTTTGTGTTCTCGTCGAATCGTGACGCGCCCGCCAGCGCGAGCGGACAGAACCAGCTCTACATCATGCGTGCCGATGGTGGCGAGTCGCGCAAGATCACGGACGCGAAGGATGGCGTTTCCACTTTCGACTTCACACGCGATGGCCGCTCGCTGGTGTACGGTGCCGGCAAGGCCGAGGATCGCCAGCTCTGGCAGCTTCCCGTTGCGGGCATCGACTCGGCCCCGCCGGTGCAGCTCACGAAGCACGCGACGCCCATTGGTACGTGGGAGCTTTCTGACGACGGCAAACGCGTGTTCTTCCTGGCGCCCGATTCGGTGGACAAGGACGATCGCGAGCGCCGAGAGAAGAAGTTTACGGCCACCGTCCGCAACCAGCCGATGCCACCGAGTTCGTTCTGGACGATCGAAATCGCGTCAAAGCAGGAGAAGCGCCTGACGAACGACGCGACCTTCAGCGCGTCGAGCTTCGTCGTGTCCCGTGATGGCCGTTGGGCGGGCGTGCGCGGGATCAAGAACGACCGCTACGCGCGGAACGTCACCGAGGAGGGCATCAACGGCGACCTGTGGCTCGTGAATCTCACGAGCGGCCAGGTGGAGCGGCTCACGACGAACGTCGAGATCGGGGAAGGGAATCTGTCTTTCGCGCCCGATGGGCGGACCATGGCGTTCACCGCGCCGAACGACTTCAAGTACTTCCGCGACACGCGCGTTTTCCTCCGTGATATTGGGGACGCGGGTGGAAAGTTGCGTGAGATCGGCGACGCGTACGACGGTGACGTGACCATCGGCTGGTGGTCCGACGACTCGAAGATGATCTACTTCAACGATGGGGTTCGGGCGACGAACCAGCTGATGTCGGTGGACGTCGCCTCCGGCAAGGTCACTCAGGTCACCAGCGAGAAGGCCTCGTTGAGCGTGAGCCGCGACGACATCTCGAAGCGCCTGCTCATTACCTACGCCGATCCGAAGACGCCCAGCTCGAACTTCACGATCTCCAGCCTCGCCGACCTCACCGACCGGTCGAAGTGGACGCGCCTGACCGACGCCAATCCCCAGGTCGCCGCCTTCGCGTTAGGCGATGCCGAAGAGGTGGTGTGGAAGTCGAAGGATGGCAAGATGGTGGGTGGCGTGCTGGTGAAGCCGGTGGGCTACAAGGCGGGGCAGCGGTACCCGCTCATCGTGGCGATTCACGGTGGGCCGGCCGGCGCCGACATCCTCGGCTTCAACGGTGGGTACGGCGCGCAGATCTACGCCGGCGACGGCTACGCGGTGCTGATGCCCAACTATCGGGGCTCGACGAATTACGGCGAGCAGCACCGGATCGACATCGTCGGTGACTACTTCAAGAAGGGCTACGAGGACATCATGACCGGCGTGGATCACCTGATCGCGCAGGGCATCGTCGACGGCACGAAAATGGGCGCGCTGGGCTGGAGCGCCGGCGGCCACTGGTCGAACTGGATCCTGGTGAGCACCGATCGCTTCAAGTCCATCTCGAGCGGCGCCGGCACGACGAACTGGATCTCGATGTTTGCGCAGAGCGATGTCCAGCGGAACCGGCAGGAATACCTCGGCGGAAAGCTGCCGTATGAGGATTTCGAGCCGTATTGGAAGCAGTCGCCGATCCGCTACATCAAGAACGCCAAGACGCCGACGATGATCCACGTGGTGGACGGCGATCCGCGCGTGCCGCGCCCGCAGAGCGAGGAGCTGCACATGGCGCTCAAGAAGCTGGGCGTGCCGACGGAGTTCTTCGTTTATCCCGGGAACACCCACGGTATCCCCGATCCCCGCAACCGGCTCCTCAAGTCCGTGGCTGAGAAGAGCTGGATGGACAAGTGGATTCTGGGGAAGGGGGACTTCAAGTGGCGTGACGTGTTGAAGACGCTCGAAGAACGCGCAACCTCGGTATCGACAATGCAGTGATCGCGTAGAACGGCTCTAACGATAGTTCCGGAAAAGACTTTAACACGGAGGTCACGGAGGTCAGGCGATACTTGGGGGCGGCTGGAGTTGACCCGCTTTGGTGGACACCTCACCGTAATTGATACGGAGGTGTTCA
>CAZSNV010000461.1:0-3110 GCA_964608035.1 uncultured Gemmatimonadaceae bacterium | reverse complement strand
CATGGAACTTGACAAACAATGCCTCATAGAAGCTGCAACGTACGTTAGATCGCTGCCTCGACTTCCCTCGACTCCGTGATTTGTCGCCGTGCTTACATCAGTTTAGTGCATTGCCCCTCTCTGCAACGTCGGCGAACGCCGGTCCACCATCGTTTCCATCAGGGAGTGCGGCGGGGAACGGCAACTGCGCGTTCCATGAAGGCGAACTGCGCGCGAAAGAGCGCAATATTTCCGCGCAGCGTCGCGAAATTGTGGCCCTCCCCAGGGAACTCGATCCATTCCACGGGCAGCCCCCGACCCTGCGCCTCCTTCACGCGCTGGCGCGTGCGGCCGATCTCTGCCGTTGGGTCCTCGGTGCCGTGCAGAAACAGCACCGGAACCTCGAGCGCATCGATATGCCGGAACGGCGCGCGATCGTTGACCGCCGCCGTGTCGTGCAGCAGCTTCGCGAAGAACCGCCGACGCATCGCATAGCCGGGCACCGTCGAATCGAGCGGCGTAGCGTCGCCCGCCCCCTGCGCCACGCCGAACGCGAAGCGGTACCGCTCGTCCGCCGGAAAACTGCGTCCGGCTCTGAGCGCAGTGAGCGCGCGGAGCGACACGCCGCCCCCGCGGGAACCTCCCCAGAGCCCGATCTCCTCGGGATGAAGCCCGAGCTCCCGTTCGAGGAAGCGGGCGGAGTACACGAGATCGCGCACATCCCCCACGAATGGGTCAGCTACCGCGAGCGGAGACATCAGGTCGTCGATCGTTCCGCGAACGTCGCGCACCGCGGGTGAGAGGAACGTCACCCCAAGCCCACAGTGCACGAGAGCGCGCGGGCTGTAGATGCTCTCATACGACTCGCCGCCGCCGTAGTAGGCGAGGATCACCGCGACGCGCCGGCCTCCGACGGTGACAGGACGAACCGGCTCGTACAGATAGCCGCTCAGGAGTCTGGGTCGGCCGGTCGTCGAGTCGGTGTCCCATGTCGGGATCGACACGCGGCGCACGCGGCACTGATCGGCGATGCGTTGCACCTCAGGCGTGTGAAGGAGCGGACGGCTGGTGAACGACGCGCGGTCACCGTCGATGGTAATTCGTAGGTCGTCGGCCCACCGGCCACGCGTTGGAGAGGCGAAGAACGTCATGAACCGGACGCCTTGAGCGGGGCCCGTTCCGGTGTCGCTTCGCGGAGCCTGGAGAGTCAGCGGATCACGCGAGTACCACTCGCCGAGGGTGCGGCCGGACGTGGCGTCGCGCACTCTCACCGCGGTGCCGACTGAGTCACGCGACTCGTGGAGCGAGACGACAAGCGGGCGCCCCCGCGCGGTCACCTGCCAGCTGCGAAGTCGCTGTGGGACGAGTGACTCCACGACCGGCGTCGACTGGCCGGTTCGCAGCTCGTAGTCGACCCGGACCGAGGTGCCGCCGCGTCTCTCCCAAATGCGAACGACGTTGGGCGTCGACCAGACGTTCAGGTTGATGCGACGTGCGCTATCCGGCAGGAGAAGAACACGCGGCGCCGCTCGGGGGTCGGCGAAAAGCTCCACGACCATCGCGTTGCTCGCGTCAGAGTGGCCCGGCTGGACGATCGGCAATGCGACGCCTCGGCCATCAGGCGACCGGACCAGGAGCCAGGGTCGCAGTGATGATCCGCCAGGTCCTTCGCAGATCTCGCGGACCAGCGAAGCGGTCGCGACCTCCACAAGCCGCAGACAGAATTGCCCGGGGTGTCCGCGACGCGCGCTCACCAGGGCGACGTGTCGCGCGTCGGGGCCGACCACGGCACTGGTGAGGGTGTCAGTCGTCAGCATCACTGGCTGTCCGCCCTCGAGCGGCACGCGGAACATGCGGTCCCCAGGGTCCGCTCGCGTGCCTCTCGCGTAGACGACGAGGGCATGGGCCGGGGCCGAGTAAGTGAGGGAATAGATGCCGCGCTCGCCCCAATCGGTGTCCGACACGCGATGGCCTGCCGTTGGATCCGCCCGCTGCCCGGGCGCCGGCATGCGCAGCGAGTAGAGATGCACCGGATCGCGAAGGCGGCCCGCGTCCCCAGGCGGGGGCGCGTCAGTGTAAAACAAGAGGCCGTCGCGGTCGACGGGCGTCCAGTTCGCGTAACGGCTGGCTTTCAGCAGCGCCGCAGCATCCACGCTACGTCCGGCGAAGCGAACGTCACCCGAATCTGCGTGTGGCTGTTGTGCGAGCACGGTCGTGGAGAGACCGATGGCGACCGTGAAAGCACTGAATCCCCCAGCGACCGTTGACCGCATGAACACCTCGAGATTGTGAGTCGCGAGCCACGAGTTTTCCGAACTTACGATCGCCTTGGCCCGCCGCTGTGAGCCCGGCGAGCGCAAACGGCGATTCTCTGGACGCGTGCGCCCCCGGCCAAGATCGAGCATCGCTCGTGGTCAAGCTAACGCCGAGTTCACTTGCGGGCGAACAAATAAGAGCGGCGGCGGAGCCGGTTGGCGCGACCGAGCCGCTATCGGGAACACCCCTATCCGGCGTCGACCGTTGCGGACAGCATCGGTGGCCGGCGGCACGTGTTACTCGCCCTGCGAACTCGCCGCTGAATTGGGCGTCCACGGAGAATCGCGAGCACCTCAATCGCCTCGGGGCGAATCCGATCACTCGTTACGGAAACTCAACCTCTCAAATCTCGGGCGACTCGTATTCGGCACCGCTCGGCCGGACTCACGAAGGTGGAGCGACGAAATGTGGACAGGAAGCGCTCCGCCTCAGCCCAGGTATCGCTGCGAGGCAAAGCGCCGGCCCCCGGATAGTCCGTTGAGTGCTCCATCAATGGTTGGGTAGACGTCCCCGTGATCTGGAACGCGTCCAAGCCGAGTACGCCACTGCCGGTGTCGCGAGCGCGTCGGACCGGAGCGATCGCCTCGTCGGGGCGAAGAATCAAGATGCCGCCCCGAAGCGTGCCGCGCGCTCCAAACTCCGCCTCTGGCTGCTCTGCGGTCATCATGATTCGTTGTCGATCTAACGCCAACGTTCAGCCGCAAGGCTCGCAACCAATGCGCGCGTAGCGCGCTTCCGAAGTAGCCTTGTCGGCTGCAACGCACGTTAGAACTTATGTAGGAACTGGCGGTTCACGCGGACGGGCCGCCACTGTT
>CAZSNV010000460.1:0-3129 GCA_964608035.1 uncultured Gemmatimonadaceae bacterium | reverse complement strand
GCGCTGAACCACCTCGAGGTACAACCCGAGGGCGGAGAGCACCGCAGTGACGGCAAAGAATCCGGAGAGCCAGCGCAGCACCTTGTGTGACAGCACTGACCAGGCGAAGAGGCCTACGCGAAACGGGTTGAGGACCTGCGGCGTCTGGACCACTGCGCGCCAGCTTCGGCTCACGATTCGGACCCGACGTTTGTACTCGAGGCGGGCTCCGCCGGCGGTTTCCTCGAAGCAGACGGCGTCGGGTTCGTAGACGGCGCGCCATCCGGCCGCGACAATCTGCAGCGGATTCAGGAAGTCGTTGATGGCATTATCGGGCAATGTACGCCATAGCGATTTCCGGATCGCGTAAATCGCTCCGTCGCCACCGACCATGGAGCCAAGCGCCGTTTCGAGGCGCTTAATCTGCATCTCGTAGCCCCAGTACACACGCTCGCCCACGTCCGCCACTGCGTTGCCGCCAGGGAGGTAGCGCGCCTCGCCTGTCGCGCAGCCCACCTCCGGATCGGCAAAGTTTCGCGCGAGCATTCGGAGGGCGTCCTCCTCGTACATCGCGTTCGCGTCAGAAAAGACGACTATATCGCCCCGAATGGTCGGGAGCGCCGCATTGAGCCCGGCTGTCTTGCCGCGTCGTTCCGTCTGGCGGAAAAGTCTCACGCCTTGCGAGGCGTAGTCCCTGACGATGTCATCGGTCCTGTCATCGGACGCATCCGAGATGACGAGGATCTCGCGACGATCCGCAGGGTAGTCGAGCGCCAGCGCGTTCTCGATCTTCTTCCGAATGACGGCAGCCTCGTTGTACGCCGAGATCACCAGCGTCAGGGGTGGCGTGATCGGCTCGCGGAAGATCGGTCGCGGCCCGCGGACCCACACGACCAGTCTCAGCGCGATTAAGTAGCCTACGTAGATGTAGGCAAGCGCGCCAAGCGAGATCGAGAGCAGCAGTCCCAGCACGTCAATCACGGGATGTTTCGGACGATGTGCGGTCCGAGCGCGGTCGCGACGACGACCGGCAGCCGTTGCCACGTGCGAACCGCGAGCGCAAATTTCGGATTTGCCGGGTTCAGGTCCGGCGCGGTGTGCCCCTCTGCCGTCCAGTATTCCCACACAAGCTGGCGCGGTACGGCGCCCCACTGCTTCTTGAACTCGAACGTCCCCTCATTCGGCGTCGAGCGTCCGAAGTCGAACGTCGTAAAGCCCCGGTCTATCGCAAACTGCAGCATCGTCCAGTAGAGAAGTACGTTCGCGCAGAGCGGGTTGAACTCGCGCAGCGCCGATGCCCACGGAACCTCGATTCGGCCCCTGTGCCAGTGCACGATGGATGCAGCCACGGGGCGCCCCTCGTGGCGGACGCACAGCACGCGAGCGCGGTCCGGGAACGCCGACAGTACCTCACGAAAGAAGTTGATGCCGTATACAGGCGTCCCAAGGTCGCGCATGTTGTGGGCGAACACCTGGTAGAACGCCGGGAGGAGCTCGATGCCGCCATCCTTGGCGGTCAGCCCGCTCTTTTCGGCTTTCCGGACCTGGTTCCGCACCTTCCGGTCGAGCGCCTGCCACTGCTGCTCGGACGTGCAGGCGAGCGCCAGCTCCATTGCCACTTTGTGGCGCTTGGCGGCGAGCTCCGGGAACATCTGCTCCCCGCAATGCCGCAGCTCGAGGTGCGTGCCGCCGGCCTTGCGCGTTTCCTCGACCGCTCGCTCGACCAGCGCGCGCGCCGCCTCATCGCTGTCCGCGAGCACGCCGCCGTAGTTCACGAACGGCACGGAGACGGCGAAACGACCGAAGATGCGGCTCCTGAAAAAGACGATTGGGAGCACGCCGCAAATCGCGCCAGCCGATTCGGCCACGAGATATCGCGTGGGGTGGCCGAACGCCCGGCGAATCACGTCGAGCCAAGCGGGCGAATGGTAGGCCGATGACGCGGGGTGGGCTGCCACGTACTCGTCACAGGCGTCGCGCGATGCGCCGTCGTGCACGATCACCGGAGCCGGCGCGAGCTTGAGGTTGCTGGCGCTCATGCGCCCACCGCCTCGAGCGTGCCGGCCCGCTCCCGCCCGGTACAGAAGTACGCGAATCCGAGCGCCCGTGTCTGGACAGGGTCGAGCACATTACGCGCATCGATGATGACCGGCAACGACATGAGTGCCCTGACGCGCTGCAGATCGAGCCCGCGAAACTCGTTCCATTCGGTCATGATGACGAGGGCTTCGGCGTCCTTGATGGCCTCGTACGCGTTCGCTGGAAACGAGACGGCCGATCCGAGATCCCGGAGCGCGTCCGCCGCCCGCGCGGAGGCGATGGGATCGAAACCCCGCACAGTCGCGCCTGCCCGCGCGAGCTGCCGGCACACGTAGAGCCCCGGCGATTCGCGCACGTCGTCGGTATTCGGCTTGAACGCCAGCCCCAGCACCGCGATGGACCGCCCTGCCAGGCCGCCGAGCGCCCGATCGATCTTGTCCACGATGATCTGCCGCTGCCGGATGTTGACGTCGATGGCTGATTCAACGATTCGCTGCGGCGCACCGCGTGAGGCGCCCAGCGCTGCCAGCGCGCGTGTGTCCTTCGGAAAACAGGAGCCGCCGTAACCCGGCCCGGGGTGCAGGAATTTCGACCCGATGCGTTTGTCGAGTCCCATGCCCTTCGCCACCACGTGCACATCCGCACCGACGCGATCGCACAGGTTGGCGATCTCGTTCATGAACCCGATCTTGACCGCGAGAAAGGCATTCGACGCATACTTGATCATCTCGGCCGATTCCATGTCGGTCACCACGATTGGCGTCTCGATCAGATAGAGCGGGCGATAGATCTCACGCATGATCGCCGCCGCGCGGTCGCTGCTTGTGCCGATGACGACGCGGTCGGGGCGCAGGAAATCGTTGACGGCAGATCCTTCCCGCAGAAACTCCGGGTTGGCCACGACATCAAACTCGACGGGGCGCGGCAGGTGGCGCTTGACCTCTTCGCGCAGCCAGGCGCCGGTCCCGACGGGAACGGTGCTCTTGGTCGCGATCACCCGGTAGCCATCGAGGTCACGCGCCAGTTCGGACGCGACAACCGCCACCTGCGACAAGTCGGCCTCACCATTCGCGCCCTCGGGTGTGCCGACGGCGACAAACACGACGCTGG
>CAZSNV010000459.1:0-3157 GCA_964608035.1 uncultured Gemmatimonadaceae bacterium | reverse complement strand
CACCCGCGTCTGGCTCAAGCGCGAAGATCTCAACCATACCGGCGCGCACAAGATCAACAACACCGTGGGTCAGGCGCTTCTCGCGCGACGGATGGGGAAGCGACGGATCATCGCTGAAACCGGTGCGGGGCAGCATGGCGTGGCCACGGCGACGGTGTGCGCCAGGTACGGGTTGGAATGCGTGGTCTACATGGGCGAGGAGGACATGCGTCGGCAGGCCCTGAACGTGTTCCGGATGCGGTTGCTGGGCGCGACCGTCGTTCCGGTTACCTCGGGCACTCGCACGCTGAAGGATGCCACGACCGAAGCAATCCGCGACTGGGTCACGAACGTGCGAGGCACGCATTACATCATCGGCTCGGTGGTGGGACCTGCGCCGTATCCCCGTATGGTCCGCGAATTCCAGTCGGTGATCGGGCGCGAGGCGCGAGCACAACTGCTCGCGGTGGCGGGAGCGCTCCCGCGCAGCGTGGTCGCCTGTGTCGGCGGTGGCTCCAACGCGGCCGGAATCTTCGCCGGCTTTGTTGACGATTCAGCCGTCGAACTCGTCGGAGTAGAGGCAGCGGGGCGGGGGCTCGACTCGGGGCATCACTCGGCTTCATTGTCCCGCGGCAGGCCGGGTGTGCTGCATGGATCACTCAGTTATTTGCTGCAGGACGAGCATGGCCAGGTGCATCCGGCGCACAGCATCTCCGCGGGGCTCGATTATCCAGGCGTTGGTCCGGAACACGCGTGGTGGAAGGACAGCGGACGCGCGTCGTACGTCTCGGTGACTGACGACGAAGCAGTAGCGGGGCTGGCGCTCCTCAGCCGGCTGGAAGGCATCATCCCGGCGCTCGAAACGGCGCATGCAATCGCGTGGATGGATCAGTCGCGCGGCCGGTGGACGCCTGACGAGAACGTGATCGTGTGCATCAGTGGCCGAGGAGACAAGGACGTGGCACAACTCAGCGAATCCGATATCTTGCCGTCGTGACATCGCACGCCACCCCGAGTCATCGTGACGCCGCTCGGACCGAGCTGCCGGGCAACCTCGCTCCGGTCGAGGAAATGCTGCGGCTCCTGTCGCGCGCGATCCGGGCCCAGCTGCTGTACCTCGAGAACAACCCGACCTACCTGAAGTCGCTGGAGATCCTCCGGGCTTCGTTCGCGCCCATCTGGATCCACACCGGCGAGCTCGTTCTCGAGATCTCGGATACGCAGATGCTCTGGGATGGGCATGCTGTGGTGACCGAGGCCGAGAAGAGCGGGGACGCGCTGCCGTGGGTTCTCTACAAGGATGGCCTCCGCGAACTGCGCATTGCCAAGGGCGTGGAGGACCAGGAGATCGTGTCGCTGGTGCAGGTGATCGCGAAAGTACGCAAAGGCGGCAACGACGACGATCTCCTGACGCTGCTCTGGGAGCATGAGTTCTCCTTCGTCCGCTACCGGTACGTGGACGTCAGTTTCGACGCGGCGGTGCCGATCGACCCCGCCGACCACGAAAAAACGAAGCTCGTGGATCCCGCGGCCGTTCGGGAGCCCGCGCAGGAACAGATCGCGCCGGCCGGCGTGGTGAGCATGGATGACTTCGACTCCACGCTCTACTTCCTGGATGAGAACGAAGTGCAGTATCTCCACACCACGGTCCGTGATCACTATGCCGCCGACCTGCGGCAGAACATCGTCTCGGTCCTGCTGGACGTCTTCGAGCAACAGACGGATCCCGCGATCCGCGACGAGGTGTGCGGCATCCTGGATGCGATGCTCGTCAACCTGCTCACCGCGGGGCAGCTGCGTACGGTGGCCAGCCTGTTGCGCGAGGCGAACATTGCCGCGGGCCGCGCCCGTGACATCACGCCTCAACAACGCGAACTGCTGCTGTCGCTGGCCAACCGGCTGAGCGAGCCGTCGGCGGTGGCACAACTGCTCCAGGCGCTCGACGAGCGGACCGACCTTCCGCCGCAGGCCGACCTCAACGAACTGTTCGAGCAGCTTCGGGTGGGCGCGTTAGGCACCATCTTCGGCTGGCTGGGCCGGATGGGCACGCCGGGCGTGCGCACGCTGCTCGAAGCCGCCGCCGACCGCCTGGCGGCCGCCAATACCTCCGAACTCGTTCGCCTCCTCGGGTCCACCGAGCGCGAAGTGGCATTCGAGTCGGCGCGGCGCGCCGGCTCCCTGAAGACCGCGGCGGCGGTGCCCGCGCTGGCGCGGCTCCTCCAGCAAGGCGAGGCGTCGATGCGGCTCGCCGCGGTGAACGCGCTGGCCGAAATCGGAACGCCTGGCGCGATGCAGCATCTCGATCGCGGCATCGACGATGAAGACCGCGATGTCCGCATCGCGGCGGTCCGCGCGCTCGGGCTTCGGAATCACCGCCAGTCGGTGCAGAAGATCGAAAACGCGCTCATCGGCAAGCGGCTGCAGGAGGGGGACCTGACCGAGAAGATGGCCTACTTCGAGGCGTTCGGCTCCCTGTGTGGCGAATCCGGCGTCGCGATGCTGGACGGCATGCTGAACCGGAAGGGGCTGTTCGGGAAGCGCGGCGATGCGGAAGTGCGCGCGTGCGCGGCGATGGCGCTCGGGCGTATCGGGACGGACGCGTCATTCGCGGCGCTGCGGCGCGTCGGCACCGACAAGGACATCCTTGTCAGGAACGCCGTGAGCAAGGCATTGCGGGGACCCGCTTGACGGATCCGCGGCGCATGCCGACGCCCACGCACTCGGGTGCCGTTCCGTCCGACGGCGCCGGCGATAATGCATCCGAGTCCTTCGTCCGGCGGGCCGGGCGGACCCTGATCGTCTCGATCTACGGCGCCATGCGCGTGATCCGGCTGTATCCGCCGGAGAACGAGGCGGTGCGCAACGCGTTGAACGATCTCGTTGCCGCGGGGAAGACGCTGCTCGATCAGGACGAGGAGCTCGAGTTGCGCACGTCGGGCGAATTCATCTTCGTCAATTCGACGCGCCTCCGTCTCGACCTCGACAACTACGCCAGTTTCAGCCACCTCCTGTCGGTCCTGCGGAAGTGCGGCGTGGGCACGGTGGGTGTCGCGGCGTCCGCCACCGCCCGCGACTGGCTCGTCCTGCTCTCGCAACTGATGGCCCTCAGTGCGACCGGTGACGAGGTCACGGTGCACGACGTGGCCGAGAAGCTGGAGGCGGCCGGCGTGCTGTCCTT